>NZ_JCANWW010000008.1:0-232410 GCF_059553395.1 Williamsia sp. z34 | reverse complement strand
CGCCAAAAGTTGCTCCTATGTCAAGCGGCGGCGGTCTGAATGGCTCGTGGTTGGGGCGCAGTGTCGGTGATCAGGCGTTGATAGACGGTGCGGACCAGGCGGCGTCGGAGTGCTCGGAGGGCTGCGGTGGTGGAGTCGCCGGCGGCGCGGCGTTTGCGGTAGTAGGTGTAGCCGTCGCTGTCTTCGAGTCGGGTTTGGGTCAGGGCGATGCGGTGCAGGGCGGTGGTGAGTTGTCGGTTGCCGCAGCGCGGTAGCCGGACGCGGCCGGCGGTGTTGCCGGACCAGACCGGGATGGGGGCGGTGCCGGCGTAGTTGGCGTAGGCGTCGGCCGAGTGGAAGCGGGCGATGCCGGCGGTTTCGCCGACGATTTTGGCTGCGGTGAGTTCCCCGCAGCCGGGTAGCTGTAGTAGCGAGGGAACCAGTTCGCGGACTCGTTTGCCGATCTCGGTGGCCGTGGTGTTGATCCGGGTGGTCAGGGAGATGATCTCGTCGAGTTCTTCGCGGGCGATGTCGGCCAGCAGTCCGGTCTCGGTGGCCAGCTGTGCGGCGAGGATCTGTTGGTGTTTGTGCATGCTCAGCGAGCGTGGTTTGGGGGCGTAGGCGGGGTTGATTTCATGGACTCGCCACAGCAGTCGGTTGATTGTTGAGGTGCGTTGTGCGACAAACACTTCGCGTCGATCGACTAGTAGACGTATCTCGCGGGATCGGGGGTCGGCGCCGGCGGCGGGCAGGTTCGGTTCGCGCAGCACTGCCCGCGCGACGGCCAGAGCGTCGATGGGATCTGATTTGCCGCGGGTACGTGCCGAGGCACGGGTGTGGGCCATCATTTTGGTGGGTACCCGCACGGCGGTCTGGCCGGCGGTGAGTAGGTCGCGTTCGAGGCGGGTCGACATCTGTCGGCAGTCTTCGATGCCCCAGAGCAGGTCGGTACCGAACTGGGTGTGGGCCCATCGCATCGCGGCATGATGGCCGGCGGTGGTGGCCGGGGCGGTGAGTTGGCCTAGCTTTTTGCCGACGGGATCGACGGCAACAAATGTGTGTGAGCTCTTGTGTACATCGACTCCAACTACAACCATGGTGGTTGCCTCCTGATTTCAGAAACAGGGACCAGGGACGGTTGGGCCGGTCGGTGGGCAATCCTCAGTTGGGGGCGTTGCCACGCTCCTATCAAGCCACATCGGCCGGTCCTTCCCACCTGGTGTTGGCATAACTTTTGCAAGACCAGACATGCGCATCAATGCGATGCCGGCAGGCACATCAAGAGCCAAACACCAGGTGACCAGGACCCAACCACCGCTCAGGCGGCAACACAAGAGTCACACTGAGGGCACATCATCGGGGTGGGTCAGGCCAGGCCAATATCGATGATCGGCTGCCGGGCCGGGTCGAGCCACTGGACGATCTGGCGCATGACATCGCGGTCGATCGCGACACAACCCCACGTGGGCTCACCGTTGGTGACATGCAGAAAGATGCCCGACGCGTATCCGTCGACGCGCTGTGGATTGTGCGCGATGTTGACGACGTAGTCGTAGACCTCTCCGGTGGCGAGGATGTTCTCGCTGTCGCCGCCGGGATTCTCAACCTGCCGGACGTGGGTGTTGTAGGTCGGTGACCCGGGCAGGGCGTCCCACCAATCCTGCTCATCGGCCTGGAAATACGGCATCTTGGTGCCGGGATCGGGCTGGTTGCCAAAGGCCTGGTCCAGGGCGAAAGTACCCATCGGTGTCCGCCACACACTGTCCCTGGGTATGCCGATGCCCTCGGCGCCGAGATGGGCCTCGGTGGGTGCGATGACCTGAATCCACGTCCCGGCTTCGTCGCGTTCCCAGGCGGTCAGGGTTGCCACGGTGTCGTAGATCGACTGGGAGGTCACCGTGATCATCTGGGTCGACGTCGGGAACGACTCCGGCGTGAGTATCTCGTCGGCCTGCGCCGAGACCGGGACGACCATCGCAGCGACAACAACACACGCTGCAGCCAGTGACACCACTGGCCCCATCAACATCTTTGACAACTTCAGCACCTGCTGATTATGCCAATTCGTAAGCCAAAGCACGTATCGGTGCGATTACGGGACTGCACTAATCTGGTCACTGCCGACCCGACGCGCACTCCGCTCCCGGGGCCGGCACCGATGAAGAGAGTTCGAGGGTTTTCATGCCGCTTGCCGTGGGCACCATTTTTGCCGGCTACACAATCGAGCGCCTACTGGGCGCCGGTGGCATGGGTGAGGTGTATCTGGCCAAGCATCCCCGGTTGCCACGGTCGGATGCCCTCAAGATCCTGCCCACCTCACTGCCCGGATCCAGTGCCGCGTCCGACGAGAACTACCGACGCCGGTTCGTGCGCGAGGCCGATCTGTCGGCAAAACTCTGGCATCCGAACATCGTGGCCGTACACGACCGCGGCGAGTACCTGGGTCAACTCTGGATCAGTCAGGATTACGTTCCGGGCACCGACGGCGCCGAACTGCTCGCCATCTACCCCACCGGCGTCCGACCGGCCCTCTGCCTGCAGATCATCACCGAGGTCTCCGCGGCTCTCGACTACGCCCACCACCAGGGACTGCTGCACCGCGACGTCAAACCCGGCAACATCATGCTCACCGACGCCACACCACACCGCGTCATGCTCACGGACTTCGGCATCGCCCGCCCGATCGCAGATGTCGGCGACCTGACCACCGCCGGGGTTTCCGTCGGCACGGTCGCCTACTCCGCGCCCGAGCAACTCCGCGGTCTGCCGGTGGATGCACGGGCCGATGTCTACGCCCTCGGATGTACCGCCGTCGCGTTGCTCACCGGCGCTCCCCCCGGATCCGGCCGTGAGCTCCCCGACGGTGTCGCTCCAGTCATCGACCGGGCCCTGGCCCCTGCGCCCGCAGACCGCTATCCCACCTGCGGACAGTTCGCCCACGAACTCGCGGCCGCACTGAACCTGCCGGACGCGCCGCCCGCGGAGACGTCCGCACCCGACGCACATGCCGCACACCCTGCGCCAATGCACCTCGGGTTGCCCTCGGTCGCACCGCGCACCCGGAACGGACCACCACAGGAACCCGAACGGCAGGCCTTCGCCGCTCCCGCTCCGCCACCCACGCGGCAGTACACGTCCGCGCCGCCTGCCCCGCAACCACCGCACGACCCACCCCCGCCACAACAGGCACCGCCGAGCGGTCCCCGTTCTCGGACACCCTGGATCATCGCCGGCATCGCCGCAGTCGTCGCGCTCGCCCTGGCAGTGATCGCCACAGTCGTGTTCTGGCCCGACGACAACACCAAAGCGGCAGCCACCGCGAACACCACAACCGAGACCGTCACGGCGACCACGCAGGTGCCGCCGACACAACCGACCCCGCCGTCCGATCTCTCGGCGACCGCCGAGTCGGTGACCCCGACCACCAACCCGGCCGATCTCGGTCTCTCGGTGCCGATCAGCACACCCGCGTGCGACGGCACCGCGATCGTTGTGGTCGCCAACGCCACCAACCCCAGGACCTACCACGACGAGATCACGCGAGCACTCGACAAGCATCCTGGCGCGCAGTACCTGCGCACCGACCTATCGTGCCCGTCCCTGCGTCCCCAAGACGACAACGGAAGGCTCATCTACGCCGCCTATGTTGTTGTCGGTCAAGGTAAATCAGACCTATGTGAAGCATTGGCCGACTACCCCGCCAACCGGTACGGCAAACTCCTCGACACCGTGAGCGACCCGGATACCAACATCAAACGAAACGACTGCTGAGCCACACCGAGCACCAAAAGCCCTACGCCCCACCCGTTTTTGCACCGGCCACCGGCAATAAGCCGAGTCCGGTACGAAAACAGGTGGGCGGCAGCCAGACTCAGTACGCTCCCGCCCCCGGCGCGAATTCCTCCAGCATCTCGGTGACCAGAGCGGCAATCGGCGACCGCTCGCTGCGGGTCAACGTCACGTGGGCGAAAAGTGGGTGGCCCTTGAGCTTTTCGATCACCGCGGCCACACCGTCATGCCTGCCGACGCGGAGATTGTCGCGCTGCGCGACGTCGTGGGTGAGCACCACCCGCGACCCCGAACCGAGACGCGAGAGCACCGTCAGCAGCACATTGCGCTCCAATGACTGCGCCTCGTCAACGATCACAAAAGAATCGTGCAGTGAGCGACCCCGAATATGGGTCAGCGGAAGGACTTCGAGCATGCCCCGGCTCAGCACCTCTTCGATCACCTCGGTCGATGCCAACCCTTCAAGGGTGTCGAACACGGCCTGCGCCCAGGGTCCCATCTTCTCCGACTCGCTGCCGGGCAGGTAGCCGAGATTCTGGCCGCCGACGGCGTAGAGCGGCCGGAAGACGACAACCTTGCGCTGGGTACGCCGTTCGAGCACGGCCTCGAGACCGGCGCACAGGGCCAGCGCCGATTTGCCGGTACCCGCCTTGCCGCCCATGGAGACGATGCCGACACTGTCGTCGAGCAGCAGATCGAGCGCCACCCGCTGCTCGGCGCTGCGCCCACGTAACCCGAATACCTCCCTATCGCCGCGCACCAATTGCACCTGTTTCTGCGGGTTCACCCGGCCCAGGGCACTGGAACTGTTGCCCAGCAACCGGATCCCGGTATGGCAGGGCAGGTCCCGCGCGGTGTCGAGGTCGACAACACCCTCGGCGAACAACGTGTCGATCACCGCGGAGTCGACGTCGACCTCCGTCATCCCGTTCCACCCCGAGGCCACCACGTCCTGGGCGTGGTACTCATCGGCGGCCAGACCCACCGCACCGGCCTTGACGCGCAGCGGGGTGTCCTTGGACACCAACACGACGTCTTTGCCCTCGGCACGGAGATTCAAGGCGCACGCCAGGATTCGGGAATCGTTGTTGTCGGTACGGAAACCGGCCGGCAGGACCGCCGGGTCGGTGTGATTGAGCTCGACCTGAAGGGTGCCACCAACAGTGCCGATGGGAATCGGTTGATCGAGTCGCCCGAACTCCAGTCGCAGATCGTCGAGCATGCGCAATGCTTCGCGAGCGAACCAGCCCAGTTCGTGGTGGTGGCGTTTGCCTTCCAATTCACTGATGACAACCAGCGGAAGAATTACGTGGTTCTCAGCGAAACGTGTTGCCGCCCAAGGGTCGGACAACAGCACGGAAGTATCGATGACATACGTACGGGCGTCGCGTGCGGTCACGAAGGGCTCCTCGGTCTGGGTGGCACCACTCAGACATGTGTTGCGGCCGGTCCGGTTCTGATGTCAGCGGCCAGGTGCTGCTGTCACGAGGACCGGGGCCGGTCCCCTCGTACTCACGTGAGCAAGTCAACGATCGAACCTCCCGGACGAACCGCTTCCCCGCGGCCCGTCAAACGTCAAAGTACGCCCAACCCGGCGTGTCGGCGAGGTGGAGACAGCCCGTGTCCGTGAATAATCGGTTAACTGCTCCGCTGGCGGATCGGTCGGGTTTCGACGTCCCGACCACCCCAGGATCGCCGCCTCAGAACCAAAAACCCCGCTCCACCGCAGCGATACTGCGGGTTGGAGCGGGGCTGGTGGATCAGTTGAACGAATTACCTACCGGCCGGCCGCGGTCAGCACCCGACGGCGTGCCGCCTCGCTGGCCTCGTCGAGACCGTCAAGGGATTGCAGCTTGAGGTCGTCGACCAGTGCGGTGGCGACGAACGTCACGGCATCGGCGTTGAACGGCGCGATGATCTCGAGGTCACCGAAGTCGTCGATGTCGGCGCCGATGAGTTCGAGTTCGGACAGCGCCCGGTCGACGGCCTTGACCAGCTCGGTCACGTTGGCATCGACACCGGCGTTGAGGAAGTTGGTGAACGTCTTCGCCTGAACGCGGTCGTCGTGCACGATCTTCTCCAGGATCCCCTTCAGGACGTCACTGTCGGATGCCTCGAGAAGCTTCTCGCCGAACGACACACACTGCAGCTCATGCACCGCGAGCAGCGCGAGCACGTCGAGGATCTCGTAGTCGGTCACCGACGCGGATGTCTGCAACTTGCCCTTGGTCATGTGGTGCAGGCGCAGGGTCTCGGCGGCTTCCGGATCCATCAGACGCGACACCACGAGGTAGTCCCGCAGGGCAATCGCGTGGCGGTTGTCCTCGGCGGTCCACGTGCCGATGACCTGCTGCCAGGCTCCGAAGATGGACGCCTTCTGCGCCATCAAACGGTGGTAGGACGGCATGTTGTCCTTGGTGAGCAGCAGGGCCAGCACCGCTTTGACGACGTCGTCGGGCAGCGGGGACGGCCGATTGGGGTCGAAGTCCTCGCCACCGAGGAAAGCGAAGTTCTTGCCCTCGGCCCACGGCACCCAGTCATGCGGGTTCCACGCCACCGCCGCGGCGTTGTGCTCTTCCATGATTTCCGGGATCGCCTTTTCCAAGGCGTAGAGCAGTTCGTCCTGGGTCAAATCATTCACCCCGACAGCCTAGAGGTCGATTCGCGATATGCGAAACCGCTGGCCAGAACAAGAAACCCACCTCTACCGGCCGGAACCAACGGGTGGTTCCGGCGCGAAGAGGTGGGTTCGTGTGGTGGTGTGCAGGCTCAGTGCTGGGTGCTGAGCAGGCCCCAGTCCTCGAGTCCCTCGTAAAGCGGGAAGTCGAGGGCCAGCTGTGAGACACGGGCCCGCAGCGCCGAGACGTCCGCGCCCTGCCCGGCAGCCAGTGCGGTACCGATGATGTCGGCGACCTCACGGAACTGCTCTTCACCGAAGCCGCGGGTGGCCAGCGCAGGTGTACCGATCCGCAGTCCGGAGGTCACCATCGGCGGACGCGGGTCGAACGGCACGGCGTTGCGGTTGACGGTGATGCCGACCTGATGGAGCAGGTCTTCGGCCTGCTGGCCGTCGAGGTTGCTGTGCCGCAGGTCGACCAGGACCAGGTGCACGTCGGTGCCACCGGTCAGCACCGACACACCGGCCTTGGACACGTCGTCACCGTTCAGACGCTCGGCCAGGACACGGGCACCGTCGAGGGTGCGCTGCTGGCGCTCCTTGAACTCCTCGGTGCCGGCGATCTTGAGGGCCACGGCCTTGGCGGCGATGACGTGCATCAGCGGACCGCCCTGCTGGCCCGGGAACACTGCGGAGTTGAGCTTCTTGGCCCACTCCTTCTTGGCCAGGATGATGCCCGAGCGCGGGCCACCGAGGGTCTTGTGGACGGTCGAGGACACCACATCGGCGTACGGGACCGGCGACGGATGCAGTCCGGCGGCGACGAGCCCGGCGAAGTGGGCCATGTCGACCCACAGGTGCGCACCGACCTCATCGGCGATGGAGCGGAACGCCGCGAAGTCCAGCGTCCGCGGGTACGCCGACCAGCCGGCGACGATGACCTTCGGCTTGGTGTCGAGGGCGACCTTGCGGACCTCGTCCATGTCGATGCGGAAGTCTTCTTTGCTCACGCCGTAGAAGGCGTTCTCGTAGAGCTTTCCGGAAAAGTTCAGTCGCATGCCGTGCGTGAGGTGGCCGCCGTGAGCCAGGTCGAGGCCCAACATGGTCTCGCCGGGCTCCATCAGCGCGGCCAGGACAGCAGCGTTGGCCTGCGCACCGGAGTGGGGCTGCACGTTGGCGAACTCGGCACCGAACAGCTCTTTCGCCCGGTTGCGGGCGATGTCCTCGACAACGTCGACATATTCGCAGCCACCGTAGTACCGGCGGCCGGGGTAACCCTCGGCGTATTTGTTGGTCAGCACACTGCCCTGGGCCTGCAGGACCGCGCGCGGAACGAAGTTCTCCGACGCGATCATCTCCAGGGTGTCGCGCTGACGGGTCAGCTCGCCATTCATCGCGGCCGCCACATCCGGGTCTAGCTCAGCCAGGGATGCGGTGTTGACGTCGGTCATTTGTCTCCTTCAGACGCTGCTGCGCGGGCGAATCGGCACGTTCAGTGTAAGAGACCCGGCGGACAACCCTCACATGCCCTATTATTCGCCACTCCGGTCCGGGTGTCCGGCGGCCAACTCGGCCCGCAGACGCCCCGGTGTCAGCGGCTCGTCGAGCAACCGGCCGAAGCGCGAGAGCCGCTCATCCGGTGCAGCGGCGTCCAGCCAGGTTGCCAGGAGCCGATAGCCCTCGACGTAGGTACTGATGTAGGCCCGCCACAACGGCGACGACAGGAACCGCAGCATCTGCCGGGCCCGTTCATCGGTGGCCAGCAGCCAGGTCTGCAGATACGACGCGACCGTGTCCTGGTCGGCGCCGCGGTCGTGCAGAAGCAGCGCCGCGTCCTGGCGCACGCCGAGCAATCCGGCGGTGGCCTTGCCGATGGCATCGGCCCGCTCCCCGTCGAATCGCAATCCGAGGTCGGCGTAGATCTCCTGCGCCCAGCGCCCCCAGCCTGGCCCGATCGCGGCGCCGAGCGCGTGGTCTGCGAGCCCTTCGGCCATCAGGCACTGCGGGGTGTTCACCAGGAAGATCGACTGCTCGACCTGGCCGGAACCGACCAGCAACTGCTCTTTACGACAGTGTTCGGTGTGATGGCCCGGATAGGCCTCGTGGGCGATGAGGTGTGGCAGCGACGACATGTGCTGGGTGAGATCGCCGTTGATGGCCACCTTCGACCGGTAGTCGCCGAGGTAATAATTGAACCCCGACCACGGCTTGTCACCGACCACCTCGAAGTCGACGATCTCGGACTCGGGCAGCGAGTAGGTTCCCCGCACCCGTTCCCTCAGTGCACTGCTGAACGCCGAGACCACCTCGGCCACCCGGTCCGGCGGGATCTCTTCGCCCCGTTTGTGCGCGGCATAACGCTCTGCGAGGTCCCCCGATCCCGGAAGCAGCTCATCCAGCTCGGCGTGGACGCGGCGATAGGTGTCCGGATCGCCCATGGTGATGTCGACGTCGAAGTAGTTGCGGACCTCGTCGACGAACCCGATGTCATCCCCCGCGAACTTTCGGGCCGAACATTCGAGCGCCCGCAGTGCCGACTCGATGAACTCGGTGCGTATCTCCCCCAAACCGGCGCCGGGGAGTTCCTTGCGCAGCGAAGCCGCCTGATGGGCAAGATCTCTCGGATCGGGCGCCGAGGCGTTCTCGACCTCGCGACGCAGCGCCGGATCACCGGTGAACGCGTCGACGAAACCCTCTTCCAGACGATCAAATGCCAGGCCCAACCGCAGATACCGCGACGTGATCGCTTCGTTGTGCATGGGGTCAAACGCTACCGAAGTGACCCCGGAGTTGTTGTCCTCGGAGGCATTCGCAAGGATGATCTCCATGCTGCAGGTCCCACGGATCGAAAGTTGACATGTCACGGATAACCGAGCCGAGTCCGTATATCGAACTCGATCGCCGTCAGTGGCGAGATCTGCGCCAATCGATGCCGATGGTGCTGACCGAGAGTGAGCTGCGCGAATTGCGTGGCCTCGGCGAACAGATCGATCTGACGGAGGTCGCGGATGTCTACCTGCCGCTGTCCCGTCTGATCCACCTTCAGGTCGCCGCCCGGCAACGGTTGTTCGCCGCGACGGCCACCTTCCTGGGCGAACGCAAACCCGAGCGGCAGGTGCCGTTCATCATCGGCGTCGCCGGCAGTGTGGCCGTCGGCAAGTCGACCACCGCACGCGTGTTGCAGGCGCTACTCGCCCGCTGGGAATCGCACCCCACCGTGGACCTGATCACGACGGACGGATTCCTCTACCCCACCGCCGAGCTCGAACGTCGCGGGATCATGCACCGCAAGGGTTTCCCCGAGTCCTACGATCGCCGCGCACTGCTGCGATTCGTGACCGAGGTGAAGTCAGGTGCTCGCGATGTGTCGGCGCCGGTGTATTCGCACGTGTCCTACGACATCGTCCGCGGGACCAAACATCATGTGCGGCAACCGGACATCCTCATCGTCGAGGGACTGAACGTGCTCCAGACCGGAGCCCGGCTGATGGTCTCGGACCTGTTCGACTTCTCGATCTACGTCGACGCCCGCATCGAGGACATCGAAGACTGGTACATCACCCGGTTCCTGGCCATGCGGACAACCGCATTCGCTGATCCGAACTCACACTTCCACCACTACTCATCACTGAACGATGACCAGGCATTCCTGGCCGCCCGCGACATCTGGAACGGCATCAACCGGCCGAATCTGGTGGAGAACATCCTGCCGACCCGCCCCCGGGCGACGCTGGTGTTGCGCAAGGACGCCAATCACGCGATCAACCGGGTGCGTCTGCGCAAGATCTGAGAACCACGGGGGGTTCTCAGAGCAGGGAAAGCCTCGCGCTCACTTGCCGAAGCGGCGGCTTCGGGCACCGTAGTCACGGAGTGCGCGCAGGAAGTCGACGCGACGAAACGCCGGCCAGTAGGCGTCGGTGAACCAGATCTCCGAGTACGCACTCTGCCAGAGCAAAAAGCCCGAAAGGCGTTGTTCGCCAGAGGTTCTGATCACCAGGTCGGGGTCGGGCTGACCGCGGGTGTAGAGATTCTGGTCGATGGCCTCGACGGTGACCGCATCGACAAGTTCTTCGGGTGAGTCCCCGGCGGCGATCCGGTCGGCCAGCAGCGAACGCACCGAGTCCACGATCTCCTGGCGCCCGCCGTAACCGACGGCCACATTCACCGTCGGGCCGACCCGACTAGCCGTCTGCTGTTCGGCGGCCTTCAGCCGACTCGACACCTCGACCGGCAGTTGATCAAGGGCACCAACAACTTTCACCCGCCACGGCTGCCCGGGCGCGGAGATCTCTTCCACGATGTCCGGGACGATCTCCATCAGCGCGCCGAGTTCTTCGGTGCCGCGGCTCAGATTCTCGGTCGAAAGGAGGTAGATGGTGACCGTGGAGATGTCGAGTTCACTGCACCAGGTGAGGACCTCGGCGATCTTCTGCGCTCCGACCCGATGCCCATGATTGACGTTTTCGAACCCGGCCTCGCGAGCCCAGCGACGATTGCCGTCACAGATGATCGCGATGTGACGAGGAATACGTTCCGGATCGAGATAGTGGGTGAGCCGACGTTCGTAGACCCGGTACATGGGTCCACGCATGGCGTCGGGAATCAGCTTCACTGGGTACACCTTACGCGGCGTGGAGATCGGTCGATGCGTACCTAAGTTACCGTAGATCGTGGTCTCCTCCGAACTCGCACGACTCGCTGAACTGAAGCCGCGGATGCGCGGCTGGATTCACCTGTACGCCGGCTTCACCGCCATCGTCACCGGCATCGTCCTCGTCGCCGTCGCGTGGGCGATGGTCGGCCCGATGGCGGCTCTGGCCTGCGGTATCTATTCCCTGACGGTCTGCGGGGTGTTCGGGGTCAGCGCCACATACCACCGGGTCGACTGGACCACCGACGTCGCCAAGATGTGGATGAAACGGGCCGACCATTCGATGATCTTCATCTTCATCGCCGGCAGCTACACTCCGTTCTGCGTGATCGGACTGAAGCCACCCACACAGATGGTGGTGCTGATCATCGTGTGGGCCGGGGCGCTGGCCGGGGTCACCCTGAAAATGCTCTGGCCGACCTCGCCGCGCTGGCTCGGTGTGACGCTCTACGTCATCCTGGGCTGGACGATCGTCGCCGTCGCCCCGACACTCATCGACTCCGTGGGCGGGACCGTGGTCGTGCTCCTGGCCGTCGGCGGATTCTTCTACACCGTCGGCGGCGTCCTCTACGCGACGCAGTGGCCCAACCCGTGGCCGAACACCTTCGGTCACCACGAGTTCTTCCACGCCTGCACCGTCATTGCGGCGCTGGTCCACTACGTCGCGGTCTGGCTGGTGCTGTTCAGCTAGCGGCGGACGGGGCCTTGGCTGCCGAAAGTGTCTGCACCACAGCCACCGTGGCATCCCAGTCCATGCACTTGTCGGTAACCGACTGGCCGTAGGTCAGCACCTCGGCGTCCGGCGATTGC
The DNA here is from genome assembly GCF_059553395.1 of Williamsia sp. z34. Taxonomy (NCBI): domain Bacteria; kingdom Bacillati; phylum Actinomycetota; class Actinomycetes; order Mycobacteriales; family Nocardiaceae; genus Williamsia; species Williamsia sp. z34. Next base: position 220,564 of record NZ_JCANWW010000008.1, on the reverse strand, counting down.
GCACCCGCGACGAGGAAGCTCTCCAACATCACACCGCTGATGCCGTGCTGCCCACCGACGATCATCTCGGCGATGTCGGTGGCGACCACGGCCTGCTGGAGGTGGTCTTTGCCCGAATTGGCGTGCGAGCAGTCGACCATCACCAGTTCGGGCAGACCGGCCTTGGCCAGTGCGGTGAGGGTGGTGTTGATCGTGTCGACGGCGAAGTTCGGTCCCGACGTCCCGCCCCGCAGGATCACGTGGCAATCCTCGTTGCCCTCGGTCTCGACGATCGCGCCGCGGCCGAAGTCGTCGACACCGAAGAAGACATGCTCGGCGGCGGCGGCCTTGACTCCATCGACGGCAACCTGGATGTTCCCGTCGGTTCCGTTCTTGAATCCGATCGGCATCGACAGACCCGATGCCAGCTGGCGATGCACCTGGGACTCGGTGGTCCGGGCGCCGATCGCACCCCACGCCACGGCGTCCGCGATGTACTGCGGGCTCGTCGGTTCGAGGAACTCACATCCGACGGGCAGACCGAGGTCGATGATGTCGAGGAGCAACGCGCGGGCGGTCCGAAGTCCACGCTCGACGTCGAACGAACCGTCCATCCCCGGATCGTTGATCAGGCCCTTCCAGCCAACGGTGGTACGGGGCTTTTCGAAGTACACCCGCATCACGATCTTGAGCCGATCGGCATGCTCGACGGCCAACGGGGCAAGGCGTCGTGCGTAGTCCAGGGCGGCCACGGTGTCGTGAACCGAACACGGTCCGACGATGACCAGCAGTCGGTCGTCGCGTCCGGCGAGGATGTCGGCGATCTCGTCCCGATCGCGCTGTACGACGGCAGCGCGGCGGTCGGTCAACGGCAGTTCGGCCCGGACGATGTTCGGTGACGGGATCTCGCGGAATGCGCGGATGCGGCGGTCGGACGTCTTGGGTCCGACCATCGTCGCCTGCTCAGCCTGGGGGGTGATGGATTCGCTGGTCATGATGCGTGCCTTCCTGATTTCGGCGAGCACCTGCACTCATGGAACCGGTGCCCTGACAAAGAAAAAAGCAGCGACCATGGTGGTCACTGCTCGGGGCTCCGGGTGTTGGCGCGCGTTCAGTACAACGCAGTATCGGCGGCTCCACCCGGAGCCTCGATAAAGCGCCAATAGGCACCAGCACAAATGTTCACGTCGGCGAATGTAGCACGGTGGCCGCCTACCGCCCAAAACGCCTGACCACGAGCTGTCCGGCCCGTCACGGATGACCGCGATCGATCACCCGGGACAGCACGATGATGCTCTCGGAGTGGTCGACGGTCTCGGCGGCGCGGATCCGTTCGAGAGCCACCTCGAGGTGCTGGACATCGCGCGCGACCACCCGCAGGATCGCGTCGGCCGGACCGGTGACGGTGGCGGCACTGACCACCTCGGAGATGTGTTCCCACGATTTGGCGAGGATGTCCGGCGCAATGGTGCCCCGGCAGAACACCTGGACGTACGCCTCGGTGGTCCATTGCAGCGCTGCCGGATCGGTGACGACGGTGAATCCGCGGATCACACCGGACGAGACAAGCCGGTCGACGCGCCGTTTCACGGCCGGCGCGGAGAGCCGTACGGCCTCCCCGATCTGCGCGTAGGTCTGCCGCGCATCCCGGGTCAGGCAACCCAGAATCGCCTCGTCGATCTCGTCCAGCTCAGCCACCGGTCGACCTCTTTTCGCCTCACGCAACAGATCCCCCTATTGTGCCAGATCGCGCAACAGATGGCTGGCGTCAAAGCAACGGACGCAGATTGATTGCGTCACAGCGAGTTCCTACGATCAGTGAGTGACCATCAGCGAGATCGTCGCGTCGGCGCGGCACATCGCCATGGTCGACGACTTCGCGGCACACAACTATTCACCACTTCCCGTCGTCGCGGCCACCGCCGACGGCGCCTGGATCACCGACGTCGAAGGACGCCGCCACCTCGATTGCCTGGCGGGCTACTCGGCGATCAACTTCGGCCATCGCAACCGGGAGATCATCGCCGCCGCCACCGACCAGCTCGGCCGACTCACTCTGACCAGCAGGGCCTTTCACTCCGATCGCCTGGGACCGTTCTGCCGAGACCTGGCCGCACTCTGCGACAAGGAAATGGTGCTGCCGATGAACACCGGCGCCGAGGCGGTGGAGTCGGCCATCAAGGTGGCCCGCAAGTGGGGCACCGACGTCAAGGGCGTACCGGCCGGTCAGGCATCAATTGTGGTGGCGGCCGGTAACTTCCACGGCCGGACCACCACCATCGTGAGCTTCTCGGATGACCCGACCGCCCGCAGCGGCTTCGGGCCGTTCACCCCCGGATTCCGCATCGCTGCGTTCGGTGACGCCGCGGCGATGGCCGCCGCCATCGATGACACCACCGTCGCGGTGCTGATCGAACCCATCCAGGGTGAGGCCGGTATCGTCGTCCCACCGGATGGCTACCTCGCCGACGTTCGTGAACTCTGCACGGCCACAAACGTTCTGATGATCTGCGATGAGATCCAATCCGGTCTGGCCAGAACCGGAACCACCTTCGCCTGCGACCACTGGGGCGTGGTGCCGGACCTGTACACGCTGGGCAAGGCGCTGGGCGGAGGTGTGCTCCCGGTGTCGGCGGTGGTCGGCGACAGCGACATCCTCGGGGTACTCCATCCGGGCGAACACGGCTCCACCTTCGGTGGTAACCCGCTTGCCGCCGCGGTCGGTTCGACGGTGGTGCACATGCTGGGTACTGGATATTGGCAGGACCGGGCTGCCACCCTGGGAACCCATCTCCACGAAAGACTCCGGGCGATGATCCCTCACGGCGTCACCGAGGTCCGAGGGCTCGGCCTATGGGCAGGCGTCGACGTCGATCCGGCGCTCGGTACGGGCAAGGACCTCTCCAAAAAGCTTGCCGAGCGCGGTGTCCTGGTCAAGGAAACCCACGGCAGCACCCTGCGCTTTGCCCCACCGATCGTCATCACCACTGACGAAATCGATTGGGCCATGGATCAAGTCGAGGCCACCCTCCACACCTGACCCCCGCCGAGCGTGCCGAAATCACCGTCGACCGTGCCGAAAATGACTGCACGCCTGCAACTTTGGCACGCTCGGCGGCCAGATCGGCACGCTCGACGGTGATTTCGGCACGCTCGGCGGCCAGATCGGCACGCTCGGCGGTGATTTCGGCACGCTCGGCGGTCAGGCGAGTTGTGCGGCGAGTCCTTCGGCGGTCGTCACCGGGAGTCCACACACCGATCCGCGGCAGACGTAGGCAGCCGGTTCACCATTCACCGGGGGCCGTCCGGTCAACAGCGGCTGGGAATCGACGACTCCGCCGACGACGATCGCACCGCCCGGTGCTCGCCGTCGCGCTTCGGTGAGCAGTCCGGTGGAGTCCGCGTCGGGCTGGGACACGGCGACCTGAAGCGGCCCGGCCAGCCACGCGGACGTGACGGCCAGCCAATGCCCGGCCGATCTCGGCAGCTTTGCCAGCAGCACGCCACCACGGGTCAGGGTGTCGTCGGCCAGCGCCAGGTAACCGTCGGCACCGCGTGGTGTGCGGTCGACCGGGGCCAGCGGCGCGGCGGTCAGCAGCGCCTCGGCCACCAACGAGGTGCCCGCCGGTGTTGCACCGTCGATCGGGTCCCGCGGTCGGGTCAGCAAGGCGTCGGCGTCCGATCCGGCGTCGTACCAGGAGCCCGACACCTCCGGATCGGCAAACAAATCGATGGTGCGGTCCAGGAGGTCGAGACCGCGGTCTCGCCAATGCTGTTGTCCGGTCACCTGATAGAGCGCCAGCAGTGCGGTGACCAGTGCGGCGTGGTCGTCGAGCATCGCCAGCGGCTCCCCGGCCACACCGTCGAGCGACGACCGTCGCAGGCGACCGCCGACCTCATGCCGCGCGAGCAGTTCTCCGGCGCACCAGGTGGCCAGGTCGATCCAGTCCGGACGACCGAGTCCGGCGCCGGCTTCGGCGAGCGCGGTGATGGTCATGGCATTCCAGCCGGTCACGACTTTGCCGTCGATACCGGGCTGCGGCCGGGACGCCCGCGCGGCCGACAACCGGGTGCGCACCGATTCGAACCGGTCGATGTCGTCGGGATCCGCGCGCAGTTGCAGGGTCGAGGCGCCGTCTTCGAAGGTGCCTGCGGCGGTCACGGTGAACAGTTGCGCCGCCCACTGTCCGTCCTCGGCACCGAGTACGTCGATCAACTCCTGCGGCGTCCACACGTACGTCAGTCCCTCGCGGCCGTCGGTATCGGCGTCCAGGGCCGAGGCGAAACCGCCGACGACCCTGAGGTCGCGGTCCAAGAATCCGATGGTCTCCTCGGTGACCTTCTGCGCCAACGGATCTGATGTGGTGCGCGCCAGATGCGCGTACACCCTGAGCAGTTGCGCGTTGTCGTAGAGCATCTTCTCGAAGTGCGGGACGACCCAGTCCTGGTCGACCGCGTATCGGGCGAACCCACCGGCGAGCTGATCGTAGATACCACCGCGGGCCATCACCGCCGCGGTGCGTTGCGCCGCCTGAAGGCCCCTCGGGTCACCGGTGCGCTCCGATTCACGGATCAATCCTTCGAGCAGTGCCGACGGCGGGAACTTCGGCGCGCCACCGAATCCGCCGTACTCGCGGTCCTCGTCCTCCAGGACCTTGGTCACCGCGTGTTCGAGCAGCGGGCTGTCGATGGCGAACTCGGGATCGGGCAGGCCGGCAGCGTTGGCGGCGAGTTGCTCGGCGACCGCCGACCCAACCCGGTGAACCTCATCACGTTTGGTGTTCCACGTCTCGGTGATCGCATCGAGAAGCTGGACGAACGACGGCAGACCGTGCCGCGGCACCGACGGGAAGTAGGTGCCGCAGTAGAAAGGCTCGCCGTCCGGCGTCAGGAAACAGGTCATCGGCCAGCCACCCTGGCCGGTCATCGCGACGGTGGCGTTCATATAAATCGCGTCGATGTCGGGCCGCTCTTCGCGGTCGACCTTGATGCAGACGAAATGCCGGTTCATCACCGTGGCGGTGGTGGGGTCCTCGAACGACTCGTGCGCCATGACGTGGCACCAATGGCAGGCCGCATAGCCGACCGACAACAGGATCGGTACGTCACGCTCGCGCGCCCAGTCCAGCGCGTCGGCACCCCATTGCTGCCAGTGCACCGGATTGTCGGCGTGCTGGCGCAGATACGGACTTGTCGCCTCAGCGAGACTGTTGCTGTCTCGGGTCACCATCGGTCCCGTCGTCGGCGGCCTGATCGTCCTCAGGATGGTCCCAGTCGAACTTCTTCGGCAGTTTCTTGAGGTGCCGGTTCATCGACCAGATCAAGAAAACCGTTCCGACCAGCAGCAGAACGACAACCAGCAGCCCCAGCGGGGACGCCTTGCCGAACTCCGGGCCCTCGGGGGCGGCGAGTATGTCGGTCAACTGTGCTGCGGCATAGGTCATGTTCATCCGACAACCTCCTCATCAGCGGTGATTCCGGCGAAGAGATCGGTCTCGGGGATCGCGGTCTTCACGCGGGTCTTCGCCAGCTCGAACTCTTCGGTCGGCCACAGTCGCTGCTGCCACTCCATCGGGACCGCGAAAAAGATGCCATTGGGGTCGATCTGCGTGGCGTGGGCCAACAGCGCCTCGTCGCGCTTGGGGAAGTAGTCGCCGCAGGTCACCTGCGTGGTGACCCGGCCCATCGTGTTCCCGCGCTCGGGGTCCCAGTTCGCCAGCCACTCGGCGAAGGGACTCTCCTTGCCGATTTTTGCGTACTCGTCAGAGAACAGGATCATCCGGTCGCGGATGAATCCGTGGGTGTAGTAGATCTTCGACACCGCCCAGGGCTCCCCGGCATCAGGGAACTGTTCGGGATCGGCAGCGGCCTCGTAGGCGGCCATCGACACCTCATGGTCACGGATGTGGTCGGGGTGCGGGTACCCGCCGTGTTCGTCGTAGGTGATCATCACGTGGGGCTTGAACTCCCGGATCACCTTGACCAGCGCCTCGGTCGGGATCTCGAGCGGGATGGCCGCGAACGAGCCCTCGGGTAGCGGCGGTTTCGGATCCCCTTCGGGCAGGCCCGAGTCGACAAAGCCCAGCCACTGCTGGCGCACACCGAGCGCAGCCGCCGCCTTGGCCATCTCTTCGCGACGCACCTCGGGTAGGCGCTCGACGATGCCCGGCAGGTCCATCGCGGGATTGAGGATGTCGCCGCGCTCGCCACCGGTCAGAGTGACCACCAGGACGTCATTGCCCTCGGCGGCGTACTTGGCCATCGTGGCCGCGCCTTTGCTGGACTCGTCGTCGGGGTGCGCATGCACCGCCATCAGTCGTAGTCCGCCCACGCGATTTCCTCACCTTCACAACAGATCGGTATTCGGGTTCAATACTCCCACCGTCCGGACGGACCATGGCGCACCGGTACCCGGTTCTGCCTCCATGGTAGGTATGAACACATGACAAGCCCTCGCACACCACCGTCGGGGCGCTACCCCACCGACCGTTCACCACGCTCCCGCCGCGTGTGGTCGATAGGCCTGACTGCCCTGGTCATCGCCCTGGGCGTGCTCATCGCGTGGGTCGGTTACAACAACTTCTCCGACCCCGACATCTCCGGGGAGGCCACCGGCTACGAGATCCTCGATGACACGAGTGTTGAGGTGAAGTTCACAGTCACCCGCAAGGATCCCGAGGTCCCGGCCACCTGCATCCTGCGTGCCCGATCCCTGGACGGTAGCGAGACCGGTCGCCGCGAGGTGTACATCCCGGCGTCCACCGAATCCCGTTTATCGATGTCGGAGGTCGTCAACACCTCGGCCGCCCCGGTGGTCGGCGAGGTCTATGGATGCAGCAAGAACGTCCCGGAATATCTCGTCGCACCGTGATCTGAAACCACCGCTCCCGGTCGTTCGGTCGACCGACAGCGGTATCGGCCCGCGACCGGCTCACCTGCACACATGCTCGATGTCTACGTTTCGATGCCTTTCCGTGACTAACTTTCCCGCCGCCGATCGCGACGGACCAAGTGGGTCGGCAACGGAAAGGATGAATCGATGAAAAAGACTGTGGACAGGCTCTTTTCGACGACCGTGTCGTCGGCCCGTACCTGGGTGGCCGTGGGTGCGGCCACGGTACTGATCACCGGCATCTCCGCTTGCTCGGACTCCGACGACGACGGGGCCGGAGCAAGCAGTCCGACGTCGTCCACATCCTGGGCCTCGAGCGTCACGGAGATGCCGGGGACGACACAACCGGCCGGCCGGACAGAAACCGTCACCGTGCCACCACCCGTCACGATCGATCCGAACGATCCGATCGATCCGAACGATCCGGGCGGCAACCCGGATCCGGACGACAACTCCTCATGCGATCCCGACAACTCTGCCGCCATCATCGACGCCGCGATCGGCCAGATCGACCCGCCGGTACCCGATGGCCGATGGGTTCCGGCGGAGAACAACTTCAGTTGCGCCGGCTTCACCTATGTCGCTCTGGCAACCGAGGGCGGCACGGTGTCGTCCCCCTACCAGTTGGCCTTCTTCTACGACGGTGCACCTGTGGGCACGGGGTGCAACCTCTCGTACCAAACCGTCACCGGCGCCGACGACAGTGAGGTGTTCGTCACCTACCGGTACATCGTCGGCCATGAACCCAATGCAGATCCGCAGGGCCAGGTCGATGTCAGCTACCGCTGGACCGGTTCCGGAGTGGAGAGGATCGGCGCACTGCCCGGGGCATTGACACCGAATGGGTGCTGATCGCCCATAATCGGCACCCATGACATCCACGAACCAGTCTGGGCAGCCGGACTCGCTCACCGCCAAGGGAACGAGTCCGGCGTTCGCCACCATCGCAAGTCCGTACTATCCGATGCTCGTCGGTCTCTTCGTCGGCGTGATGATGATCAGCAACATCACCGGCACCAAGGGTGTGGTGCTGTTCTCCGACCTCCACTTCGACCTCGGTCCGCTGTCCATGGACGGACTGGTGACCGACGGCGCCTTCTACCTCTTTCCTCTCGCCTATGTCCTCGGCGACGTGATCAGCGAGGTCTATGGCTTCCGGGCGATGCGACGCACCATCCTGGCAGGTTTCTTCGTCCTGCTGATCGCCTCCTTCTGCTTCTGGCTGACCATCAAGCTGCCTGCCGCGGAGTTCTACGACGGCCAGGAATCATTCGAGACCGTCGCCGGTGTGCTCCCCCAGTTCCTGGCAGCCGGCCTGGCCGGATATCTCGTCGGCGAGTTCCTCAACTCCTGGGTCCTGGTGAAGATGAAGGCGAGGTCCGGCGAGAAGCACCTGTGGGCCCGCCTCCTCGGTTCCACCGTGGTCGGCGAGTTCTTCGACACGCTGGTTTTTTGCGCGATCGCGGCCAGTGCGCTGGGCATCTCGACGTGGTCTGATTTCCTGAATTACGCACTCATCGGCTTCATTTGGAAGACGCTGGTCGAGATAGCGATCATGCCGTTGACGTACGCGGCCATCAGGTGGCTCAAGAACCGCGAACCGACCTACCGGGCCGAGCCGTCCCAAGGGGCATAATTGTGTAGGAATTGGGGATCCGTACACGTCACCTGGTAGTCTGGGCTGATACACGGTTCCGGAAGGGGCCGTGTTGCTGTATTTAACGAGAGGGAGTGATCGAGCATGACCGACACCGAGGTGACCTGGCTTACCCAGGAGTCCCATGATCGGCTCAAAGAGGAGCTCGACGCGCTCATCGCGAACCGTCCGGTGATTGCCGCCGAGATCAACGAGCGGCGCGAAGAGGGAGACCTCAAAGAGAACGGTGGCTACCACGCTGCCCGTGACGAGCAGGGCCAGCAAGAGGCCCGCATCCGACAGCTCCAGGAGCTCCTCAACACCGCGAAGGTCGGCGAGACACCCACCCAGTCCGGTGTGGCTCTGCCCGGTTCTGTCGTGAAGGTGTACTACGACGGCGACGAGTCCGACACCGAGACATTCCTGATCGCCACCCGCGAACAGGGATCGTCCGAGGACAAGCTCGAGGTGTACTCGCCGAAGTCACCGCTGGGCGGCGCGCTCATCGACGCCAAGGTCGGCGACACCCGCAAGTACACCGTGCCCAGCGGCGCCACCGTCTCGGTGACGCTCGTCAGCGCGGAGCCGTACCACAACTAGACCCCCCGCAAATGGTGGCTTCTGGCAGCCGAACCCGCAGGTCGGGGTTCGCCGGAAGTCACCATTTTTGGTTTGTGGCCTTGTGGGTACACCGCATCCATGACTGATTCGACCAGCACCGCCCGACGTATCGCCGAGCTCGCCGAAGCGCACCCGGAGTACACCGCCATCGCGTTCGACAACGACGGCAAGATCATCGACTGGAAGACCACCGGCGACTGGGTCAACGGGTCGCACGAGGGCGAGCGGCTCCACGTCGTCGAAGGCGACGACCTCAACGAACAGTCGGTGCAGGCGCGCCTCGACACTTAGACCGGATACGCAACAAAAGGTGACGTCCCCCGATCGGGGGACGTCACCTTTGGGTTGTCAGCGATATCAGCGCGGAAACAGGCGCCGACGCTTCGAGGTGGTCGGCGCCGACAACAGACCGGCCTCGAGATCGGCGCGTAGCTGTCCGACCGTTTCAGCCGAATCGGACTTGTTGGTGCCGATGAAACCGGAGGGTCCGCGTTTGATCCATCCGGTGACATAGACGCCGGTCATCGGGGTGCCGTACTGGACGACCCGTCCTCGATCGTTGGGGATGACACCGCGTGCGCCGTCGAAGGGCAGTCCGGGCACCGCGACACCCTTGTAGCCGATCGATGTCAGCACCAGCCCGGCCTCGACCGTCTCGGTCTCCCCTGTCGATTCGATCCCACCCGTGCCTGGATCGAGCTGATTGATCCCGAACTTCACGCCGGCGGCCGATCCGTCCGCGTCGGCGACGATCTCCTGCGGCGACCGCAGGAAGCCGAACCTGATCACCGGCCCCGATCGTGATGCGCGCTGGGACAGTTCGGTCAGTAGTGCGAGTTTGGCCGCGATGGTGTGGTCGTCCGGCGGACCGAAGGAGGTCAGCAATTCCGGATCGACGGTGACATTGGCCCCACGGTCGGCCAGTCCGACCAGTTCGGGCAACGTGAATGCGGCATGGGCCGCGCCCCGGCGCCCGACGACACAGACCTCTTCGACCTTCGAATTGCGCAGCGCGTCCAACGCCCCCGGCGAAATCGAGGTCGAGGCAAGGGCTTCAGGATCAGTGGTGAGGATCCGGGCGACATCGAGCGCGACGTTGCCGTTACCGATCACAACCACCCGCCGATGCGAGAGGTCGAAGTCACGATCGACAAAATCCGGATGGCCGTTGTACCAGCCGACGAATTCCGTTGCGCTGGCGACGTTGTCCAGACCGATGCCGGGGATCTCAAGCCGTCGGTCCGTTTTCGCACCACCGGCATAGATCACGCCATGGAAATCGCGGCGCAGATCGTCGAGCGCGACGTCTCGCCCGACCTCACAGTTGAGCATGATGTCGAGGCGATCATTACGTGCCATCTCATCGAACAGCGCCATCACCTTGCGGGTCGAAAGGTGATCGGGCGCAACACCATAGCGCGCAAGACCGAAGGGTTTGCCGAGGCGTTCGTACATCGTGACGTACACGCCCGGATAACGCAGCAACTCGTCGGCCGCGTACATCGCCGACGGCCCCGTCCCCACGATCGCAACGCGGATGTCGCCGCCGCCCGGCACCGCGATCGGTTTGGGTTTGCTGATGGGCGCCAGTGGCAGACGTAGCTTCTCGTCGACCGGGAAACGGACCGGCAACGGCGACACCGTGTCGTAGTGGGCCGCGTTGATCTCGAGATACCGCTCGTCCTGCGGGTCGATGCGATGACCGGGGACAATCGCACCCACGGGGCAGGCACTGACGCAGGCTCCACAATCGACGCAGGTGGACGGGTCGATGTACAGCATCTCCGAGGTCAGAAAATCGGGCTCGTCCGGCGTGGGGTGAATGCAATTGACCGGGCAGGCGTAGACGCATGAGGCGTCGGCGCAACACGCCTGGGTGACAACGTGCGGCACGGGCTACGCTGCCGTGTAGGCGGGCTCGCTGCGGAACCGCGAAGGACGTCCGCCGATACCGAGGATCCGCCACAGGAACCGCGAGACCGGGTTCATCAGGCCACATTGCTGCGCCAGCATGCGGACATCACCGAAGACGTTGCGCAGGAACTGCTTCGAGTTCTCCGACTTCCAGAACAGCTCCTTCATGACCTGATCGGGAACGTCGAACTCCTTCTGGAAAGACTTCGGCGGCACCACGATCGCACCGCAGAGCACACGCATGATGATCGGGAACATCAGCGACAACAGGAACCGCTGGACGAGGCCCTTCTTCGGGACGGTCTCACGCAGCAGATGATGGGCGAAGGAGATGTGACGCGCCTCTTCGGCGACGTGTAGCTGCATCACGGCCATCATGGTCGGGTGCATCTCATCGCGGTTGCGCAGGAAGTCCTTCTGGATGTGATCGATCGGCTCTTCGCCGCCGAGCACACCGAAGAAGAACAGGCTCGGGAAGATCGTGGACGCGAGCGGCACCAGCGGCGAGATCATCCGGTACCCGAGTTTTGCGCCGGGTACATCGACACCGGTGCGGTTCACGAACTCCTGAAACATCAGGGTGTGATTGCACTCTTCTTTCGACTCGTGCGTGGTGTAACGGAACTCGCGTGCTCCGTTGGGCAGCTTGAAGCTGTACTGCATCAGTCCACGGATGAGGATCGACTCGAATTGCAGACCGACCTTGGCGACATTGGCCTGGCGCCACATCCCGATCTTGATCTGCTTGTCGACAGGGAGATTCTGGTACCAGGGGTGCCGACCGATCGGGTCGACGTCCTTGGACAGCACCCAGCGGGGGTCGTTGTCGACGACCGCCATGTGGGGAGCATCCCAGTCGATGTCGATGTACGGGTCGAAATTGCGGTGCACCGACGCGCTCGACAGGTCATCGAGGACCTGGTCGTAGTTGTCACCGGTAGCCGCCTTGGTGTGCTCCGGGACATACTTCAACGCTTCAGTCATCTTCGCCTCCTCGATGCAACATGTTCACATGACGCTAGAAGGCCGGCGCGAACTTGTCAACGCCCGTTGTTAAATCAACGAGCGTTGTTACGCCCAGTTCCGGCGAAGCGACGAGGAGGCCGAGCCCCTACCTGGGACTATTTGCTGCCACGCCCCCAGTTGAGGCCCCACCGGAAATGTTTGTCCATCTTGTCGCCGCCGGAGAAATATTCGACCGCACGGGTCACGCTCACCCCGTCGCCGCCGACCTCGATGAGAACGATGGAGGCCGTGCGCAGGCTGTTCTTGGCCGAGTCCATCCGTACCTCGATCGGCGGTCCGAACTGCGACTCCACCGTGACGACGCCGTCGACCGCGGCCCAGTTCGGGCTGCCCTCGTAGATGTCGGCGAAGATGAGGATGCGCCGGAACACCGAGGGGTCGGCCAGGTTGATGAACATGTTCTCGCCGCCGGCCACGCTTCCGGAACGGTCGTCCTGATCGAGTTTGATGTACGGCGGCTTCTCCAGGGAGCCGAAGTTGCGATCCAGCGCACCGATTCCGCCGCGGGACCCGTCGGCCAGCTCGTACAGGCAGCGCAGATCGAGGTCGACGGAACTCTTGCGTTTGAAGAATCCGCCCGTGGCCGGCGCCTGTGCCCAGTTCAGGTTGACGCGAATGGTCCCGCCGGACGAGCCCGACTTCGCGAGGTTCACCGTCGGCTGCGCCTTGGTCAGGGTGATCTTGCTCAGCTGGACCGGCGGGGTGGCCGGTGCGGCGGCGGGTGGCGTCGACGGTGGCGGCGGTGTCTGCGCCGGCTGCTGTGTCGGATTGCCGCGCTTCGTGTAGTCGATTCCCATACCCGTGAGCCTAGTGCGGGAGCGGCGGTCTCGTACCGATGCCGACAGGGACCGTCAGCAGGCAAAGACGGCGTCAGGCCACCGAATAGCCGGCGCGGGCCAGCGCGGACCGGACCCTGGCCTGATGATCAGGTCCCTTGGTCTCCAGACTGACCGTCACCGCGACCTCTCCGAGGCTCAGTTCGCCACTGACCCGCGAGTGGATCACGTCGACCACGCTGACGTTCAGGTCGCGCAGCAACTCGAGCAACGCGACCAGCCCACCAGGTCGGTCGGGCACCGTCACGGTGATCGTCAGATACCGCCCGGAGGCCCGCAGACCGTGCGTGATCACCTGCGTCAGCAGCAGCGGATCGATGTTGCCGCCGGACAGCACCACGCAGACCTGTCCGGCGAGTTCGAGATCGGGCAGGCTCGTCAACGCCGCGACCGCCGTCGCGCCGGCCGGTTCGACAACCAGCTTTGCTCGCTCCAGCACCAGCAGAAGTGCCTGCGAGATCGATTCCTCGCTGACCGTGACGACCTCGTCCACCAGGTCCTGCACGTGCGCGAACGGCACCGCGCCGGGCAGTGCCACTGAGATGCCGTCGGCCATCGTGTTCATCGACCGGGCCTTGACCGGCTTTCCGGCCGCGAGCGAATCGGGCCAGGCCGCCGCGGACGTCGCCTGTACCCCGATCACCCGCACCTCTGGGCGGTGCAGTTTGACCGCGGCGGCCACCCCGGCGAGCAGACCGCCGCCGCCGAGGGGTACCAGCACGGTCCCGACGTCGGGCAACTGCTCCAGGATCTCGATCCCCACCGTGGCCTGCCCGGCCACGATGTCGGGGTGGTCGAACGGGTGGATCAGGATGGCGCCGGACTCTTCGGCGTAGCGGGCCGCGGCCTCCAGGCTCTCGTCGACGGTCTCGCCTTCGAGGACCACGGCGGCGCCGTAAGCCCGGGTTGCGGCGATCTTGGGCAGCGATGCACCGGTGGGCATGTAGACGCGTGAGGCGATACCCAGGGTGGCAGCCGACCACGCCACACCCTGCGCGTGGTTGCCCGCACTGGCCGCGACCACACCGTTCGCCCGCTCGGTGGCACTGAGTCCGAAAATCCGGACGTACGCGCCGCGCGGCTTGAAAGAGCCTGTGCGCTGAAGGTTTTCACACTTGAGCCACACGTCGTGGCCACATCGTTCCGACAGCGCCCGCGACGCCACCACCGGCGTCCGGCGCATCGTCGGTGCCAGCAACTGCACCGCTCGGTCGATGGATGCCTGATCAATGCTCACAGGGTCAGCCTGCCACCCCTCAACGCAGAATTCGCGCCGCTTGCCTGCGTGTGCGCCGGTTGCAACCGGCGCGAACGCAGGTAAGCGGCGCGAATTCGGAAGGACGGGAGTGTCAGCTCAGGGCGTTCTCGATGTCCCCGAGCAGGTCACCGATGTCTTCGATACCGACCGACAACCGGACGAGGTCATCAGGGACCTCCAGCAGCGACCCGGCGGTCGACGCATGGGTCATCGCGGCGGGATGCTCGATCAGCGACTCGATGCCGCCGAGTGACTCGGCCAAGGTGAACACCTCGGTACGGTCACAGAACTGCTGCGCAGCTTCGAGACCACCGGCCACCCGCACGGAGATCATGCCGCCGAAACGCTTCATCTGCTTGGCTGCCGCCTCGTGGCCCGGGTGGTTCGCCAGACCGGGGTACAGCACCGAATCGATCTTCGGATGCGAGAGCAGGAAGTCGACGATCCGCTCCGCGTTGTCGCTGTGCCGGTCCATGCGGACGGCCAGGGTCTTGATGCCGCGCATGGTCAGGTACGCGTCGAACGGTCCGGGTACCGCGCCGGCACCGTTCTGCAGGAACGCCAGATCGGTGTCGAGCTGCTCGTCGTCGGTGATCAGCGCGCCGCCGACCACATCCGAGTGGCCACCGAGGTACTTGGTGGTCGAGTGCAGCACCACGTCGGCGCCGAGGGTCAGCGGGCGCTGCAGGTACGGCGAAGCAAAGGTGTTGTCCACCACGAGCTTTGTGCCGGCCTCATGCGCAACACCGGCCAGCGCCTCGATGTCACCGATGTTGAGCAACGGGTTGGTCGGGGTCTCGATCCAGACCAGCTTCGTGTTGGGGCGGATGGCCGCCCGCACCGCGTCGACGTCGGTGACCGGTGCCACCGAGTACTCGATCCCCCATTGGGAGAAGACCTTGTCGATCAACCGGAAGGTGCCGCCGTAGGCGTCGTTGGGGATCACCAGGTGGTCGCCCGGCCGCAGAGTGGCCCGCAGCAGTGCATCGGTGGCAGCCATACCGGATGCGAAGGCCCGGCCGAAACTTCCCTCTTCGAGGGCCGCGAGGTTGGCCTCGAGCGCCTGCCGGGTCGGGTTTCCGGTACGGGCGTACTCGAATCCACCGCGCATTCCACCGACGCCGTCCTGGGCGAAGGTGGAACTGGCGTAGATCGGCACGTTGACCGCACCGGTCAGCGGATCCGGTTCGTATCCGGCATGAATCGCCTTGGTGGCGAATCCCTGCCAGTTGTGCGAGTCGGTCTTACTGCGCTGCTCACTCATGGCAACCAGCCTAGTGCCCCGAAAATCGTCGGCCGATCCGCCCTGACGGTCGGCCGACGACCCGAAGATTGTTGTTCAGCCGACGGTCGGCGCACCGACGGCGCTGACAAACGCGAGCAGATCGTGGCGGGTGATGACGCCGATCGGTTTACCGTCCTCGACCACCATCAGCGCATCGGTGTCGCCGAGCGCCTTGGTCGCCGTCGACACCGGCTCGCCGGACCCGATCAACGGGAAGGGCTCGCCCATGTGGGCGCTGACCGGGTCGGCCAGACTGGCCCGGCCCTCGAACACCGCACTGAGCAGCTCGCGTTCGCTGACCGCACCGGCGACCTCGCCGGCCATGATGGGCGGCTCGGCTCCGACGACCGGCATCTGCGACACCTCGTACTCGCGCAGGATCTCGATCGCATCGCGCAGGGTTTCCTGCGGATGGGTGTGCACCAGATCCGGCAACGCACCGGACTTGCCGCGCAGGACGTCGCCGACCAGCGGCTCGGACTGGCCTTTGCCGTCGAGCGGGCTGCGCAGGAAGCCGTAACTGCTCATCCATTTGTCGTTGAAGATCTTGCCCATGTAGCCGCGTCCACCGTCGGGCAGCAACACGACAACGAGCGCGTCCGGACCCTCACGCTCGGCCACCCGCAGCGCCGCCACCACGGCCATACCGCAGGAGCCACCGACCAGCAGTCCCTCTTCACGGGCCAGACGGCGGGTCATCTCGAACGAATCGGCATCGGAGACCGCGATGATCTCGTCCGGGATGGACGGGTCGTAGGCGCTCGGCCAGAAGTCTTCGCCGACACCTTCGACCAGGTACGGACGACCGGAGCCGCCGGAGTACACCGAACCCTCGGGATCGGCGCCGATCACCTTCACCTTTCCGCCCGAAACCTCTTTGAGATAACGGCCGGTGCCGGTGATGGTCCCGCCGGTGCCGACACCTGCAACGAAGTGGGTGATCTTGCCGTCGGTGTCGTTCCAGATCTCGGGTCCGGTGGACTCGTAGTGGGACTCGGGGCCGGCCGGGTTTGCGTACTGGTTGGGCTTCCAGGCGCCCTCGATCTCGCGGGTCAGGCGGTCGGAGACGTTGTAGTAGCTGTCCGGATGCTCCGGTGCCACTGCCGTGGGGCACACCACCACTTC
The DNA here is from genome assembly GCF_059553395.1 of Williamsia sp. z34. Classification (NCBI taxonomy): domain Bacteria; kingdom Bacillati; phylum Actinomycetota; class Actinomycetes; order Mycobacteriales; family Nocardiaceae; genus Williamsia; species Williamsia sp. z34. Next base: position 203,992 of record NZ_JCANWW010000008.1, on the reverse strand, counting down.
GGCTCCGTAAGCCTTCAAGACGTTCCGCTTGTCCTCGCCGACCTTGTCGGGGACCACGAAAACACACTTGTAACCGCGCTGCTGGGCGACCAGTGCCAGACCGATGCCGGTGTTACCCGACGTCGGTTCGACGATCGTGCCGCCGGGCTTGAGTTCGCCGGATGCCTCCGCCGCATCGATCATCTTGATGGCGATGCGGTCTTTGGAGCTGCCGCCGGGATTGAGGTATTCCACCTTCGCCGCCACCAGGCCCGACCCTGCCGGGACAACCGAGTTGAGCTGGACGAGCGGGGTGTTGCCGATGAGGTCGGTGATGTGACTTGCGATGCGCATGTCTCCATCGTCCCAGACCGCCTCGATTAAGTTGGAGCTGTATCCGCATCCGGGCGCCGAATGGTCCCGCGCCCGCGCCGTGATGCACCGGACCACGCGGCGGTGGTCGGGTTGACCAGGGGTAACGTCAGGACTTGATCAGCATCACACTGATCTGCAGAACCACGTGCATCGTAGGGAGTTCTCATGCCAGAAGCAGTTATCGTCGCCACCGCCCGTTCACCGATCGGCCGGGCGGTCAAAGGTTCACTCAAAGACGTCCGCCCCGACGAACTGGCCCGCCAGATGGTCGAGACCGTGTTGAGCAAGGTCCCCGAACTCGACCGCGCCGACATCGACGACCTGCATCTGGGCTCCGGTCAGCCCGCGGGCAAGGCCGGCTTCAACATGGCCCGTGTGGTGGCCGTCCTGGCCGGAATGGATCACCTTCCCGGTGTCACCGTGAACCGCTACTGCTCGTCGTCGCTGCAGACCACCCGCATGGCACTCCACGCGATCCGCGCCGGCGAAGGCGATGTGTTCATCTCCGGCGGCGTCGAGAGCGTGTCCAGCTTCGGAACCGGCAGCGCCGACGGCTGGCCCGACACCAAGAACCCCGAGTTCGCCGAGGCGATGGAACGCACCGCCAAGGCAGCGCAGGGTGGCGGCCCGGCGTGGAGTGATCCTCGCGCCGCGGGTGTACTGCCCGACATCTACATCCCCATGGGCGAGACCGCCGAAAACGTCGCCTCGTTCACCGGGATCTCCCGCGAGGACCAGGATCACTGGGCCGTGCTCAGCCAGAACCGCGCCGAAGAAGCCATCAACTCCGGATTCTTCGCCCGCGAAATCGATCCGATCACCCTGGCCGACGGCACCGTTGTGAGCACCGACGACGGCCCCCGCGCCGGCACCACCTACGAGAAGATCAGCCAGCTCAAGCCGGTGTTCAGGCCCGACGGCACCGTCACCGCCGGCAACGCCTGCCCCCTCAACGACGGTGCCGCCGCACTGGTCATCATGAGCGACACCAAGGCCAAGGCTCTCGGCCTGACCCCGCTGGCCCGGATCGTCGCGACCGCGGCCACCGGACTGTCCCCCGAGATCATGGGTCTGGGCCCCATCGAGGCCGTCCGCAAGGTCCTGCGTCACGCCGGTATGGGCATCGAAGACATCGATCTGTTCGAGATCAACGAGGCGTTCGCGGTGCAGGTCCTCGGATCGGCCAAGGAATTGGGTATCGATCACGACAAGCTCAACGTCTCCGGTGGAGCCATCGCACTGGGCCACCCGTTCGGCATGACCGGTGCACGCATCACCGCCACCCTGATCAACAACCTCAAGACCTACGACAAGACCTTCGGGGTCGAAACCATGTGCGTCGGCGGCGGACAGGGCATGGCAATGGTGCTCGAGCGCCTCAGCTGAGGCCTCCGCAATGGACACAAAGAAGCCCGCGACCGGATTCGGTCGCGGGCTTCTTTGTTGGATCAACTAGTCCGAGTTGAAGTAGCTCAGCAGTCGCAGGATCTCGACGTACAGCCAGACCAGGGTGACGGTCAGGCCCAGCGCGATGCCCCATGCGGCCTTCGACGGAGCGCCCGAACGGATCAGCTGATCGGCGGCGTCGAAGTCGATCAGGAAGCTGAACGCCGCGAGCGCGATGCAGACGAGCGAGAAGATGATCGCGATCGGTCCACCGTCACGCAGGCCGAGGCCCGAGCCACCGTTGAACAAGCCGATGATCAGGTTGCCGAGGATCAGCACCAGCACACCGACGAGGCCGGCGAAGATCATCCGGGTGAAACGCGGGGTGACGCGGATGGCACCCGTCTTGTAGACGATGAGCATGCCGGCGAACACACCGAACGTTCCGAGTACGGCCTGCCCGATCAGCGCTCCCGCGCTGACGTCATCAGCGACAACCCAGTTCGCGAAGACGTACGAGATGGTGCCGACGAACATGCCTTCGAGGACCGCATAGCCGAGCACGATGGCCGGGTTGTCCTGCTTGCGTCCGAAGCTCGCGACGAGCACCAGAGCCAGGCCACCCAACGCACCGACAAGCATCAGCGGTGTGGCCAGGGATTCGTTCTGTGTGGTGAAGAAGTACGAGATGGCGGCCGACAGGATCAGCACGCCCAGGGTGGCGGCCGTCTTGGTCACCACGTCGTCGATGGTCAGAGTTCGGGAACCGACCGGCTGTGCCGGCCGTGCATACGGGTCGGCCGAGGGCGCTCCCCCATGCTGGTTCCAGGTTGCGGCCTGCCCGGCGCCGGCGGCACCAGCGCCAAAGCCGGCGTACCCACCCGGGCCTTGGTTGCTGCGCACGACCCCGCGCATCACCGGATTGCTGCTTTCACGCACCGTATTGGTCCCTTCTGATTGCAAAGCTGATGTCCACTCAACGAGCCGAGTGACGTTCGAGTTCCGACTTTACCTTCTCTTGAACCTCGGCGCAGGCAGCTTTCTTCCCAAAACGGGCCCGTGTTCGGCAAAGCTGGCGGTAGTGGCCATCAGCCCCAGCGACTGTGCCCCCCGTCGGCCGGAATCGTGACACCACTGAGGTAGCTGGCATCTTGGCCGGCGAGGAACACCGCGATCCGACCGATATCCGCTTCTGCATCACCGATCCGGCCGAGCGGAATGCTCTTCACAAACGCATCGGCCTCTTCGGGGTAGGTGTCCGTCCACCACTGCAGCGACGGCGTCATCGCATGGGGTGCAATGGCATTGACTCGGATATTGTCTTTGCCCCACTCGCATCCGGCTGCTCGGGTCAGGGACCGGGTCGCCTCTTTCACCGCGGCGTAGGGACCGTACGTCGCCATGTCCCAGCGCACCGCCGCCGACGTGACGAGGTTGATCACCGATCCCCCGCCCCGCTGCACCATCAGTGGATGGCAGGCCTTCATCAGACGTAACACGGCCAGCGGGCCGGTCTGGAAAAAGCGGGTGAAGTCTTCGTCGGTCACGTCGAGCAGGGGGATCGGCATCGCGTCATTGGCGTTGTTGACCAGGATGTCGACGCCACCGAGCCGGTCGGCGCAGGCCTGCACGATCGCGGCGCAGTCGTCCGCCTCACTGACGTTCCCGACCAGATACTCCGCGCGCACCCCGTTGCCGGCCAACTGCTCGGCTGCCTCCACCAGTGGCCGGCGGTGCCGCCCGCAGATGAAGATGTCGGCACCTTCTTTGCTCAGCGCGGACGCGATACCGAAACCGACACCCTTGCCGCCGCCGGTGACCAGCGCGATCTTTCCCTCTAGGACTCCCATATCGCAGACAGTAGCGAAACTAGAACACGTTCACCCCGATTTGGTCACCCCCGGCTTCGGCGTGGGGTCCTAGTGGTGGAACGCCACCGGTTGACCTTCCCGAGGTATCGGCGCCTCGAGCCGGTCGAGAAACTCGACCTCGGTCTTGATCTCCGCGAGCAGCGCGGTGGCCAGATCGTGGCTCAAGCCGTTACGGACGACGATTCGTTGGACCGTCACGTCGGCCAGGTCGTCGGGCATGGGGTAGGCGGGCACAAGCCAGCCCTTCATCCGCAGCCGGTCCGACAGGTCGTAGAGATCCCACTTGTCGGTATGACCCTTTTTCAGCATCCACGCGAAGACCGGGATATCGGAACCGTCGTTCCACAGCTCGAATGCCGGCATCTTCTCCAGTTCGCGCGCCAGGTACTGGGCGACGGCCAGTGACTGCTGTTGAACACGCTTGTAGCCCTCGAACCCCAGCCTCAAGAACATGTAGTACTGCAGCAGCACCTGCGCGCCGGGCCGGGAGAAATTCAGTGCGAACGTGGGCATGTTTCCGCCCAGGTAGCTCACGTAGAAGACCAGTTCGTCCGGCAGCGCCGCTTTGTCACGCCAGACCACCCAGCCCACGCCGGGATAGACCAGACCGTATTTGTGGCCCGACGTGCTGATCGACGCGACCCGGTCGAGACGGAAGTCCCACAGCAGATCCGGCTGACAGAAAGGCGCGATCATCGCTCCGGACGCACCATCGACATGGATGGGGACATCGACGCCGGTATCGGCCGCGATCTTGTCCAGTGCCGCACTGATCTCGGCGACCGGCTCGTACGCCCCGGTATATGTCACGCCCATGATGGCAACGACGCCGATGGTGTTCTCGTCCACGTACTTGTCGAGCTCGTGCCCGTCCAGCGTTCTGTGATCGAGCGTGATGGGCACCAGCCGGGCCTCGACCTCGAAGTAGTTGCAGAACTTCTCCCAGCACACCTGCACTGCACTCGAGAGCACCAGGTTCGGAGCCTCGGTCGACTTGCCCTCGGCGCGACGGCGTTTCTGCCACCTCCGCTTGAGCGCCAGACCGCCAAGCATGCAGGCCTCGGACGAACCGATGGTGGACGTACCCATCGCCCTTTCCGGATCACTCGCATTCCACAGGTCGGAAAGCATTGTCCAACAACGGGTCTCGATCGCAGCGGTCTGTGGATACTCGTCCTTGTCGATCATGTTCTTGTCGGCGGCCTCGGTGTACAGGCGGGCGGCATGGTCATCCATCCAGGTGCCGACGAAGGTGGCGAGATTGAGCCGCGAGTTCCCGTCCAGCATCGCTTCGTCATGAACGATTTGGTATGCCGTCTCGGGCAGCGACTCCGAGGTCGGTACCCGTGATTTCGGGAGGTCGGTGGCCTCTCCGGGGCGCGCGAATATGGGGTTCAACGACAGCGAATCGCTGTTGCCGACACCACGTCCGCGGAACTCGTTGGGACTGATCGGTTCAGACATGACTCTCCCTCGGGAAGCGGGTCAGAGGATTTCTTGCATGGATGGTGAGATTGAGTGCCCAGCAGATCATGTGCGACTCGTGTCGGCCGCTGCCGCGGATGGAGCGGGGCCATCCGGGTTGTCCCTCGCGGTATCGGTTTGATCCAGCACATCCTCACCAGCGGTCAACATCACATGTTCACCACGGGCAATCGGCGGGACGAACTTGTTGACGTCGGGATGACGTAGCCGAATCGGCTCGACAAAGTGCGGATGAGTCTTCTTGTCATGGACCGCATAGATAACGAATGGGAGCAATACGGCGACGACGAACGCGCAGACCAATATGCCGGTGTATTCCGTGTCATATCTCTTCGCCAAGGTCGAGGGGGTGACGAAGCTGATGGCCAGGGCAAATCCGGACACGACGAACCCGACCACTGCGACGATCAGCTTGACCACTGTGCCGCCGGGAATCTGGTAGGCGCGATTCAGATCCTTCTTCTTCACGACGAGGACCATGTATGCGACGAAGAACAGGAGGTAGCCGACCAGGTAGATGACCGTGGTCAGGGCGATCGCGGTGAAAAAGCTGACATTGCCTGCGCCGCCACCAAAGGTGAGCAGTGCTGCCCAGCCCGAGACGATCACTCCCTGCACGACTACAAAGTTGACCGGGACGTCGGCCTTGTTCACCCTGCGCATCGACTTGGGCAGAATGCCTTTCTGAGCAGTCACGTACATGCCCTTGGCCGGGCCGACAACCCAGGCGCTCACCTCGGCCATGACACCGACGGCGAGCATCACGGCCAGCACTTTCGCGAGCCAGACAAGACTGTGGCTGAAATGTTCGAGGAGCCCGGAGAATGTCTGGACCACGCCGGCGCTGAGCGAGAGTTCACTCTCGGGTACAACTGCCGCAACCGAAAGGCCTCCGACAGTGTTGAGAACCACCGCGGCAATGACGAGCATCAACATCGCCAACGGGTAGTCCCGCTTCGGGTTCACCATTTCGTTGACGTGACTGGCGCTGGCCTCAACCCCCATGTAGGCCAGGATGAATGACACGAACACCACCAGAGTGGAAATCTCACTGAAGTCCGGCACCAGCTTGTCGGCACTGATCTCGACATCCGACTTACCACCGGTGGCGAGGTATGCGATAGCCAAGATGATCAGAACAGCTCCCGGGATGAGTACGCCACCGACAAAACCGGTCTTCGCGATCCGGGCGGTGTACTTGGTGCCACCGAGCTGGCTCAACGTGAGCAACCAGAAAATCACCAACACCCCGACGAACTTGATCCACGGAACCTCGTCAAGCTGATCCCAGTCGAAGACATAACCCAGAGCACCGAGAATGAAGTAAATCATCGTGACAAATCCGACGGTTATCTGCAGCCACTGAAAGAAGATGGCGGCGAATCCGAATCGCTCACCCAGCGTTGCCCCGACCCATTTGAAGATACCGCCCTCTTCCCAACCCTTGACCGTAGCCATCTCGGCGGCACACAACGCCACCGGGATGAACCAACAGAAGCCGCCGAGCAAAAGGAAAAAGACCAGGCTCACACCAGATGTCGCGAATGTCGGGTATTCGTAGACGGTCATGACCATCGACGCGGTGATTGCAAAGAAACCGAAGAGTGTCAGCGTCTTCGGAGGAGCCTTAGGAGCAGTCATACCTGTTCCTTTCTCATCGAGAAGTCGGAGACACCACCAGATCCATTAGTCCCCTGCTTGGCATCGCCAGCGTATCGCGATCCAGAAAGGAAATATGTCAAAGACCCCACATAGAAGAGGAATCAAAACCGGGCAAGAACGGCAAATACACCTGGCCATTCGGTCACGAAACAAATCGACTTACCTTGGCGTTTACCTGAGTCGATAGCGCATATTACCTAAGTCATTTTCCCGAATTACCAAGGTCCATCACGCGACACAACAAGTCCGATACTCGTATGTCGTGACTGCGTCAACAAAGGCGGTCAGTCGGATGTGCGTTTCGCGCGTTGTTCCACAACGTATTTCCGGATCTCCTGCGGTCCGGCGGTCCGGCCGATCAGGTCCTTGGTGACGCGACCGAGGCTCACCGAGGTCAGTACCCGCTCGGCCAGGTCGTAGTTGTCATCGGCGAACAAATACGGTTTGGCGATCATCAGTGCGGCGACGCCGTGTGCGGCCGTCCAGAATTCGAGTACCACCGGTGTCGGGTCACCTTTGTCGATGATCCCTTCGTCCATCAGCCGCTCGATGGTCTGGGCGAAATGTACGAATGCCGATTCGCCGAGCACGGCGTCCGCATCGGTTCCTTCCGGACACTGCTTCATCGTGGCGACCCGGTACAGTTCGGCGTTTTCCACCGCAAAACGCACATACGCCAAGCCTTGCGCATGCGCGGCCTGCCAGCTGTCCTCGTATTGGGCACCGGCCCGGCGCATGACTTCGTCGAGCCTGGTGAAATAGCTCGCCACGACCTCGCTGATCAACGTGTCCTTGTCAGCGAAGTGGATATAGATCGACGGCGGTGAGACCCCCACCCGATCGGACACCGCCCTGATGGACACCGCCGACTCGTCGCCGGTCTCCAACAGCAGATCAGTTGCCGCTGCGAGGATCTCCGCTCGCAACTGCTCCCCCGAGCCGCGTGGAGATCTCCTCCTGCGAAGTCGCTCGGTTGTCATGTCCACCTTCCTCACTCAGACCGAAACGGTCGTGGAACTTACGCAGCGGCGCAGGCGCCCACCAGTTTGCCCGACCCGCGACCTTCATGAAGGCCGGAACCAGGAACATCCGGATCAGGGTGGCGTCCATCAGGACCGCCAAGGCCAGCCCCACGCCGAACATCCGCATGAACGAGACCTGCGAGAACGCGATACCGGCAAAGACCACCGCCATCAGCAGTGCCGCGGCCGTCACCACCCGGCCGGTGCGGGCGATTCCGAGGGCAACGGCACGATCGCTGTCGGCCCGGGTTCTGCCGGACTTGAGCCATTCCTCTCTGATCCGCGACAACAGGAACACCTCGTAGTCCATCGACAACCCGAAGGCGATGCAGAACATCAACACGGGCATGTTGGCGATCAGGGTTCCGGTCGTACTGCTGCCCAGGCCACCCAGATGCCCTTCCTGGAAGATCCAGACCATGGCGCCGAACGTGGCGCTGAGCGAGAACACGTTGAGTACCAGTGCTTTCAGCGGCAGGAGCACCGACCCGGTCAGCATGAACAGCAGCACGAACGTGGTGACGACGATGACCGCGAACACCTCGGGCAGGTGATCGATGATGCTGTCGACGTTGTCGCGGTTGGACTGGGCCAGTCCGCTGAACAGTGGGTCGATCCCCTCGGGCGTCGGCACGGCGCGCAGTGCGTCGAGCTGATCGGAACCCTGCGTGGAGAACGGATCGACCGTGGAGGAAACGGTGACGAACGCATCGTCCCCGGCCGCCATATCCGCGCCGCCGGGACCGGCACGTTGGCCGTCGACAAATGTCCCGACCGGCGTGAGGACCGCGGTGACATCCGGAACCCGGGAGAGTTCTTGTCCGTAGCCGGCCACGTCGTCATCACCCATCCGCGCCGCGTCCGGGATGACGATGTTGACTGCGGCAGAGGCATTTTGGGAGTAGTCGTTGCGCAGTTCATCACCCAGTATTCGGGACGTCGCCGAGGAGGGCAGCACCCGATCGTCGGGGTATCCGAACTTGATGCCGAGGAACGGTGCACCCAGGACCAACAACAGCGCCACCACTGCCAGCCCCACCGGAACCGCGTGGCGCAGCACGAATCGGGTGCTGCGGTACCACATCGATTCCTCGGGCTCGAGGATCCGGGGTTCGGGTCTGCGCAACATTCGGCGGATGGGTTTGCGGACGTCGAGAGAGTCGATCCGGTCGCCGAGCAACACGATCAGGGCCGGTGCCACGATGAGCGCCGCGGCGGCGGCAAGGGCGACCACAGCCAGACCCGCATAGGCGAACGATCGCAGGAAGTACATCGGGAAGATACCCATCGCGGCAAGCGACAAGGCAACGGTCACCGCGGAGAACAGCACGGTGCGACCCGCTGTCCGCACGGTGATCGCCAACGCCTCGTTGCGGTCGTGGCCGGCGTGCACCTCTTCGCGGTACCGATTGATGATCAGCAAGGTGTAGTCGATGGCCAGCGCCAAACCCAGAGCTGTCGTGAGATTGAGCGCAAAGACCGACACGTCGGCGAAGAGCGTGAATCCGCGAAGCACCGCCGTCGTTCCGATGATCGCGAAAATGCCGATCGCCAACGGCAATACCGCTGCGACGAGCCCGCCGAACACCCAGATCAGCAGGACGAAGCTGATGGGTATCGCCACTGCTTCAGCGATGAACAGATCTCGGCTGGTCTGTTCGTTGACCTGGGAGTACACCAGCGCCTGCCCGCCGACCAGGACGTCGACATCCGGGAACTGATCGGCGAACGCGGGAGCGGTGAACCGGTCGTCGATCTTCTGCCCGTTCCCCGCGGCATCGCGATCCCCGCCCGATACCGTGCTGACGATGAGTCCCGAGGTGCGATCGGCGGAAATCAGGGCCGATGCCGCCTCCGGGTTGGTCCAGGCCGAAATGATCGGGCGCTGAACGAATTCCATGTCCTCCAGCTCGGCGATGATCGCATCTGCTGCTGCCCGGGCCTCGTCACTGTCGGCGATGTTGGTGGTGTCGGAATCTCGTAGGCGCACCACCACTTGGAGCCCGCCACGTCCGAACTCGTCCTCCAATATCGAAATCGCCTTGGCGGACTCCGAACTCGGATCCTGAAAGCCACCGGCCGCAAGTTCTCCGGCAACGGACGATCCGAGAACCCCGCAGATGATCAAGATGAGCAGCGCGCCACCCAGGACACGTTTGGGCGCAGCTATAACGCCGCGAGCGAGTGACGACAACACCGGGACATCCTTTCGGGGATTCTCAAGTGATCGTCGTTAAGTTAACAGCCCTATCTTACGATGGTCAATGGTCTCTAGCCTTGCAAAACAGGTGGGCGAATTTCTCGTCGAGTGGCATGCCCGCTCCCGGGGCGCCGCCGGTCGCACGCCGCCGCCGGAGCCTCAGGCCGCGGATCCGATCATCCGGATTTCCTCGGCGCTCATGCCCAAATTGCGCATGACCGCCCGCATCTCGCGATTCACCACCCGTTCTTCGTCGCCCAGGAATCCGATCACCCGGATGACCTCACGAAGGCGGACGGCAGGACGCATCAGTTCGACAACGTGGTGCAGCGGCGTTCGGCGTAGGCCCATCTTGCCGGCCACGGGCTTCTCCACCCACCGGGTCGACATGGACGAGAACGACATCGACAACATGGGCCGCAGCATCATCGTCACCATCGAGGTCACGACGGTGGGGACGAAGGGAAGGTCCAGCCGGTACCCCTCGCGTAACAGCGCCTGGGTCAAGGTCTTCGACCATTCGTCGGGTTCGAGGTCGAACTCCGCGCCGACCGAGAAAAGGTCTTGTGCCGCAGCAAAATTGACGGGCAACAACGCCTCGCCCACTCCGATGATGTGGCCGATCCACCGCCACATGTGCGTGATTGCTTCACGTTCGGCGGCCGAGTACTGGATCCCGAAGTCCCCGGCGATGGTCATCGGCAATGCACAAAAGCCCGCACCGATCGTCAGGGCGGTATACGTCTGATTGATCGGCACTCCCCAGCCATCCTCGTCCCACTCCCCCGATGATGCGATGTGGTCTCGCACCATGGCGTGAATCAGGCGGATGCGCAACGTGTTCGACCAGCCTTCGTTTCCCGGGACCATCTGCCCGGGTGCGGTCGCGAGGGCGACCCACCGTCCGGTGCTGAGCACCCGGTCGTACGTGTTCTCGGCCAGCTGGCCGGTGACGACCAGTGGACGAACGAAGCCCGGAGCCTGATAGCCGTAGATCAGCGACTGGTAGAGCGTGCTCGATTGCAACGTCCCGAACTTCCACCAGGCGCGTGCACCGGCATGCGCCAGGGCCGGGTCGAACCACGGCGGCAATTCCGAAGCCGCGTCGAGCAGAGCACGCAGGCACGGTGGGGCATCCGCACGTCGGGCGACGGGATCATCGAGAACCTTCTGGATGTCCGCCCCGCCGTAATCGGCCCGCTCGCGCATCTCGACGATGACCGCCTGAGCAAGCGGATCTCCTTCACGCAGGCCGCGGTCGAGTTGGTCGACCAGCTCGGGATGCCGAGACCGGACCGACTCCCAGTTGGCCGCACCGGTGATCTCTGATGCCCTCATAACGAACATCGTGATCTTTAAAAGTGCAGGTCGTCAAGAACCTGGGTGGTCACGTTTCGGGGCATGCACGTCGGGCAAGGAGACGGCCGCGCCGCCCACGCCCGAGAAGCCCTCCCAGATCAGGTCGGTCACATGGTCGACGAGCTCACCGCGTTCCATCGTGCGCGTCTCACTCCACCACTGCACCGCGGTCCAGATCGCACCGATGACGGCGCGTGCCCACGGCGCGGCCGCTCGGCGGTTCCCGTCGATCTGGGTGAACGCGATATCGAAGATGTATTCCAGGAACCCCGTGACCTGGGAATCACCGACGCCGGCCTGCATTCTTGGCGCCAGAACGGCTGAGAGCTGCGGATTGTCCTCCATCCAGCGGGCGAGAACATCGACCGTCGCCCGGGTCTGAACTCGCGGGTCCTTGACCTCGTTGAGCACCGCGGCCATATCCGCGGTGATCCGATTGGCGTGACGACGCGTGAGCGCTGTCAACAGGTCATCACGGTCGGTGAATGCCGCGTACACCGCGGATCGGGTCAGGCCCGCACGCTTGGCCACACCGGCCAGTCCGAAGTCCGAACCATGCCCGGCGATTTCCAACTCTGCAGCGTCGAGCAGTTCTTCACGACGGGAGTCGATGTCAACACCGGGTCCCGGTGGTCGCCCCCTGCTGCGGCGGGCGGATGGTTCCGACATGCGTGGCATCTTGCCATCAGGGTACAAAGTCCTAGGTCTCGGCACCGACCTTCCCACAATGTGGCACCGACCTGCCCAACTCGCCCCGACGGGGAACCCGTGTCGCATGTGCCGTGGCCGTCCATGAGATTCTGATCAGGCTTCACAGCACGCCCCTATAGCCCAACTGGCAGAGGCAACGGACTTAAAATCCGTCAAGTGTGGGTTCGAATCCCACTGGGGGCACAAATGTGCAGGTCAGAGTGGTATATGCATACACATGCAACCCCGGTACGCAGTGGGTACGCAGCTTGCTCGGCAACGGCGTTGATTAAGCCGTAGCTCCGCCGAGATCGCCCGCCATAAATGTGCCTGCAGATTGAAGCGTCATCGCCCGGCTTGTATCCAAGGAATCTCTGGAACACCCGGATGTTCGGGCTCCGGCGCTCATCGCTAGAGGTCTCGAGAGCGGCGACAGACCCGGACTACACAGAAGCCCTACCCGCCGACAGCGGCTGAAGGACGCCGGTTTAACGCTCACGGCCAGCGCAGGCGACAGCCACAGCGAGACTTAGGACGGCGTATGCCCACGCCGGGGCATTCGACATCTCACGTCACCGAGTCTCAATCAGGCTGTCAAAGTCTCACGTAGTTGCCATCCGGTATGAGAGTTGACCCCCAAGTAGGGCAGCCGCCCGCCGTCGTAGCCGCTACTTGACGGAATATCTATTATCGGCGTAATACCTTGTCTAACAACCACTTTTGTCACCAGTGACGATATGTAACCCCATTTAGGTCCGCGCTCACGCCGGCAGCCTTGAACGAGCCCTCTTTTTGCGCCAGCGCGTCGCTGGAACGCATCTGCCGCGCAACCGTCGAAGCGCCTGGCCCATGACTAGTGTGAGTTCATGAGTGCGAGCGGTTACGTAGCGGTCGAGTTGTCGCCGCGATGGACTCATGCGGTCTGGGGTCTGTCGCTGGCGACTGCGGCTGTTGCCGGCGCGGTCTTGGGCGGCGAGCTGACCACCACCGTTCCCGGTGCCGCTATGGGGGCTTTCATGGCGCTGCCTGCCGGGGCTCTCGCTGCGTTGACGCTGTGGTCTCTTGGATCAGTGTCGCTACGAGCTCTCGCGCCGGATCTGGCCAGCTGGCGCCGACGAAATCGAGTGCTCAGGATGGCATTCGGGTTGGTGGCCGGCGGCCTCATCGGGTTGGAGATCGCGATCGCCTTCGCCATCCTGGGCGGTGCAACGCGCGAGGCCACCGTGTGGGTTGCGGTACCGACGGTCACAGTCGTTGCCGCTGGGGTCCTCTACCCACCGAGACCGCACAGCGACCCCCTGCAAGCAATGCAGAGTCCACAACCGACGTAATCTATGTTATCGGCGTAAGTCATCGCTGCACAATGCATTTTGTCAGCAGTGACGAAATGCAGCCTTGACGTCGGGTCCATTGGCGCCGACGACCGTGTAGTGGATGTCGACCAGGTTGCGATGGGCCTGCCTGACACCCACGTGCCAGTCTTACGCAAAGCCGCTTCCTGCCCGCCGACTGGCGTTCGTCGAAACGATCCGCGCCCGCAGGTAGACGCATCTATACTACCGGCGTAAAAGAGTGTGTAGCAATCTATTTCGTCAACCAGCGACGAAATAGGTATCGAACCCCATCATCTGCCCCCTCCATGCGGTTCAGGTGCCGCGACTTTGGCTTTGTATAGTCACTGCCACCCGACGCTTTACACTGCGCGACGAAGGACCGGCGCTTTACAGTTCTCCCATGTCGGATTGTAAGAATGAGTTTGATCGACTCAGCGAGGCCCCCGCACGGAAACACCGCCATGGTGAGGAGGTTGTGCCGGTGAGTGACTACCGCGATTACCTATGGACTGAAGACTGGCCATTTTTCACATCAGACGGTTATTGCCTAGCCCTAGTCGACAACAGCACGCCCGAAGACGTACTTTCAAAGCTCGGCGCCCTCGACGACCGGCTGACGGTCACGGGTGCGCGCGACGCATTCATCGCAGGCTACGACCTTGGCGAGCGCCACGGTGTCGACGGAGATGGCCGGCAGCTCGCTGCGGTTGCCGACGCGGGCGACGGCTGGACGATCATGATTCAAGCACCCGGCTATCTTGGTATCTCAGAGATCTCGATGGGCCGCATCATTATTGACGATGAGGTTGTCGCGCATGGCGCGGACAGATTCGTGTGGTGGTCTGGGGGAGCTCAGCGAATCTCATTCGAACCACTACTCCCCCAGACTGATCTCCGGGGCATTCTTGCGAACCGTCAGCCCGAAGAGTCTCGGACTTACATCATCGGACTGATTGAAGAGGTAGGCGGCATCGACCTCACCGAAGCTCCTGGCCTTGAGTTCCACCACGTCGCAGGCTCCTTCGCACTCGCAGAACGCCTCACGGGGGTACGCATCACTCCTGAACTGTTGACGCGATCCACGTTCATAGTCGCCGTCGCGCCTCACGACGCCTCGACCTGAGCTACGGCTACCCCGTTACCTTCTTTGTAGTCCTCGGAACCAAGGGCTACGGTCGCCAGACCTGGTAGGTCTTCTTGCCCCCTGTCATCAGTGGTCCGGGGAGCGGTGTCGCCGGGTGTGGTGGCGTCGATGGACCGCTGATCGACGACGGGCGGCAACCCGCTGCCACACGTGAGTAGCTCGGGCAACCGCCGGTTGGCGATCATTGCCCCTGTGCCCCGATGACCTAGTACGAACTCACAGCTCAGTGGACGTTCTTGGCGATCTGCGACAATAGACCCTATGCATGTCAACTACCGTCAAGCCCCCAGGTGAGGCCACATCAAGCCCACCGCGCTGCGGTACGCGCCGCCGCGCCGCAAGCGACGCGTCAGCAAGGACCACATGACGTAATGTCCCGGGAGAATGCACAGCTATGAACCGAAACAATTAGGTTTTCGACGCTTCGATATACGGCAACAGGAATTTCTGGCGTCGTCTTATTGTTGTTCCTAGGTCTCATCTTTACAATATCCGCCGGAGCTGCTTTCAATCTCCCAAACATCTCGCCGCGTGCGGCAATATTTCACGTTTTTCTCGTTCTCACAGCAGCAGTAAACCTCTATGCTCTTCGGCGGTACGAAAGAATGAGAGCTATTCATTATCTCATCACTGCCGAGACTGTAAGTCTGCTTTGGATTGTTCTCGGTGGTCTCTTACTGCCGAAGCTCCTCTCGGATGCAATGTCGATATTTATTCTTGTAGTAACGGGCGCACCGTTCGTAGCCGCGATCCCCGCACTCATCGGATGGGCGATCAGCACTCTCCTACGCCGGTGATCGGGTGACGGTGGACGGAGTATAGATTGCACTCCGCCCACCGCAGATCGACTTAACCTGTTGCACCACCGTTCCAGTTCGGACTTTCGTAATGCAGATCCTCCGGGTCACCGGTCATCAACTCCTGCCGTCGGTGACATCGACCCCGCAGACGTGGCTGCTCGGGTCGAGTCCGAACGGATCGGACCTCGCGGCCGGCCTCGGTATCGGCTACACCTTTGCCGGGTTCATCCGCCCCACCGCCGCAGCATCGGCATTACGCGAGTACCGCAATAACTTTCAGGCCCAAGGTTTCGGACTCGAATCCCCGCGCGCCATCCTGGCTGTCAACGTCTCTGTCGGGAGACAAAGGCCGAGGGCGAATACCTTGCAAACTCCGCGAAGGGGTTCTACGCACGCCTGGGCCGCGCGGGACGCGGTGCCGGGTCGGTGACCGTTCCCTCCCCCGGCGACGCGGCGCGGGAGATGACCGATGCCGAAAAGAAGCGAGCCCACAAGCATCGTCGACGGCCGGTGGCCCCGGTTTGTGGCCGGCGGTCCGGACGACGTGCGCGCAACTCTGGAGCAGATGGTCGAAGACAGTGGAGCCGACGAGTTGATGCTCCAAGACCTCATCGCCGACCCCATCGCCCGCCGCCACTCCCACCACCTACTTGCCCGGACGTTTGGCCTCTCGCCGCGGCACCGTTCCATCATCAACGCGCCGGTGGGAGTGGCTGTTCGTTGAGGTTTGAAGACTATTTCGGCATCATGCAAACAATCGCGCGCTACGGCCATGTCCTCGATTCGGCCAGCACCCCCTTCGACACCGTGGTCACCCAGGATGTCGTCTTCGATATGAGAAGGAGCGGCGGCTCGGTGGTCTCCGGACGACGCGCCGTGCTCGAAGCGATGACGGGTTCGAGCGACGATCCGCACTCCCGCGGCGCGGAACATCTGCGGGCCGTGCTGTCGCATCACACAACAAACAGCGAAGTGATTAACGATCGGGGCGACGAGGTGGACGTCCGCAGCAAGTACCTACGCCTGGGCCAGCACCAGCCCGGCCCCATGCCGGTCCTGATCGGCCAGTATCTAGACACCCTGGTGCGAACCCCCGGAGGCTGGCGCATCAGCAAACGCACCATCCATCGCGCACGGTCTATGACAACTGCCCGGCGCAGTCTAGCGACGCTGGGACTGACCAATCCGTCCTCCGTCCGATAACCGAAAGTTATGTCAGGAAACTCCTGTTCCAGTCCAGGAGCTTCGGAGTGGGTCTGAACGTGGCCACGCGAGGCGGTCGATGGCCGCTCCCCTAGGGCGTCGAGGAACGTGGGTTGATGCCGTGGGTCAGACCAGCACCCCCACCGTGAGCAGAAGCCCAGAGTCCACGGTCTCGTCGTAGCTGATGCTCAGCTGATCACCGCCGGGTGCGGAAGCTAGGTAGACCTGCCTGCTGCGTTCGAGGTTCGGCCGGCGCACCTGTTCCTGGAACGGGCCGTCGTTAATGCTCACCAGGGATCGGTCGAGTTCCTCGGTGACGCCGGACCGTGCCAACAAGGCACCACGTGTAGCCCGCGATGCGGTGCGCACCATGACTATTCCCGAGGAATCCGACAAGTCTGGATGCCATTCACACGAGAGCACCTGGTCGTCGTCGGAAAGGACCAGTCCCAGGTCGTTGGCATACGGGAGGACAGAGTCGCAAGGGTCGCGGTGAACCACTCGTGACACAGTGATCGTCCCGGCGACCAGCAGACCAACGACAACTGCTCCGACGCAGAGCCATAACCACACTCTGCGCACTCGTGGCGTCCTGGTCATCGTTCGAATCGGGGTCCGGCTCAGTCCGTCAACATGTGACGAGAAATTTCAGAACCACTCAACGCCACCAGCGGTGCACGCCAACTGTTTCCGGTAGGGACAGCCTCATCGACCAGTACGCAGTTCACTGCTCGCCCTCCTGTTGACGGCGCCGCCGCTCCAGCTCAGCCTTTCGCCGTTGCGCCTCGGCCCGTTCGCGCACTTGCCGTAAGAACTCGGCATCGGCGGCAGGGTCTTGCGGTTCAAAGCGACCCGGCTCGTCATACTCGGGAAATCCCAAGGCGGTGGCACGGCCCGTGCCACGCGGCCGACCGTAGGCCCCGCCCGCAATCGGCCTTCCGGCCACAAACCACACGATCGAACCCACCAGCGGCAGCACGAGCACCAACAGCAACCACCCCCACCGCGGCAGGCCCCGCACCCCAGCCTCGCTGCCGATGATGTCGACTAACGCCGCGATCATCACCACCAACACGATCAAACCCAGATACGGCATCGCTCCCCCTCAGTGACAATCTTCCATTCGGCGATCAGATGATCCGCTCTTGTCAGGACTGCCGGCGCCGACGTTCGGCCTCGGCTTCACGGCGCTGTAGCTCCGCCCGCTCACGGCATCGTTGCAAGAACTCCGCATCTGCCACCGGGTCCTGCGCCACAAACCGGCCCGGCCGGTCGTACTCCGGGAATTGCTCCCGATTGGCCGTCGGGCGCCGCGCACTGCGGCCACGCCGCCGGCGGGGGCGGCCAAAGATGAACCACGCCAACGAGCCGGCCAGCGGAATGAGCACCACCACCAGGAACCATCCCGACCGCGGCAACACCCGGACCCCAACGTCGTCGCGGCACAACACATCAATCAATCCCGCGGCCAACGCCAACACGATCACTGCGGCGATCACCACCGCGTACGGCATGGCAGGAGTACCGATCAGCATCAGATACGACCCCACCGGCTTCCCCTCGCCTCGCCCCGGACAAACCGCCATAGTTTCACGGAGTAAGCAAAACCAATAGACATGATTCGATGGACACTACGAGCCCGCATACACCGGTGGGACCGTCCGAGTAAAGGTTAATCCGACCATTGCCGGTGTTAGTTGTCGATCGCAAACCGCAAGCGCCCGTTCCTTATTGGACGGTCTGCTCCGGCCGCGGGCCCCGCACAGGACGCCCACTCCCCCCGCCCCCGATAAACCGCCCTTATGTCAGGTTCATTCTCTCGCGTCGCCATTACGGGGACAACAGTGTGGATGGCGGCGATCAGTGCTTGGACGTTCCACGGTAGCGGGCTGACGTCTCACGAAGCAGCGACGGAAAGTGCCGCTGTGGCGGCGGCGATCTTGGCTGCGACGTCGTCGAGTGACGACTCCGCGGTGTCGAGCCCGGACCGGGAGGCGAGTAGGGGGCTGACGTCTCGGAGTGCATCGAACGTCGTTCCGTGAGCAACCGGGATTACGCGATCGGTGGCTAGAAGCACTGAGAGCTCCTTATCGGCAATACCCTCGGCCGCAAGGCTTCTCAGTAGAGCTGGGGTGACCAGGACGATACCGGCTCGCGAGCAAGCGAGCCCCCGGTCAATTTCACGTAGCAGCGACTTGCCGAGCCCGACATCCTTCTCGCTGAACCACACCGTCGCGCCGTTGGTCAGCAACAGGTTGTAAAGGTCGGCGGCGCAGTCGAGTCTGTCGTCCCATGCGTGACACAGGAAAAGGTCGCGGCGCTCCGGGTGCTGACGTGCCTGACGCTCGGCCACGCGAGTGACGGGCTCGATGGTTCGCCACTCGGTGGGCGTGTAGCTGACGGATGTACCGGCGCGAGTCCTTCGTGAGCCCCCGCCGCCAGATGTCCCGCCCCCACTGGCCAACGACGTCCATGATGCTGACCGTTTAGAGCCGTCGGACGGCACCCGCGGCGGCGCGGAGCGAGGACGGGATCCCGACCGGTACCGGCATACCGGGCAATTCGCGGCACCCCTCGCCGTGCGGTGACCCTCTACCGGAGCGGTGCAGCCGGACATGATCTGACTACCCCTTCGAGGACTGAGGGTCGTTGCCGGGGGCGATCGTGTCCTGTGCTCGAATCTGACCGTTCTTCCCCCGCACTTGCAGCTCCCCGCCGCCGTCATTGGCAAGAATGCCTCGTGCGCGGTCAATCCCCTCAGCCTGCGTGGACGTCACCGAGCTCGCGCGATCAGCGCCTGGCTTGCGCACCTCCCAGTCGCCGTCGTCCCGCTGCTGAACTATCCGCTTATTGGTCATGGTGGAGCCTCCTCGCTGGCGTCCTCGGCCGAACGTTTGCAGGTTATCGGGCGGGTCCGACAAATCGGTCCGATGATGCAGGATGTCGTCTACGCGGGTTACAGGTTGAACCCCGACGTATCCCCTGCCACGCCTCCGTCGACCAGACGAGCCCGTGCCAGTCGCCAGTGGGATAACGGTGGACGAAGTGGAGCTCACGGCGTGAATCTGCCGCCTGAGTCGTACTCCTGCGGCAAGTCCCAGGAAGGACGTCGTCATTTGTCGGTGACGATATGCAGCACCGGCCTTTGATCGACCTGTCCGAGCAAGTCACGGACCTGCTTAGGACTGATCTTGAGAATTTCGGCGAGCGTGGAAATGTCCGCGCCATGGTCCGCAGCGAGCTCAGCGGCTTTCTTGAGAAGCGTGGGGACCTCACCCGGGTATGCGCTCGACGGGTCGGCCAACGGATCGTTGGCGGAGGCGAGGCGCTGGTAAGCACGTCGCGCTGATGACTCGGTCGTGCGGCCTCGTTCGACCATCCGGCGGACGAGTGAGTGTGGCGAGACGCCCCAGGTCCTGCCCAGTCGGTCCAGGGCTGCCAGGTCGAGGCGCTGAGGAAGACCAACATCCATCGATGACGCGGGCGTGAGGAACGCAGCAGCGAACTCGTCGGCCTCCTTCTCGATGGCTGCGCTGTGCTCGCCTGTGTCGGTGTGCAGCACCAGGTGGCCGATTTCGTGCGCGATCGAGAACCGGTGGCGGAAGACGTTCTCACTTCGGCGCGGTGTCGTGACGATGATCGGGCGGTCAACGATTACGACCGAGAAGGCGTCTACCGCGTCGATGTCGCCGAGGGGGCGTACCCCGACCACGATGCCGCGAGACTCCGCCGTGGCGACTAGATGCTTGACAGGGCCGACGGGCAAGTCCCAGTGCATGCGTAGGAGCGATGCGGCGTCCGACGGCGAAGTTCCGGTCTCGACCTCTGGGATATCTGCTTCAGGGAGCCTGACGTAGCGTTCGAGCGCGAACGTCAGTTCCCACATCAGGGTCGCCGTCGCCAGCGCCTTCTGCCGGTCGCTCACGCGCGCTGAACGCAGGCTTCGGAAGTGTGCGTTCACAGTGTCTATGCGGGCTAGTGGACGACCAACGCCAAAGAAGCCTGGGCGCACTCCCAGGGCAGACGCCAGGCGGTCGATGACTTCGGGACGCGGCGAGTTGATTCCGGCCTCGTACTGTCCGATCGCTGCCGCCGACACCCCAACGTCGGCGGCGAGGTCGGTCTTACTCACGCCTACGCGAACACGGGCCTGGGTCAGCCGCGCTGGCTCGAAGCGGCCATGCCTCTGCCCGGAAACGGGCGAGTCAAACAAACCCGGAGTGTCCTCACGCATCCGGTGGGATTCCCTCCTGCTTCCTCGGCTCGATGGCGGGGCTGCTCGGTACGCCGCTGTCGAACGCCTCAACGCTCGACGATGCGGCATCGACAGCGAGCTCCGGTACCCAGATGCTCTCTTGCCCATGCAATTTGACCGTGTCAGACTCCTGGTCAAGCTCGGCGATAGCCCACTCGATCGACTGCAACTGCCGCGGCGACGACTGGACCATCACGAGCACGAGCGGCATCATGTCGCCGGCGGCGCGCACCACGCGCTCAAGCTCGACATCTTCGGATATCTCTTCGGCCGCCTCGGCCTCATTTGTGAACCCGGGCTCGAACAGCATCGGGTCCGGCGGCTTCACTGCAAAGCAGTTCTTTCTCGTCGGGCTCGCCGCGAACTGCGAAACCGCGTTCACGGCGTCTGGGCAACGCCACACAAAGACCAGGCAATCGTTGACGACGGGGAGCTTGTACCCCGCAGGGGTCAGCTTGTGCGCCTGGAACCCGCGGGCCGCGAACGCGTCGTTAGCGTCGTCGAGAAGGTCGCGCCATTGGGTGCCGAATCCCATCGAATACCTCGACTCAGACGCCTGATGCCCCGCGGCGAATCGCTCATGCCTGGACCGGACGACTTCGGTAATGAGGTCACGAACGCCACGGGAATGGGGGCCGAGAGCATCGGCGGGAGAGTCCGGAACCATTGGGAACCTTCTGAATTGGCGTCCATGGCCGCGGTGTCGACCAGGATCGAACTTCAGTATGGCACGCAATTCGAGCACCATTGCTTTACTTGAACCCTAGGCGTGTCGTTCGTAACTTACTGCTGACACTCGACCTGCCTGCAGACCACACTGCTGTTGATTGTCCCTCGGCGTATCTCCCCGACGCGGCGAACAAGCCCGCACCTCTGACCTAGTTGAGGTAAGCGGGCAAGATGTTCCGGGCAGGTGCATTTTTGTCGCGGAGAGAGTTGGTCAGTTCATGGGGTCAGTACATGAGGTCATCGAGGCGTTCCGCGAGGCGCCGTCGAACTCCGAACGTGGCACCAAGTTCGAGCAGTTGATGGTCGCTCGAGACCTGACAGCAGATCTGGCAGCAATCAAAGACCTTGTTCATCTACGATGCGACGTAACCTCGCAACTGTTGACCGCCACAGAACGTGTCTCCGCCATGATCCCCTTGCGCCCCCAGTAGGCCGCACCCTCATCCCTCGGCACCACCTGAGTGTCAACTAGGTGTCACTAGTCGGTTCGCAAGTCCACGCTGACAGTCAGTAGTCGGGTAGGGGCGGTCCCCCAAACATGTGTTCGCCTTTTTCTGACATGTCCATGCCCGTTAGTCGCTTCCATTCCACGGGAATGTGCAAGCCCTTGATCTCTATCTCTTGCTTCGCTGGGCCGAGTGGATGAACCTCGGTCCAGCGAAGCGGTAACGAGAACGTGGTATCGATAAACAGTTCCGCCACGGACTGCGACATCTCACGGTCCAAGTGCAGAAGATAGCCGTGCTCGACGGACTCGGCGCCTGTCATCCGCCATTTGTCTCCAAGACGTCCCCAGATCTCGAACTTGCTCGGTTTCAACATCCTGACCAGTTTTGGCCACTCCGAAACCCCGGAGAGGTAGTCAATGACCTCGCCGCGCTCGTCGAAGTACTCCTGGCCGGACTCTTTCGAATACCGACGCCCTTCGCCGTATTTGACGACTTTCTCCGACCAGCGGTCAGACTCGTTATCGACTGTGAAGTGCACAGTCTGAAGTCTCTTCGGCGGCCCCGTTAGATCGGCTTTCCCCCACGACCTGTATTCGGCAGTTCCGGAAACTCGTGAACACGATTCGGCGTTGAGGAGAAGGCCGATCGCGGCCAACGTGTCTTCCAGTGTTATGCCGATGACGCGGCCTTTCTATCTCCGTCGGGGCTGCGATGCGACTAGAACTCGCACTGGCCATCACCGATGGCCGGGCATTCGAAGTCGGGCATCCGCAAGTTGGGGTGCGCCGTAAGGTTAACCCCTGTACTCGGTCCGCTGTTGATGACCATCCTCGTGTAGTCGTTCGTGAGATGGGCCGTTGCCTCGCTTTCCAACGGAAAGTAGGTCTCGTACTGGATGTGCCCTATCTCGAAAGGCAACATCTCCACCGTTTCCGGTTCCTGGATGTAGGGATCAGAACCGAACGCGACGGTCTTTCTTTGGTTCCAGTCGATCTCGACCCCAATCTCGTATGCCTGGTTCGTTGAGATGTTGGCCAACGAGAATTCCTGGACGGTCCTACCATTGAGCTGCTGCCGCATCACATACGACAGCGTGTCGGACCACACGACCTCGACAGCGACTGGGGGGATGCCGCGGGTAATGAACCTGCCGTAACACATGTCTACATTCCCGTGTGCATGAGTCGAGTCGTCAACATAGGTGCTCGTCGACGTGAACGGAAGGCAATCGTTCGCCGGGACACCCGACCGAGCCTGCGCTGCAGGAGTATTTAACCCTAGCTCAGACGCTGCACGGTCGCGCTGAGCCGGCCCCAGACCGTTGATCGATCGAGTCTGCAATGTCTGCGGGTTTCCGAGGATCAGCTGATCCGACTTCTTCTTGTCGGCACTTTTGACATCAATGACAATCCCGCCTGATGAACACGTGAAGAAGGCTTCCCTGTCGCCGGGGGCCTGGACGGCACCCGTCGCCACAATCGCCTTGAAACCTTGCTCACATTGAGAGCCAGCTATCTTGGCATTCCCGTTGTTCTGGGGAGCTGCTCCTGCCGGTGCCGTTGAAGCGATCAGAGCAAGGGCCAGGGCGCCGGTCACCGCCAGAACTCGAGTCCGAAAGCTCGATTTCCTGCCGGATGTCGCCGAGGCAATGCGCGATGCGCGTGCGCGTCCCATTCTGAGCCACCGCTGATCGATGTTGTTCGCCATCTGGTCGCTCATTGGATGACGAACTGTCCGATGACGGTGGTCCCGTCAGATTCGTACACAGGCACCGTCTTCGAAGCAGTGACGCGGACCCGCTGACCGTCAGTGTCAGTCCGCTCCGAAAGTGCAGAGACCTGCGCCTTGGTCGTCGGGGTCGCCGGGATGTCGGCGGACTTGATGTAGCCGGTCCGCCCGTTGGTGGCGACACTCAGGATCAGGTCGGGAAGAGCGGTATCGTCGGTGATCGTCGCCGCCGAACCATAGGTTTGGCCGCGGGAATTGCTCTGGATCGTCTGATCCGCCGCCGGGGCGGGAGCGGCTTCCCCCCACTGCAACGGATCGGTCGGGAAAGTCACGAACTCCTGGTAGTTCGTCCCGTCGTCGACCAGTACGAACCCGTGGCTGTTGTACCACCCGGGCCCACAATCGCCGCTGGTCGGATCTGTCAACGAACCAGTGGACGTCGCGTTGTATTTGACGGGATTGATCACGCAAAGGGCACCGCTTTTGAACAACCGTGACCGCACGCCCATCGTGTAGGCCGGCACCGCGTACCCGAACGACGTATAGAGCCGCGTCGAAGCGAAGAGCGGAGTATTGCTGATCGTCGAATAATGCAAATACGAGTTCCCATTGATAATCGGAGTCGGGCCGATCCACCCATTCAGAGAAGCTGCACTAGCACTCGGCGCCGCCGCAGTCGACACCATGGCAACCGCCGCCCCGGCCACCAAAAACGAACGAACCAACGACTTTAGGGACATTTTCGACCTCCATGACAGCGAGCGATGGGAATTAGGACTGCTTATAGCCACTCCCCGCCCGCAGCCTCAGAAAGTCTGAGCCCTTGGCTTTTTCGTTCGCATTGAACCGCAATGGGAGTGTCTCAACATAGTAAACATGTCGTAATGATTTGCACAGCCTCTTCTCAGAAATAAATTTCGGACGCCCATATCATGGTTTCCCTTTTGACTTCAAGTGAATTCTCAAAATATTTCGGAGAGAAACGACCCAGCTCTATTTTGTATTCGCTGCACCGTTGGTGGGACTACTTTTTACTTGTAGACATGCCCCCAATATTGGGGTCATGTCTAGCCACCAGCTAGTGCTGACAGTGCTCTGTGTTATTCCCCTGGATACCGCCGCGCCACATGTTGACAAGTCACCGAAAGACTGGGGTGCGACGGTTTCTAACTTTCTAACTTTCTAACTTTCTAAGAACTGTCGAGCGAGAACATTGATAATGGATAATATCTAGATCACATCTCGACTTCTTTGAGGCCGTTGAGGCGTCGATTAACTCGGTGGCCTCGATTCGCAACCGCACGGGTGACGAACATCGATGGCGATGTTCTCCTTGAATCAAACAACATTGAAGCTAACGAATATGAAGGGGAGTTCACGCAATGTCTGATCGATAACCGGGCTAGAGCCAGCTCAACTTGATCGTGCGGTCACCAAACTAGGCTTAGACGAACCGTAAAGGAGTCAGAGCAGGGCGAGGATAGGGCCTTCGTCGCGGGGCAGTAAGGCAGCACCACCGAACACGGGAGCTTGACAGCTCTTCCTGGTATGAGAATTGAGCGGGGGATTGAAGCGCTACTCACTGCTCCTCCCCCGCCCTGGGTTCGGAGGAGGATTTCAACCACTGACACAATGCCTGAGTAACCGCCACTTGAACCAGTAATCCCCGCTCGGCTGCTTGCATCTTGACCGCTTTGATTAACCTCGGATCCAATCGGGTCGCGAAGGCTTTCATAGCTGCCATGGGCTCGCCCCTCCTTCGGAGGAGAACATCCGGCGACGATCCGAGCCAGAACAACTACCACTCGACACCCACGCCATAAGCACACCCCCGATCATTCTTGCGCACACCCCTCAGCGACCTCTAGATGACAAGTCAACGTGCAGTAGTGCTCTTTAGTGAGCGTAACGTGCATGGCCCTGCCAGCGCTCCAAACCGGACACCTTATCCGAGCGAAATCAATCCCTACCACCAGCGTTGTCTTCAATATTCATTCGTTCAGTGGACGGTCGCGTCAGGTGGCCAGGCACGCTTTCACGAGGCATGCCTAGCTAGGACACCTAGCAAGAAGCTTCGCGCTGCTCATTCGGGACTGCTGCACGGATAGGTGACAGTTACGCAACGAAGCGTCCGATCTAACACCGCCAAAGTGATTGTGTAGCCGGTGTTACCGTCGGGATTGTGGGAGACAAAGGGCACCAACGCTGGAACCACAACATCCACTACCACCAGCTCGTACTCGATGCCGTGCCCGTAAAGGCCCGATCGGCGATCGACGTGGGAGCAGGTGACGGTTTGCTGGCTGCCGATCTTTGTCAGAAGATCCCGAAGGTCGTTGCTATCGACATAGACGATCCGGTCGTCCAATCCGCACGCACAAGCATCGTCAGCCACGACATCACCTGGATCCATGGGGACGCGCTGACTTACCCCTTCGACCGAACCTTCGACGTAGTCACTTCGGTGGCCACGGTGCACCATATGCCGGAGCTATCGGCCGCACTCCGGCGCCTCGCATCGTTGACAGCTCCGGGCGGTGTCCTCGTCGTGATCGGTCTCGCACGTTCAACTCGATTGGCCGACTTTGCTTTTGATGTGCTCGGCGTTGCACAACACAGCTGGCTCTCGCGGCGAAACGAGTTCTGGGAACACACCGCGCCGAAGGTATGGACGCCTCCTCATTCGTACTCGCAAGTGAGGGAGATCGCCGAGATAGAACTTCCCGGCGCTCGATGGCGGCGGCTCTCCTTGTTTCGATATTCGCTAATTTGGCGGAAGCCCGGCTTCTGACCAACAGGTTCTCTCAACCGACAACAATGGCACCGACTCTCCTTCTACGAGGTTGAGAGATGTCGGTACAAGGTGGCTCGACCGATTCCGAGTACGGCTGCGATCTCGCTCTTGGGCGTACCGTCTTCGATCATTCGGCGAATCTGACGGGCTTTGGCAGCGTCGATACGCTTGGGTTGTCCACCGACTCGGCCTCGCGCTCGTGCTGCGGCGAGGCCGGCGACGGTCCTCTCCTGGATGAGCGCCCGCTCGAATTGTGCTAGCGCACCGAAGATTTGGAAGATCAGCATTCCTCCCGGGGAAGAGGTATCGATCGTCTCGGTCAGCGATTTGAACGTCACCCCTCGCGCTTGGAGCCCCTCAACCGTTTCGATCAGGTGTGTCAGCGATCGCCCCAGTCGGTCGAGTCGCCATACAACGAGCGTGTCGCCGTCTCGTAGGTGTCCAAGCAGGTCGAGCAGCTCAGGGCGGTCGTTCTTCGCTCCGCTCGCGACTTCTTCCCACACTCGATCGCATCCGGCTTTCGCCAGAGCGTCTCTCTGCAAATCCAGCACCTGATCGGTGCCACTTACCCTCAGGTACCCAAATACGGCGCTCACAAGGGATGACTGTCTCAGAACGTCAGACACGCTCCAGTGGGCAGCACAGGGGGTGAGACGGGTTTCTGAGACACATCACGGTTCAGTAACAGTAGTGATCGATTCGGCTCCCCTACCCGCCTCGAGCGGGGAACACCGCCTCTAGCGGCTTCCGGGTTTCAGCTTCCGGTCCGTCGTCGCTGTGTCTCAACGGGTGGTGCCTCAGAAACGGTCGTATCCGAGACTGTGCCGACGGGATCTACTGCCCGGGATACTGAAAGAACGCGCAGATGACGCTCTTGTACTCACGCATGTCCACGAAATCGAAACCGACCTTCTCAAGGACTCGTGTGCTCGCTCGATGTCCGTCCTCCACATGAGCGCAAAGACCGCCCGACAACAGATCTCGGCCAGGATGTTCAAAATTCCAGTCCACCAGAGCAGATGCAATCTCCGTCGCGAAACCTCGACCCCACTGATCTCGCCGAAAGGCATACGCCAGCTCACGACAGGAATCGACCTCGCCGAATCCAGCTCTACCGACCATTTCTCCGTCCCGGTTCTCCACACGCCACTTTGTCCAGCCCTGAGTTCGTTGCTCATCGAGGTACCCGTCGAGCCTCGATTGCGACTCCGCGACGCTCTCCGGTCGGCCATACCCGATGTGCCGCATGGTCTGAGGGTCAGAGTGCAGTTCGGCGAGGTCATGCACGTCAGACGGCAACCACGTCGTAAGTTTCAGTCTGTTGGTCTTCAGGATCGTTTGGCGGATCACCCCCAAGATCTTCGCACTCGAGTCGATTCTTTGAGCCTTCATGGAAGTCCCGCCTATTCGCGCTCGTTAACAGTCGAGGGAGAGACATCCGAACTCATGCATAACAATCCAACTATCAACCCCTACTGGAAAGCGTCGACCTGCCGATAGACACTTCACCCCGAGGCCCTCTACGCTGACGGAACACGACTGGCGAGGGTAGAAAACTACCGGGGAGTGAAGTCGAGAGCGTCGTCCGCCTGGGCGTTCTCCGCACCGAGCGGAGAACGTGATGACAGCGCAATTACTCGATGGTGCCAGCCTCGCAGCGCAGACATTAAGTCGCGTGGCCGAAGGAGTATCCGAGTTCATGGCGTCGGCAGGGCGGAGACCCTGTCTAGCAACGGTCCTGGTCGGCGACGACCCGTCCTCGCACGTGTATGTGCGGATGAAGGTCAATCGCTCGCTGAAGGTCGGCACCGAATCGCGGCGTATCGACCTCTCCGAGACGACCACAACGAGTGAACTCGTCGCAGTCCTCGATGCACTCTCTGTCGACCCGACTGTCGATGGCATCCTGCTCCAGCATCCGGTGCCCTCGCACGTGGACGAGCGCGCCGCGTTCGAGGCTATCGATCCGAGCAAGGACGTCGATGGTGTGACCCGAACGTCGTTCGCGCAGATGGCTTTCGGAGAGCCAGGGTTCGTGTCCGCGACGCCGGGCGGGATCATGCGACTGCTCGATGCATTCGACGTTCAGATTGCGGGAGCTTCCGCCGTCGTGATCGGCCGCAGTCCAATCCTCGGCAGACCGGTGGGGATGATGCTTCTCGCTGCTGATGCGACCGTGACGTTCTGCCACTCCCGCACACGAGATGTCGCCGAGGCTGTCAAGGGTGCAGACATCGTGATCGCCGCGGTCGGTCGCCCGGAGTTTGTGCGGGGTGAGTGGATCAAGGAGGAAGCGGTAGTTGTCGATGCCGGCTACAACGAGGGCAACGTCGGTGATGTCGAGTTCGAAGCCGCGCGCGAGCGCGCGCGCCTGATCACTCCGGTGCCGGGCGGGGTGGGCCCGATGACGATCGCAGTCCTCTTGGATCAGACCCTGACTGCCGCGAAGAACCACGCAAAGACGCAGTAGGCGGCAGTCGCGTATGGATGGGACCCCGGCACGACGTTCGCGAACGCCATGCCGGGGCCTGTCTCACGTTTCGGTGCCCCAGAAACGGCCGTTGGTGAAGTAGCTGGAAGTGTGAGACATCCCGCTGGATCAGTGGGCAGCTAGAGGTTTGCGGCACTTCGTAATGGCCCCTTGATCCACTCTTCGGTCTCACTGTGGGTCTGAAGACGGACGACTGCCAGGTCTGGTCTCCGATGTCTGATCGCAGATACATTGCGTTCAGTTTTGGGGTGTGTGTTCCAAGCCCATCGGATGATGTGGTTTCGGTTGAAGAAGATCGTACGCAGAGGTGGCTCAATATTGTCGTTCCATAACACTTCACGGCGCAGTCTCCGCCGCACCGTCCGAGCCGTGACCTGGCGTGTCACGGTGAACCGCGATAAGTCCAGCCATACAAGGAGATCCGCCTCGTCTGCGAGCAGATCGCGAACAGAGTCGTACTGCCACTCCGTTACCCAAAGTGGTTGAGAACTGAATGCTCTGACGTCGGCTAGGAATTGCTCACGGGGCGTCCAGTCCGGCCCGTGATAGAGGGCATCGATCTCGACATGCTCGATGTCGAGCAGTGTCGCTATCCGTACCGACAGTGTGGTCTTTCCGGATCCGGAAGTTCCCGCGACAAGTACGCGCTGGGGGCGTCGGGGCAGTGGTTCATCTGAACCGAGAAGAGGCACCGGGACACTGTAGCTACCAATCGATTATTGCTCTCCCTATCGAGTCGCGGCGTCCCACCAACGGCCGTTTCTGAGGCACTGATTCGTGAGATATCGCTGGTTTGCTTGACACTAGTTGGCCCGGTGGCCAGGGTTACTGAATCAGCACTGCCCATCAGGGCAACGCAGGAAGCGCGTCTTTCCTCAGTTCGGTCACGAGCGCAGCAGGGTTGTCGACGTACATGCTGACGCAATCGACTGACGAGGTCTTCCGGAATCGCGGGAGCATCGCGGGTAGTTGAATCGAGATCGATTGAGTAAGAGCGATATCGACGTCTGTTCCGTCGATGTTCGGCAGGTACAGCCGATTGTCGACGACCATCGGATTGGTCTCGGAAAACCGGCGAGAGAGCGCCACCGATGTGATGTTCGAACGATGGATCGTGGCGACGATCGTGCCGGACTGCCGCAGTACGAAATGCGAATCGGTCAGGTAGTGCGGATGTACCCGGTGCACCGCCAGGTATCCGAGCAGTACCAGCAACGACCACACGGACAGCACCGTCGCCGCGACGCGAAGCCACCACCACGGGAGGACGAAGTGCAGCACACCGATTTCCACGAGGGTTGCGACACCGAACGCGGCAGGCAGAACCATTGATCCACGGCTCGACCGGAACACGAGCGCGCCCGGTTCGATGCCGGCATCGCGGTCGCGCGCCCAGAACCACAGCGACGTGTACGCACGGATTTCCGCCCGAATTATCGGCCAAAAAGGCGAATCACCGAACGTCGCATTCACGGCCTCCGATCTGCCAACCCCGCGGCGCCAGTGAACTCTGAAACGTGCCACGAACCCGATGATCACGAGCACGGCCAAGGGAAGTTCGACGGCGATTAACAGGAACAGTGCTTGTCTGGGTGCGAGAACACCTATCGCGAGCAGGACGGCATTGACGACGAGGACAGCCACTGTCACCAGTTGCACGACCCGGTGAAAGGTCTTGGCGGTGAGAATGTTCATTCAGCAATCGCCGCCGAGTCCGTCAAGGTTGCGAGCGCGCGTTGCACGCGTAGGACCACCTCTCGTTGAGCCGGGTCGGGAATGACATCGTCGAGTGAAACCGGCATGCCGGCGTCTCCCCACTGGGCGGTATCGGATTCCATGTCGGTGAATGTGCCGGCATCCTCGAACTGCGCAAGCAAGTTCCGGGATAGTAGTTCGATTTCCGATTCCACTGAATCCGGTGCCCGTCCAGATAGATTCGACCACTGGGCGAGAAACGCAAAGTAGCGGGAACGCTGCTCATCGTCGGCAATCGACGCCGCGTACGAAGACAAGAAATCATCGGGCACGGTGCCGGAGATAGCGAGTACCTCGAGCAGATCGCGTTCACGTTCGAGTGCCGTCCGTATCGCAGGTGTCGGTGCGGTGTCGATGGCGGTAGCCAACAGACCTGCGACATTTGTAGGTAGCGCGGAGATCGGACGCCCGTTGTCGACGTCAGCGAGCATTGAGGTGAGTCTGGCGAGTCGCCGTGCGAGCTTCGCGTGCTCGGCGCGCACCACACCAATCAGTGAGTTGAGGTCGGCGATCGTATCGTCGGTGCCCTCGTCCGACGAATCTTGCGAAAGTATTGCGGACACCGAGCCGAGTGGGACTCCGCGGTCGGCGAGCCAGCGAATCCGCATCAGGCGGACAACATCGCTCATCGTGTACTCGCGGTAGCCATTAGCGCGACGATGTGGCTCGTCTAATAGCCCGAGGCGATGGTAGTGGCGGACCGTTCTCGGTGTGGTGTCGGCAGCGGCGGCGAGCTGACCAATTTGCATAGCCCAAGTGTTAACTATGACCTAACGTCAGGGTCAAGAATATCTGCACGGCGGGAAACCTCACTGCCGCCACAACCGCCCGAAGGCCCTCCCACTCCCTTGGCGTGAACGTCCATAACAGGCGAGGAGCTCTCCGTTCCTCCATGTCTCTGAATCGGCCGTTTCCGAGACCTTGATCGGTGAGAGACACGCCGGTCTTCGACGGGGAGGTCCGCCATGAGGAATCCCCACGCGAGAGGATGAGGCGGTGACGGATCCAATGTTGAGGTTGCCCGACGACTACCCCCGATTCCTCGAGCAACTCAAGGCACAGGTGAGCCGGTCCCGGATCCGCGCCTCACGGGCCGTCAACACCGAGCTTCTGCTGCTGTATTGGGATCTCGGCCGGGCCATTTTGGAGCGGCAACGAGCACACGGATGGGGCACCAAGGTCATCGACCAGCTGGCGAAGGACCTACGAACCGCGTTCCCGGAGATGCGCGGACTATCCCGGCGCAACCTGTTCTATATGCGCTCGTTCGCCGCGGCCTGGCCTGAGGAAATGGTGCAACAGCCTGTTGCACGATTGCCGTGGGGGCACGTCACGGTCCTGCTCGACAAGCTCGATAGTCAGCCCCGCCGCGAGTGGTACGCGGCCCAAGCCGCCGAACACGGCTGGTCCCGTGACATCCTGGCCCATCAGATCGCCGGGCGACTACACCAGCGGATCGCAGCGGCGCCGTCGAACTTCTCCGACCATCTGCCCGCCGAGGACTCGGATCTGGCTCAACAGCTGGTCCGCGACCCCTACGTCTTCGACTTTCTGGGTCTGACCACCAAGGTGGCCGAACGGGAACTCGAAACCGCGCTGATGGCCCGACTTGAACGGTTCCTGCTCGAGCTCGGCCACGGCTTCGCCTTCGTCGGCCGGCAGTACCACTTCACGGTCGACGGCGACGAGTTCTACATCGACCTGCTGTTTTTCAACTGGACTCAGTCGCGGTTTGTAGTTGTCGAGCTCAAGGTTGGGCGGTTCCAGCCCGAATACGCCGGAAAGCTCGGCTTCTACGTGGCCTGGGTCGACGAGAACCTCCGGATTCACGGCCAGCACGCCCCCACCATCGGGATCCTGCTGTGCGCTGGCCGCAACGACAACACCGTCCGCTACTCGCTCGCCGGAGCACCCGCACCGCTGGCGGTGGCGAACTACACCTACGACACCCTGCCCGAGCAACTCCGGGAGGTCGTACCCACGGACAACGAACTGGCCTCCGCACTCGACGCCACCCTCACTGAACTACACGCTCAGCGCCCCACAGACGACCAGGACCGCTGACAACAGGCACGGTCGCACGTGAGATCTCCAAACCAGCTACAACGGATGTCTCGGTCGGGGGCACGCCATGTCCACCCCGGTTTGCCGTCTGTCCCATATCGCCCACCGCATCGAACTAGATTGGTTCGTTGTATCGCAGGTCCGGGCCGGATCATTGCATCGCAGTGGTCGTCCGGCTGGTTGAACCTCTGCGACGACGAATCAGCTATTGAACGGCGCGTACTGACAGCTGATGCGTTCGCCCATAGTTCTGCGCCCCAGGCGCGGATGGTCTAGCTAGTCGGCGCAGTCTCGACAGAGCATCTGTGGGCTTTGCTGATATGCGAGCAGGCTGCGGTGATGCACGAGAAAGCAACTGGTGCAGGTGAACTCATCAGGCATTTTGGGTATGACCTTGACGACGAGCTCTTCACCTGACAGGTCGGCTCCGGGCAACTCGAAGGAGTCAGGATCCTCAGAGTCTTCGACGTCGATGACCGCGGTCTCGGGCCGCAGGGCGGTCAAATCTTGGAGGGCGTCGACGGCCTCGACGGCGTCGGGAACAGAACGGGGAGCGTCGTAATCGGTGGCCATGCCTATTCCTCATCGTTGAAACCGCGAATGTGCGTGGAGTTTAGCGCGCTAACTTTCACGCCCCGATAGCGCATCGGATGCCGTCGCACCACAGTGATAAGTGGATGGTGCAGACGAGAAGTTTCCGGGAGTGTGAATGTGAAGCGCCCACACGGTCTGAAGGCGCTTCACATCACCATTGTGGAGCGAACACTCAAGTGAACGCTGGAGCTGGCAATACTCGAATATCGAGGATGCTACAGAATGTGATATTGCGCAAATAGACGAATTCGATCGGGCGATGACCGCCGGCCACCTCCGTGACACCTACCGGACGACAGCAGATCGACAGCGTTAACTGCTGTCAGGCAACGTTATTCAACAACTTTCACCGTTTGCGAAACAAACATCGTCGCAGGGCAGACCAGTGGTCATGCTCGACGACGTCGTATCTGCTATACCGAGGGCGTGGGCACCTATTTCGACCCACGGACTATCGTGGGACATTATGGCATCACAAACTACGTTCGAATATTACGACGATCTGACCGGCAAACCCATCGACATTGATGATCTGCACACCATCGAGTGGTCGTGGTTGGGCGTGGATTACGTTGTTGATGTCGACACCACGAGTTTAGAAAAGATCGAAGCCGGAAAAGTCTCGGTCGCAACACTCTTGGACAAATCGACCCGGGTCGGTGGTCGCAAACGCTCCACTGCTCCCAAACATCTCACCCCCGCCACCGGTGACCACACGAACGATCAGGGCCAGAGCCTTGATCTGTCCGAGGTGCGTCGATGGGCCCAGGAGCAGGGCTATGACATCGCCGCCCGGGGCCGAATCCCCCAGGGCATCAAAGACGCCTACCTCGCGCAATAGGAACTGAACCGTCCGGTCCTAGGTGAGATCGAGCTCGTCGAGCAGATTTGCGGTGCGGGCCAGGATGTCGTGGGTGCGGCGGTCGATCTCGTCGAAGGCGTCGTCAATGTCGACGAATCGTTCGAGAGCGTGCCGGCGGGCAGCGATCCCGGCGGCGTACACATCAGCCAGTACCGGCGGCGACTCGATCACAGTATCGTTCTCGAGCGACTGCACTGCTGCTGGCCTGGGCGTGTTCGGGGTGCGGGTGGGGCGGCCTGCCCCGACTAGGTGGGTGGTGATGATGTCGTACACCGCGCGCGCCGACAACCCCACATCTGGTGTGCCCGGCAAACTCTGAGGCGTTCCCCACCGATCAAAGGCCGGCAACAATGCACCCTCGGGGCGCTGCGGGGTCGGTGGCAACGCCGCGGGCTCGGCGTCGTTGGGGTCGATGGCGGCGGCCTGGTTCAGGGGTGTGATCCAGGACCGTGGTGAGGGCCGGCGGGCCATCAACTGCTGCACCTGCGCCCACCGGGCCCAGAGTGCTAGCAGCCCATAAGGATCGGTCCGGTCGGCATGCAGTTCGAGTTGGTGGGTACCGCCAATGTGCATGGTGTCGCCGATCAGGGTCATTTCGCCGCAGCGCAGGTCCGCGATCGACCCGATCGGCAGACCGACCACACACACCAAATGCAGGAGCAGAGCGTCGCGCCGACCAAACAACCCACCCGGCCACCCGGTGGTGGGGACCTGGCGGATCACCTGCTGGGCGGCCTGGACGTGGCGGTCGCGCCGTGACAGTAGACGCCGGACGGCAGTGGCCGTGCCCGGTGGCCGGTGTCCGGCATGGCGGTGCACGGTGTTGATGGCAGTTACTCTGCGGCGCAGGGTGTTCGGGTGCAGGTCGGTGGCCTCGAAATCGAGGAAGCGGGCCACAGTGCCCGGATCAGCGGGACAGTAGGGCAGGTGGTAGGCGTCGCACCAGTCGGTGAACAGGGCCCAGTCGTTGCGGTAACCGGCCGGAACCCTCAGGGCCGTCAACTCTGGGGTCATAGGCCCAGGTCGGTGGCGGCATTGTTGGTGTAGACGTCTTTTTCCCGGCCGTACCGCAGGACCGAATCCATGTGTTTGTGCCCGGTTTGGCGCATCACATTGCGGGGCGTGTGGCCTTGTTCGAAGGCTTCGGTGACAAACCCGGCCCGCAAACTGTGCGCCCCGTAGGCACTGACATCGACCTCGGGGCGCGCTGCGCCCAGGCGGCGGCGCACGATCGCATGCACCAACTGCCCGCCGGGCGCCTTGTCAGCAAGATGCCCGGAGCGGGTGATCCCCCGAAACAGTGGCGTGGACGCATCGATCTCGAGTTCGCCGGGATCAGCGCACAGGTGCCGGGTGTGACGATCAGGCGTAGCCAGTAGCCGGATCAGGCCGCTGCGCCCGGACTGGTCGAACGCGGACAGGCACTGCGCCCACCGTAGATACGCGCACGGGCCACAGGTCGCTAGATGCTGTCCGGTGGGTAGGGCTTTGAGGTACCCGGCGCCGGCCTGGTCGGTTTTGGAGGTGGCGATGTTGATGATCCACCGATCTTTCGACTGGTGGATGTCGCCGACCTGCAGGGCCATGATCTCTGAGCGCCGGGCTGCGGCCGCCCAGCCGATCACCAACACCGCAGTATCACGGCGCTCAAACAGCCGGCTGCGCCACGAAAAAGCTTGGGAACGTGCGATATCGATCATCGCCGTCAGATCAGCCAGGCTCAACGGCGCGCGTTGCTGGACCGGCCGGCGCCGCTCCCCGGCATAGCGGTTGCGGATCGCGCGCATGGTGTCAGCCACCCGGGGATGGGCCCAGACCGGCGGCTCAGATCCCCCACCGACCTCCAAGACCGGGGCGGCGCGGTGGGCGTACTTGATCGCCGCGAGCGCTCCATCGATCGCACTGACCGAATACGTATGCGCGACGGTGTCGTCGGGGCCGATGGTCAGAGTGTTTTCCATGCTCAGCAGGTAGTCACACACCACATCTGCTGGGGCCGGCAACCACGACAGACCTTGCCGCCGGCAGTAGTCGACGAACCGGGACCATTGCCGGTCGTAGTTGCGGCGGGTACTGGCCGAGCGGGCATCAGCCAACGACCGATCGATCCGCCCGACATCGAGAGCTGCCCGCGCCGAGACCACGTCGCCGGGGGTGAACCGCTCGAACTCGGTGGTCACTGCATGCCCTTCCCGTCGCTGCCCGCACTGCACGACTCGCTGCCGGGTTGCCCGGCCGCTATCGGAAACTGGTCGTTTCGGGCAAAGGTACCCACGGTCACCGATATCCGATGTTCTCACGCCTGCCGCTGGCGGTAAGGGAGGCCGCGAGGGCGTGTACAGACGCAGACCTGCAGGTCATGGCGGGTGCTCATCGCGCTAAAATGACTTAGCGCGGCGACGGGCCAGACAATAAGTCTGGCGCGCCGCGAGTGAATCACTCGGCCAGCCGCTCGGTCGCCAACCGTCAGAACGCCCAATGACGCGCGCATGGTCCCTTGCCACGACCTGTGCCAACCCGACCGATGACCCGAACCGGTGATGGAAGGAAAACCGTCAGCGGCGCCGTCGGGTGTCAATCCTTGAGGATTCCCCGGAGGCTCAACGAAGGCTGCAAGAGCAGGTATCTGAACCCGAAACGCTCCGCGGCCCCGTAGTCACGCCACGAACACCGATACCTGGATTCGAATCCCAAACTCTCCCCGACCCGATCGTTCTTGAGGTGCCACCGCAAGGGTCCGGGTTCGACGCTGCGACCGTCCCACAACCGGAACTCATACGCCTGGGAAAGAACTGTGGAGCTCCGCTCGCTCCAAAATGGATAGTTCGTCAGGGTGAGAGAAGCACCAGCCTCGACGCTGCCGTCGATAATCAACCGTTCGACACGTTGGACGTCCCGCCAGATCGCTGCCGTATCGAGGTCCGGTGCACCAGAAGAAGCAAGTGCGAACACCTCACCGTCGACATCCGCCAGCAGACGCTTCTTCGGATACTTCAGCTCCAGCGCGATACGCCGGCCACCGAGCCGACCGAGCACGTCAACTGCCAGCCGAGACCTTCCGCCCACACGCTCACTGACGGCCACCTTCTTCTCTAACCGCACCTGCTCCACCTCATCCGCCATCACCATTGCCAGCGCAAGCTGGAAATCGCTCTCCGAGTGAAACAACGGCCGCTCCTTGCCGAGTCTCTCCATCCACGACTCGACATACGGTGCAAGATCAACCATTCAGCATCCCTTCCGTGCAATCGAACGGAACTCGTCAGAAACCCTGGGCCGTCCAACCTCCAGCTATTCGATTTCCGGTTGCCCGATGACTGGTAGTCCTGGGTGAAGTAGCTCTTGCAGTGCGCGCAGAGCATCGTCATCGAGTTTTCCCGTGTCCATAGCGATCGCCCAGTCGTACTCCTCGGTGCTCCACGCTTGCAGAGTTGGACGGTCCCACAACAAGTCCCACAGCGCGCTGGACCGCGGGCGTCTGGCGAGTCTGCCGGTGATCACCATGGACCCGATATCAGCGTCGAAGGACCCATCGTCATGGTGGTACCGAAGGTTCTCGATGGTGAGGTCAGCCAGAATTGGTATCGCTAATGGGCGATTGGTGACGTGCTGGCTGAACCACTGCCGGTGCGCATCCTTCCGCTCGCCCTGGCTCGGGATACTCGCCGAGCGAAAGTCTTCAAACGGTGGGGATAGTCGGGGCGGGCGGACTGGACCAGTCCATTCAAACAGGCTGGGGTCGAGGGGTATCCCAGCGGTAAAAGCGATAAAACTGACGGCGATGTCGAAGCCGTCCTGCCGTTGCTGCAGGATGGTCCCGGTCTGCTGATCAACGACCAGTTGCATCGCATGGGGTTTGTGTTGTGGCGGTTTAAGTTCCACCGCCCAGCACCCCCGACCAAGATACTCAATCTCTTCAATGGGCTTGTCGGGTGTGGTGAAGTCGTTACCGACCCATCGTGAGGCGGGCTGAGTCTTGAGCAGTTCGCTCCCAGGCCCTACGTACGACACCGTTTGCCGCGGGACGGCCACCGGCAGGTCTTCGTGGTGAGCAAAGCTCCATACGAGTTCACCATTGTGAATGACCAGAGGTTTCCCAGCCATCGACTCGACGCGCACTTTCGGCTCGTCGCGCCACACCTGTAGGTCATCGACACCGACGACATACACCGGCATCACGTCATCGATCCCGGACGTCAAAAGACGAGCCGTGTCGATCGGCCCAGACCTAGAAATGATGCCCTCGATAGGCGCTTTCGGCCCATCGACGATTCTCTTGAGAACCTCTATCCACGTGACCACGACTCTCAACACTGCCACAGCCAGAACCAACTGCAGCGCGAAACAGCGGGCGTCAAAACTCCGAAAGAGGGTCCCGCGACGCGTGCTATCTACACCCCACTGGCCAACAGAAGGCCGTTCTATGATGCGGGATCGAGGTCGACGGTGCCCGCAAGACGCAGGAGTGGTGCATTCACATC
Source organism: Williamsia sp. z34 (assembly GCF_059553395.1). Taxonomy (NCBI): domain Bacteria; kingdom Bacillati; phylum Actinomycetota; class Actinomycetes; order Mycobacteriales; family Nocardiaceae; genus Williamsia; species Williamsia sp. z34. The sequence continues at coordinate 165,280 of NZ_JCANWW010000008.1, read as the reverse complement.
TGCTAAGGCCCGGTGCCGCGACATCTGTGCAGGTCACGACATCTCTCAGTCTCGAGAACCTGGCGGTTCGTACATGTGCGCTGGTCGAGACCTCTACTAATCGCGCTAATCTGTTTTAGCGCGGTCAAACACGCACAAATCGCAGCGACTGCCGCAGCACCCGGGGATCTAGGACCTCATCCTCGGTGGGCCAAACAACACATCTCTCGCGCCACGATGGCGTTGCCCAACGGATACTGCGGACTGCACTGCAGCAGAGTTGTCCCCACGCCAATGCATGCCTGAGTTGCCCTGTCTTCATCACCACGCCAGAGTTCCTGCCCCAGCATCGAGATCACCTCCAACTCACTCTTCACATCGTCGAACGCGCCGAGCAGAACGGCCAGAAAAGGCTTGCGGAAATGAACACACGCACTGCCCGGCGTGGAGCTCCGTCGGGGATCTTCGGCGGTGCAGCCTGCAGCTCTTCGATCACCGAACGAACCCAGGCCGCGCGCGACGACCGCGACTCGACACTCACCGACATCTTCGACTGAGGCCCTGTCACCGCTGGCCGCACCATCGCCCGCACCGGTTTCCGAACGAATCGGCGTTCACCACCTTCAACGACACCGCGCCCGTGCGGATTGACTGAGGCCGACACCAGTCGCTACCAGCTATCCCGAGACGGTGACCTGGGTCATGAGCTCGGCGATCCACGTCATCGCGGTGTACCGAATAGCCAACCACTCAATATCAGGTCGTAACCGGCCGGGACGAACGCCTTGGGTCTGCAACGTCAGCAAGTTCAGTCCGTGCGGGTACGCAGAGGGTACGCAGCACGCCCACACCTGGCCCTTCCGCACCAACACCCGCAAACACGAAACACGCTGTCAGACTCAGCATCTCGATAACGATCAACAAAGCCACAACACCGCAAACACCCAGAGCTGCAATCTTAAAATCCGTCAAGTGTGGGTTCGAATCCCACTGGGGGCACAAAACCGCAGTTCAGAACGTTACATGCAGACATGCAACCCCGGTACGCAGTGGGTACGCAGCAGTTTGCTCTCGGAACAGGCGCCCAGCCCTCGCCGAGACGCTCAAAGACGCCGGCTGAACCAGCCAGGGCTTATCGGCAGGCATCTCGATACGCACGCAAAACTGCGGCCGGATGCTCGCGAAAACAGCTCAGTCGACCAGCACCAACTGCGGCAAGTCGCCGAGCGTCACAAGCACGACTGAGTCGTACCAATTAGTGGATCTGTCCTAAAGTTCCCCCATGTGTGTGGGTGACGCCACCGCCATCCGAAAGGATGTTGACGGGTTTCCCGCTCAGAGCCAAAGCCGTCGAATCCATTCTCATTCAAAGGATCACACGCAATGCGGGACGAGTGACTGACAGCCGAGAGAGTCGGACCTGCGGAAATAGCCAAGTCGGCAGCCACCTAGCCTCGTCATTGTTACTTAAGGGAATACTAATATCTGCACACGAAACATGTTGCACATCAACAGGTCTCGCGGACTGGCGAGGTAGTCGTGCCACTCACTGGCTGAGTCGAGATCCCCGGGGGCGTGCCCAGGTCAGCCCGGGGATCTGCATAGACGCTCGTCCCATATCCCTACGTGGCTCTGTTTCGCTTCGTTTTCGTCGCTGACGTAGTTGAGTTCCTGTTTGTGGTAGTCGCCGCGATGAATCGTTTCGGCGTAGCCTGCGCGCAACTGTTCCGCCCCGGCCTGCGAGCCCGTGGCCAGGAGCCGCACGTGTGCAAACCGCCTGCCTTTGTCGTCCGTCCGCGATTGACTTGGGTCGAAGAAGAGGCGAACTCCGCCGCCTGCCTCCTTGTTTCGAAGATGCGCAGTCGACAGTCTCCCGAGACACTGCTCGACCGCATCGGTCGCGTCGGCGCGGGGCGCCTTGATACCGATGATCGCAACGTCAACATCGTCACCGTCGACATTGACGCGCAACGTATCGCCTGACAACACTTTCGAGACTGTCAGCGCGTCCGGGTCTATGCGAGCCCATTCACCCAACGCAGATACCTTCGATGATTGCAGCTGCCGCGGCGGCTCCCCTTGACTCGACGCGGTGCACCCGCTTGCCAGAAGGCCAACTGCCAGAAGCATCAAAACGCGCCTTGCGCCCATGTTCCGCCTCGCGATTCTAGGAAATCCAACGTTCAATGTCCAATTGATAAAACCGCCCATACCTCAATGTTGAGTGAATCTTAGCAGCGTTAACGCGGCAATCTCCCCTTGAGAATGGCTGTCCCTATTATTGGGGACACTTGAGAAGTGAAACTTTCACCACCTGCGCATATTACGCGGCGCGCCGCAGGCTCATATAACATTCCAATATCGCCACCGGTTCAGCAGCCATCGGCCCCACGTCCACGCCAGGGTCAACCCCAGCCGTCGAATCGACGACCACCACGACGCCGAGCTCGCCGGACAGTACGACGACCACCACCACCTCGCCGGCGTTCCCTGCACCCCGTCTCTCTCGGAGACTCCGCTTACGGCAAGTCCGACGGAAATAGCACCAACAGTCAACGGCTCCTGGCGCCGCGGGCAGGCCCGCACTGAATCGACACCTCCGTCTAACCAACGCGCGATCACTACCAACTGCGAAAACCATCAGGAAGAATGGGCAGGCACCCGCAAGTTAACGTGCTACCTCGATCGCACAGCCGCGCTCATTCATCTAAACCTCGAAGACGAAGAAATAGGCCGCAATGAAGGTGTCGAGTCAATAGATGTGCTCGCTAATTGGAACAGCACACAATTCACCACAGAAAATATTTTGAGATCACAAACGTGGAAGGCGAGGCGCACCCAGCGTTAATAAGCGCAACGCACGAACGCCTCATTCGGTCCGGCGGGCGATTGCAACGGCACCGGAAGCACTGCCCCGGGTGTGCCCGCCGTGGTGGGTGCCGAGCTTCGCATTGTTTCCACGTTTAACGTGACAGTGGGCACAGCAAACAGTGGCGTCATCCGCTACGCCCAGGCGATCACTCGCCTCGTCGTAACCTCGCCCAGCCAGGAAGAAGTGGCGCCGTTCGCACAGGAAGTGCAGGCAGCGCGTTGAACCGACTGCCCACCGGCTAACCGTAGATTGACTGGTACCTACCAGCCTGGCGATCTCGGCATCTGTAAACACGCCCTTCTCTGCCGCCCGGTCACACACCCAATCGTAGAAGTCCATATCCGGCACTTTGTCATGAACTACGTTTGCCACACCCTGCCGATACTCAGCCTGTGGTTACCATTACGTGATGCAGCAGAGGGCGAATCGTGAGGTCTTGATCGAAGCAAGGCAGCGACTGGTCAATGCGACGGTGCAGCAGTCGATTTCACGACTGGAAGGCTACCGCGACTGTCCGACCGTGAAGTTCACCGACACTACCCCTGGCGCGTCTTCTGGCCGGTATCAGAGGAAGTCGAACGAGATATCAATCCGCGTTCCGAACTTTCTTGATGATCCAAACGTTCGCGATGAGGTGATCCGGGCGACCGTCGCGCACGAATGTGGCCACTGGGCTGATCCCTACCTAGACAAACGGATTAGACGGGCGCGGATTTATACGGCACCGATGTTCATCGTCGGCGCCGCCGCCCTGGTGGTGGTCCTCCTCTGCTCGCCTGCCTTCAACATCGGAAACCCTGATCTGGCACCACTGGCTGTGTTTAGCTGTGCAGTCGTGACAGCGCTGTCTCTTGTCGGCGCCGGTCGTTCTTACTGGCCAGGGGAATACCACGCCGATGCGGCGGCCACCAAGATCGTCGGAGTGCCAGCGGTGATCGAAATGCTCGAGACCTTCCCAGACTCAAAGATGCCCTCCCCTACCCATCCGAGCCCTAAAGCCCGGATTACACGCTTACATCGTCTGTTGTAGGTGGGTACACAACTTAGAAAGAGTGGCGGGCCTGAACCGGCCGTTATTTATTCAGCCGCCGAGATGACGCCATGAGCAAACTCGGCGTCGCCGGGGTTCACAATAAGCGGGCATACTCTGGCAACGAGCGGTGCCGTCCGGCACCATCGACCCATGGCTGATCGGGCCTACCAAGTGCGTCGGGTGAATCGCGACGAGTCGGACGCGAATCGCCTCGGCAAGTGGGCCTCACTATGGGCGGACCTGATTCACGCCGATATGGCTCTCGCCGCGAGGGCAGATTTACCCGACATCCCTCCAACGTCTTCGTTCGGCGTGCCCTTTGGGATGCTGCGGTCATCAGCTACGGACGCATAGCTGTCAGCGACTAGCGTCGCAACGTCGATTACGAGGAGTTGATCAGGGCCGCCAGCGGTGACCGCGGGATTGAGTTTCACCAGACTTTGATGGTGTGGCGCCACGACCACGTCGCTCACCGCAAGTCCCGCGAGCTTGAGACCGTCGAGGTCTACGCCGACTACCTGGACTCTGATCCCGACGTCCTCGACTCCATCAGGGTGGCGGTCGCCCTCGGGTGGGCCTCCCGAAGGCTCCTAACTCGCCGTCGCGCCAAGTCGGTGATTCCTTCGCGGCGCCGCGTCCAGATGGCGTGCTCGATTGCGTCGAGAACCAGTGGTGTGGTCATCCTTGTCGAGGTCCTCCAACCGAGGATCCGACGAGAATAGGCATCGACTACGGACGCGACAGACACCCATCCAGACCACGTCGAAACGTATGTAATGTCCGCTACCCACAACATATTTGATGCCACCGGGTTGAACTTGCGTTGCACCAGATCGTCCGCACGCTGCCCCTGAGGGTCGGCGATCGTCGTGCGCTTCTTTTTGCCGCGCCGCGCTCCCTCGAGGCCCAGTGCGCTCATCAATCGTTCGACTGTGCAGCGGGCCACCACAGTACCTTCACGTCGCAGCTGTAGCCACACTTTCCGGGCCCCATAGACCGAGTAGTTCTCGCCGTGAACACGACTGATCTCGACGTTGAGGTACTCATCGAGCAATGCCCGTTTCGATACTGCGCGGACTCGAGCGTCGTAGTAGGTAGACGGCGCGATCGGACAGCCGTGCTCGGTGAGCACCCTGCAGATCAGCACGACGGGAGTACTCCTGCTTGTTCTTCACGATGTAGTCGATGATCACTTGTTGTTGCGGTCGAGCTCCGCCGCGAAGAAAACCGATGCGATTTCAGGATCTCGTCGGCGCGCTTGAGCTTTCAATTCTCCGCACGCAGCTTACGCACCTCCGCCGCCATCTCACTCGTCACTCCCGGGGTTGGCCGGCACGGTCTGCGCCTTGCGGATCCAGTTGTGCAAAGTCTGAGCCGATCCAATGCCAAGCTTCTCGCGACCGACTCGATAGCTGCCCACTCCGAGGCGTGCTCATGCTGAACCTCGGTGACCATCCGCACCGCACGCTCACGCAGCTCCCGCGGATACCTCTTTGCGATCCTGACGACATGACTTCCTCCTTCCCAGAGAACGAAGCCTCCGGACACACCGGGGTGATTCACTACTGTCTACATATCAATTGTTGCCCAATAGATTTCGCCACGAAAAGCAAACCAAGATGCGTCCCAGTTACGGCCGGAACGCAAACGTCTGCGCAAACCAGGCCCAGACCAGGGCCTGTGACGTCGAGCAGGGGCGAGACCACTCAGGAAGTCCGAGCATCGCGTCATCAACCTTTAAGGCCTACCGTTCGAGGTATGAAGACGGACCGATCTCCGATGCATTTCGACCCGTGGGCGATCGCCGGCACTACCCTTTCTATGGTCGCACTCGGGGTTGGTGCAGTGTCCGTCATCGTTACCGGCACCACCGATTCCGCACATCTATGGTCAATCCTCGCTCTGGGCGCTGTCGGTCTTGCAATGGCTTGGCGAGCACCGAACTTTTCGGTTGCAGTTGCCGCACTCCTGGTCAGTCTGGAGGTGGACGACCCGGCACCATGGGGCACATGGGCAGTCGCCGCGGGCCTGCTTTTCCTTTACGCGCTGCGTAAACCCAGATTCAATGCCGTGACTGCTGGCGTTGTGGTCAGCGGTGCAGCGATGATCGCAGCCTACGCACCGTGGATCGACGGCGGCAGCGGCGGAGCTTTCGGGCTCGTGGCCATGGCGGCGGCGATGGTCGGAGTCGGCCAGTGGGTTCAGGCCCAAAGACGTTATCTTGCTGCGGAGGTCGGACGGCGTCAGGAAGAGGCTGAGCGTCGACGTGAAGAAGTGGCTCGTCATGTCGCAGAAGAACGGCTCCGTATCGCCCGTGAATTACATGACAGCGTCGCGCACCACCTGGCGGTGGTGAGCGTGCACGCCAATGTCGCGAGGGCGAACTTGCTCCGATCACCGAGCGCGGCCGAACGTGCCCTCAACGATGTTCAGGCCGCCACCCAATCCGTGTTGGAAGAGCTTGCGACAGTGCTTGGCGTTCTTCGTGCGTCCGAAGCTGAAATCGCGCCGACGACGCCGATCGACGCGGGGATGATCGAGGACCTTCTGGAGAGCTTCCGCGACATCGGCCTGGAGGTCTCGACGGCCGGACTCGAACACCTCCTATCCCTTGCGCCGCAAGCCCACACGGCCGCCCAGCGTCTCTTACAAGAAGCTCTGACCAACGCGCTCCGGTACGGCGACGGCACCGTGGATCTGGCCGTTGCAGGCCCAGACAAGGGATATGTGACCCTGTCAGTCCGCAACAAGCGAAAGCCTGGAATGTCACCTTCCCCCGGTAGCGGACTCGGGCTCGTGGGCATGTGCGAGCGCGTCCAACTCCTGGGCGGAAAGTTCCATGCGGGTCCTGACGCCGACCACTTCGTGGTTTCCGCACAATTTCCGACCGCCACGCCTGAACCTGCACTGAAAGAGGCGACTTGACTCCCGCCGGTATTCTGCCCGAATGAGTGTCATTCGGGTTCTAATCGTCGATGACCAGGCGATGATCCGCTCAGGAATGCGCGCATTGCTCGAAACAAGCGACAACGTCGAGGTAATCGGAGAGGCCGCCGACGGTCGGCGAGCGGTGGACATGACGCGAGCGCTGCGGCCCGACGTCGTTCTGATGGATCTACGGATGCCGGTTCTCGACGGCGTCGGCGCAACCGCGGAAATTCGCGGTGACACACGAACGGCAAAGATCGGCATCCTGGTGCTCACCACGTTCGACACCGACGAGAACGTGATCCGCGCACTCAAAGCAGGCGCGAACGGATTTCTCGGAAAATCGGCGGGCTACGAAGAACTCCTCGAGGCGGTTGGCCGGGTTGCGGTCGGGGGCTCATCCCTTTCCTCTGTCGCAGCGGATTCTGTTGTCAGTTACCTCGCCAGTACCGGAAGCCAACCGCCGGCTCACGAACCGGCCTCTCCCGAAGATCGACGAAAAATCGCATCCCTGACCTCGCGTGAACGCGAGGTTGTCGCTCTCGTCGCACGAGGGCTGAGCAACGACGCCATCGCCGAACACTTGTTCATCTCCCCTATGACGGCCAAGACCCACGTCAACCGCGCGATGAGCAAAATGCATGTATCCGATCGAGCGCAGCTTGTGATCGCGGGCCTCCGCGCAGGCCTGCTCGACGAAAACTGACCGCACAACAATACCGGCGGATATCTCACGAAATACCGCGGCTGCGGTAGGTGAATACCGCCTGTGAGGGACGACTTGGACCCCACTCACGGCCGAAGGTTGAAGCATCGGGTCGCATGAGCGCCTCCCGACTCGCCCTTCATCCCATGGAGTACTCATGTCTCGATTACTGTCCAAGGTCGGCGCTTTCAGTGCCAACCATCGTCTGACGGTCGCCGGCGCGTGGATCGCGCTCACAGCCGTCCTCGTCCTCATAGCGGTCAGCGGTGCAAAGTTCTCCGACAGCCCGTTCAGCATCGACGGCGCCGAATCGACAACCGCCCTCGCGACCATGGACGAAGCGTTTCCCGCCGCCCCCGGACCGGAATCAGGCGAGCTTCTGCTCGTCATCGAGGCCCCGGACGGCGGTTCGCTCAATCAGCCGGCCGACCGTGATGCGGTTATGCAAGTGGTCGCCGCTGCGGCCGAACAGCCAGACGTCTTATCCGCCTCAGATCCGTACGACGACAATCGCCCCTACGTCTCGGTGGACGGCTCGGTTGCAGTATCGACGCTCGCTGTCGACGTAGAGGCCGACCAAGGCGTCGTCGAAGACGACATCCGCAACGCCGCCGCAGATCTGACTGCCGCCGGCTACACCCTTGAACTGGGCGGGGCACTCGAGGACGGAGCGCCAGAAATCGCCAGCATCACCGAAGCGTTGGCAATCATTGTCGCCTTCATCGTGCTCTTACTGACCTTCGGTTCGCTCGCCGCCGCCGGCGCCAACATGCTGACCGCCTTGAGCGGCGTGATCTTCGGGGTCCTCGGGATCCTCGCGTGGTCATCGATCGGAGCCGGTATTGAGTCCACCACACTGATCCTTGCCCTGATGCTCGGTTTGGCCGTCGGAATCGACTACGCCCTGCTGATCCTCTCCCGATTCCGCGACGAACTCCGGCGTGGATCCGACATCACTGCAGCGGTTGCGCGCGCCTCGGGCACCGCCGGAACGTCCGTCGTGGTCGCCGGATCAACCGTCGTCATCGCACTGGTGGGGCTCGCGGTCATCCGAATCCCGTTCATCACCGAAATGGGGCTCGGTGCAGCACTTTCGGTCGTCGTGGCAGTCGCAGTTTCGCTCACCGTTGTACCTGCCGTTCTGAAAACACTTGGCTACAAAGCACTCCCCCGCAAGGAGCGGCCAACCAACAACACCGACTTGGACACAGCACAGTTCGAGCGGGTCGATGAGGACAGCGCGGCAAAGCCCCGCCCCACTGTCCTGCGCCGCTGGGCTCTGTCCGTCGTCGATCGCCCACTGCTGAGCATGCTCGGCGGCGCAGCGATCATCGTCCTACTGGCCGCTCCCGTGATCTCGATGGAGACCGAGCTCGACCCTCCCGGCGGACCTGATCCCGCCAGTTCCCAGCGCGCGGCCTACAACACCATCAGCGACGCCTTCGGTGCCGGTGTACAGAATCCTCTCGTCGTGCTTTTCGAAGGACCAGACGCCGCCGGCACGGCAGCCAGTGCAACAGAGACGATTACAGCCATCGACGGAGTTGCCGGCGTCAGTCCCGTGCAGAATTCGGAGACCAGCGACGTCGCCTTCCTTGCTGTCATCCCTGAGCACGGACCGGCCGATGCCCAAACAGCAGACCTGGTCGGATGGTTGCGAACAGCAATGGATGGCGTCGACAGTGCCAAAGTCTCCGTGACAGGACAAACCGCAGTAGACGTCGATGTCGATGCACAGCTCTCCTCCGGACTCATCACCTATTTGATCTGCGTGGTCGGGCTGTCATTGATCTTGCTCATGGTCGTGTTCCGATCTGTTGCGGTGCCCCTCCTTGCAACTCTCGGATTCTTGATGTCACTCGGAGCCGGCCTCGGGGTCACAGTCGCAGTCTTCCAGTGGGGTTGGGCCGGACCGGCCGTCTCTCTCGACGAGGCCAGACCACTGGCCAGTCTGGTGCCGATCATCGTGGTGGGAGTCCTGTTTGGTCTTGCGATGGACTACCAAGTGTTCCTGGTATCCCGAATCCACGAAGCACACAAGAAGGGCCTGCACACTCGCGCAGCCATTCTCCAAGGTTTCGGACAGGCCTCGCCCATCGTCGTCGCAGCAGCCGCTATCATGGCGGCGGTATTCGCAGGCTTTGCGTTCAGTGGCGGTGACCCGATGGTCGCCTCCATCGGTCTGGCCCTGACCGTCGGCGTTCTGGTTGACGCATTCATCGTCCGGATGATTCTGGTGCCCGCCACACTGCAACTCCTCGGCGAGGCCGGCTGGTGGGTACCCCGTTGGTTAAATCGGGTGCTTCCCGCCATCGACACCGAAGGCACGGCTCTCGAAGAGGCGGACCCTGTCGAAGTGGGGTCGAACACCTGACACAAGGTCAAAGTCAGCAATAAAACAACGTCGACGCCGGTCTGCCTCCAAACGGAGGCAGACCGGCGCCGCACTCGCTGGACCGGGTTCCGGCTCCGCGGCCTGGAAACTCGACCGGCTCGGCCCCACCCTGACCCGTGAGGACCTCCAACCAGCGAGCAGAGCTGTGCCGGCGAACATCCCGAACACGAGTTTCCCCTTCCGAGGTTGAGGCGGCCTGACCGCTTAACGCCACGAGTCAACTGGAGGGGGCGGTTCCCTACGCTCCGTTGCGAGCAAGACGCGTCAGGTCGGCAAGCCGGGCGAAGCAGGCACGTCATGCAGGTTCACGTAGCGTGCGGCTGGTGTCGCGGCTTGGTTGCGTAGAGCGGTGCGTAGGGTCTGCGGGGCCGGCAAGAATCGACGCGTGGGAACAAATCCGTACCGGCACGTGAATCAGTTACATTCTCCCACAAGCGGTCTCGGGAAGACGCCCGCTGCGACTTCCAAACCTAACGCTCACAAACTAGAGACCGGTCGATGTCGTCCGTCGGCTTAAGACCGAGCCTGGCAAGTCAGCATGATCGGCCGACCAGACGGTCCGGTTTCCGGCGTGCTGATCTTTTCTTGACCTTGACGTAAGGTCATAGTCGACACTGGGACCATGCAAATAGGTCAGCTCGCTGCCGCTGCCGACACCACACCGAGAACGGTGCGCCACTATCACCGCCTCGGACTACTAGATGAGCCACAGCGACGCCCAAACGGCTACCGCGAGTACACAATGAGCGACGTCGTCCGACTGATGCGGATTCGCTGGCTCGCTGACAGCGGAGTACCACTCGGCTCGGTGTCCGCGATACTTTCGCAGGATTCGTCCGACGAGGAAACTGGCAATACGATCGCCGACCTCAACTCACTGATCGGAGTCATGCGCGCCGAGCACGCGAAGCTTGCGCGTCGACTCGCAAGGCTCACCGCAATGCTCGCTGATATCGACAACGGTCATCCGATCTCTGCGCTATCTGCCGATGTCACAAGTCTATTGGCTACCGCCATTGACACCGCACCGACAGTTGCGGTGCGCACAGCACTCGAGCGCGAACGCGATCTGCTCGAAGTACTCGCCATCTCCGGCAATGTGCCCGATGACTTCTTGTCTTCGTACGCGGCGTCGATTGCCGACGAGGAGAAGCGTTCCCGCTACTTTTCGTTTCTCGCCCGATGGTCGAATCTAACAGGGCAGAAGCCGGATTCGGCGGAATCGGAAATAGAACTACTGGTTCAGGACTTGCTCGCACAGTTCGAAGAGGCAGGCACATTCACCGAGACGGAATCCGATACCGCGCAATGGGGAGGCCCCGGCATGCCGGTTTCCCTTGACGATGTCATACCCGACCCGGCTCAGCGAGAGGTGGTCCTACGCGTGCAACGTGCGCTCACGACCTCGCCGGATTCAGCGGCGATTGCCGAATGAGCGTTCTGAGCGCCAAGGCTTTTCATCGGGTTACGCAACTGCTGACAGTGGCTATCCTGGTCGTCGATGCCGGCTTACTCGCGACAGGTGTTCTCACACCCAGACAAGGGTTGTTCTTGTTCATCGCTGTCGAACTTCCCTTGGTCATGCTGGTGACGGTCGGGTTCGTGGCACGTTTCAGACTTCTCCGTCGCCGCGGAATCGATTGGTCCGAGGCCGCGACTGCGACGCTCGATGATTCGCCCTTCTGGCCGATGATTCGGGCGGAAACCCGTGCGTTCACGTCGCTATGGTTATGGGCGCGGGGCCGCGATGCCGACATCGAATCTGGCGCTCTCGTATTCCGGTCGAACCGCGGATCAATGGTTCTGCCTGCCGCGTTCGGTGTCGCCACCCTTGTGGAGATCGGTGTGCTTCATTTCGTCCTACCGTGGTTGTGGCTTCGCGTCACACTTGCGGTGCTGTCCGCGTGGTCGCTGGTCGTGATGCTTGGATACTTGGCTGTTCACCGCGTGCATCCGCACTATCTGACCGATTCGCATTTCGTGCTGCGGCAATCCGGCACGATCGTCGCCTCGATCTCTCGTTCTGACATCACATCGGCGACACTTTCACGCCGGTTTACCGAGAGCAATGCGATCGTCGTCGCCAGTCGGTTACACCTTCCCAATATGGACGGGACGAATGTCGATATCTCTCTCGTGCAACCAATCTCAATTCAACTGCCCGCCATGCTCCCGCGATTCCGGAAGACCTCGTCCGTCAATTCCGTCAGCATGTATGTCGACGACCCTGCTGCGCTCGTGACCGAACTGACGAAAGAAGTGCTTCCTGCGTCGCCCTGATGGGCAGTGCTGAATCAGTAGCGCGGTCACCGGGCCAACTGGTGTCGAGCAAAACCAGGTTGCTAGCCATGGCGAAAGGCGTCAGCGCTCGCTCTCCGCACGCGTCAGAACGTCATGGCGTGAACGAGCGGCACCATCAGCGGCGTCCGATCAGATCCAACCACGCCGTGAACGACCGTGTGAACTCTCCGGACAGTGGGAGCGGCGCCATCGCATCCAGCTGTCCTGGAGCTAAGGGCCCGATCTCGCCGAGTCCATGGTTCGTGCTGGTCAGTTGGGCGAAGGTGAGTGCCTCGGGCGCGACCGCCGTTCGCAGCCGCTCCACCTGATCGCAACTCACGTTCAGATCTTTCTCGGAGCACGTGACGAGAATTGGCAGTGAATCCGGTAGTGCGGCTGCAAGATCGGCCGGATCGTAGCGATCGGCCTCGGCAAGGAAGCGCTCGTTGGCCGGTACAAATCCTACAGACTCGAGCAGCGGGTCCTGGTCGGGAGGAATGCTGCCGTTCTCCCGCAATGATCGAACCGTGTCAGCGAGACTGCTGCGCGTGGCTTCCGCGTCGGCGACAGGAAGTTGCCCGCTCTGAACGCTGCGGTCGAGACTCGCAGTGATCTGGTCCGAAAGTAGGTCGAGATACCGCTGCGAGAGCGGTTGCAGCAGTCCGAGACCAGCGTCGGACACCTCCACCCGGTGTTGCAGCGCAAGCGCGGTGAGCGCACCTTCACTATGTCCGAGGACGACGGTTCGGGCTGCCGGCGTCCCGGTCAGTTCACCGAGCAGACCGAACGCGGCATCGGCGTCGTCGACCTGCATTTCGAAGCCGTAGTCGTATGCGTCCGGGGCGCTACCACCGAGCGCCGTGCGGCCGGACCCGAACTTGTCGTACCGCAGACTCGCGATGCCGCGCTTCGCCAGCTCGTCGGCCAGGTATCCAAGGGTGTTCGGAAAGACCATCGCGCCCGCCTGGTTTCCGTTGCGATCGGTGGGTCCACTGCCCGGCAGCAGCAGCACCGCAATGTCTGACCGTTGGGAAACTGTCGGTGTCCGTAGGCTCCCGTAGAACGTCATGTCGCGGGATTCGAACGTCACCTCGGTGTCGGCACCCACACCTGCGGACAGAGATCCGGTGGCCGATGATCCTGTCGGCACTTCCGGAATCGCCTGCGCTACAGGTGAACCCAGTACGGCTAGGCCGGTCGAGAGAACGAACACGGAGATAACTGTCGCGGCGCGGCGCCAAACTGTGATCACCAGGCGAACCCTACCGGTCGCAACTCAAGCGCGACGCGGCGGCGGCCACCCAACAGCTCGCATCACTAGACCTACCAAAAGATCAAGTTCAATGAGCTCCCGTCAGATGCAATGAGCCAGAACAACAAAAGCGTGGTGACCTGAAGATTCCACGGAGGGAGGGGCCCTCACTGAGTATGTGGACCAACACTTTCGAATCCGGTCTCATCGCTCGCAGGTGATCGGATGAAAAGCACTCTGTCGCTGCGTGATAGAGCAACGGGTGGGGTTCGAGCCGTTACATAGACCGGCGCCAAAGAAGGCGCTGATGCTCATCGGTCGGATTTGCCATCGCATCCTCTCGCGGATAAACGGAGCGGCAATTCCCTGCGCCGGATACGCCCCGTCATCGAGATCAGCGCAGCACTGCGCGAGTTGCGGCCCTGCGACCGGTGCCCACCGCGCCTATGGTGGGCCGATGAACAGGCGTGCGAGTACCTGGCGGTTTCTGGTATGGGTTGGCGCGGTCTCGATTCCGATTTTTGTGTTGGGCGCGGTAGGAGATGGGATCGGGGTCGGCGCGATGCGCCTGCCGGCGAGCGCGGTGATCGTGGTCGTTCCCGGCGCGGTCGCTGCCGCACTATGCTGGCGTGCCGGCAGGTGGCCGGCGGTCCGGGCGCTGGCAGCCCGGTTGATCGATCACCCCCACGCCCGGTGGCGCTGGTACATGGTAGGGGCGGGCGTGTTCGCGGTCGGAGCGGTGCTCGCCCAAACCGTGGCGGCGATGAGGGGCGCCGGGTCGGAATTGCCGCTGCCGCTCGCGGCCGCGCCGGTGGTGCTCGTGGTATTCGTTATCGCCGCGGCCGCCGAAGAACTGGGGTGGAGCGCATATGCAACTGCTCCCCTGCTGGCTCGAATCGGTGTCGTGAGAACCGGAGCGGTGTTGGGGGTGTTCTGGGCACTGTGGCACCTGATCCCGCTCGCTCAAGCCGGACATCCCTGGTTGTGGACCGCAGGCTGGTTCGTGAACACTGTCGCCGCCCGGATGCTGATCGTCTCCGTCTACGACCGCACCGCCGGTGCGGTCGGCACCGCGGTCACCGCCCACGCCGCACTCAACCTCGCGCAGGCCTACACCCCGGCGCTGGACGCTCCCGCCACCATGGTGATCATGGCCGCCGTCACCAGCGTTTGCGCCGCCGCACTACTCACCAACCACCGCACCGCCCGGCCACTCCAGTGACCCGGTTCGCACCCCCTCTCGCCTACGACCCGACACCCCGACCGGCGCATGCCCGTGCCCTTCTGCGATGTCGATCCGGTCAGCACTGTGCTCTGCCCGGACCGGGCTATGGCGTGCAGCTCCAACTCTTCTGACCGCGATTACGCCCCAGTCCCTAGTAGGTCGTCTGCGGAGGGTCCGCGATCACGGCCGATGGCGGAAAGCTGATGCGCACCAGGCGGCTGTCGGCCCAGTCTTCGAGCCGGGTCGGCCGGATGGTGCCGGGGTCGTGGGGCTGGTTGAGATCCGCGACGATCTCAACCAGCACGGCCTGACGTTCAGCCGGGGCGGTGACCGGCGTGGCCCGTGCAGGCAGATCTGCACGGATCCCGTTCTTGAGGTGGAAGGTGAAGTCGGGATTGGCCAGAAGGTTCGCATGCCAGTCGGTAGCGGCCCCGCCTGCGCCGCTACACAGGTAGGTGATGCCCGCAGCTCGGTAGAAAAAGATCTCGATGCGGCGTGGCCGGCCGGTGCGGCGCCCCAGCGTCGTGATGTCGATGATCCGTTCACTGGTGCCTGCGGCGGGTGTGATCTCGATGGCTCGCCGGATGCGATCGGGCAGGTGCGACAAAGACGCGTCCCGTACGGAGTCTTTCCATCCGGTCGTCTCTGGGCTGCTCATGCGGTCTCGGCCCCAAGGGCGGGCCCGAGAAGGAGCCCACCGTCGATGACATACTCCGACCCCGTGATGAACGACGCGTCTGATGACGTGAGGAACAGGAGAAGCCGGGTGACGTCGGCCGGCTCCCCGAGTCGGGGAATGGCGAACGGCTCGGGTGAATAGAAGTCGGCGATTGCCGCGGTGGCGCCGGCTGCTGGTTCTTGGATGAACGGGGTGGCAATCACGCCGGGGTGGATGGTGTTCACGCGAATGTGGTCCCGGCCGAGCTCGAGCGCTGCCGTTTGGGTGAGACCTCGCACAGCCCACTTGCTGGCGACGTACGGCGCGTAGTGCGCCGTGCCGCCCAGGCCCATTGTCGAGGCGATGTTGACGATGGCTCCCCCTGTTGCCCGACGCAGAGCGGGGGCGGCGACCTTGATGCCGAGAAATGTCCCCGTGAGGTTGATGTCGAGGATGCGCGACCACGTGGCCTGGTCCGTCTTCTCGATCGGCGCCGGCGGATTCTGGACACCCGCGTTGTTGACCAGCACGTTCAGCGCGCCAAAGGCGCTCTCGGCGGCCAGCACAGCGGCGGACCACGAGCTCTCGTCGGTGACGTCTAGGTGAGTGAAGCGAGCGCGGGTCCCGAGCTCGTCGGCGAGAGCGGCGCCGCGTTCGAGGTTGATGTCGCCGATCACGACGTTCGCTCCCTCCGCGTGAAAGGCGCGTACGTGGCTCGATCCCTGGCCACCGGTCCCACCGGTCACGA
The DNA here is from genome assembly GCF_059553395.1 of Williamsia sp. z34. NCBI lineage: Bacteria > Bacillati > Actinomycetota > Actinomycetes > Mycobacteriales > Nocardiaceae > Williamsia > Williamsia sp. z34. The sequence goes on along the minus strand of NZ_JCANWW010000008.1, from coordinate 149,204 downwards.
GCACGGTTTGGTCGTCGAAGCGGTGCATCTGAAGTTCCTTTGGAAGTGGGTGACCGACCGGGCTCATCAGTGATGAACGGCGGCCCAGTGGTGAGCCAATCGACTCACCACTTCGACACTAGGACAGTGACTATGGTGAGTCAAGCCACTCACCTCGTATGCTCGGCCCATGAGCAGGGTCGTGACGACATACCACCAGCGCATCGCCCAAGAGAAGCGCGCGCTGATCTTGACGGCAGCGACCGAACTGTTCCTCGAATCGGGCTACGACCGGACGTCACTGGCGCAGATCGCAGAGCGTTCGGGAGTTTCACGGGCCACGTTGTTCAAGAAGTTTCCGAGCAAGGCCGCCCTGTTCGACGCCATGGTCACCGAGTCCTGGTCAACCGCCGACGAAGAGAACCCTCCGCCGGCAGGCAACATCGTTGACGGCCTGGGCACCATCGGTCGCCGCTACGCCGAGCTACTGAGTCGCCCCCAGATGACCGATCTGTTCCGAATCGTCATTGCTGAGCTGCCGCGATTCCCCGAACTCGCCAATGCGCAGTTCTCGCACGGGAAAATGCCCTACTTCGAGTCCGTACGCAGCTACCTGGTGGCCGAGCATGAGGCGGGAACGGTGCGGGTCGAAGACCTTGACCTCGCAGCCACCCAGTTCCTGGGCATGATCTCCAACTACGTGTTCTGGCCGACACTCTTGGTGCCGGGTTGGGAAGTGAGCGCCGAACGCGTCGCCCAGGTGGTCGACGAGGCCGTTCGCACCATCGCCGCCCGGTACGCCGCGACCGACCCGGCGCCGTCGACCAACGACTGAAGCCCGCTGTCCCCGAATAGGTTCCACCGCACACGGACCGGATCCCTAAGCGACCCTCGTGGTTGCGTTGTCCCCAGCAGGTTTCGGAGTCACCCCCCGGCGCATGATCCCCGCGCCGCCATGAGTTGCCCCCAGAGGCCACTCAAAACCACGTTATTGGTCATCCAATCAAAAACGCCCTAGGATGGCGGCATGACCAACACTTCGGCGCTGACGCGCGAACAAATGATTGATATTGCAAAACAGTATTTCCACCTCGTGGACGGCGGTGAAGGTTCGATCCTCGCCCTGTTCACGTCGGATTGCCGAGTCTTCTTTCCGAAGTACGGGACAGCCAAAGGGCAGGAACAGTTCAGCGAGCTCGCGGCAGGACTGCTCAGGACGCAGCACTTCTTCAGGCACAACTTTCCGAGCATGGTCTTCACAATCGAGGGGAACCGCCTGGTAGTCGAGGGACTCGTCACCGGCGAAGCCGCGGATGGCCGGCCCTGGCCCGCACATCCGCGCAACGAGGGGCGCTACTGCAATGTGTTCGAGTTCTCCGGGCCGTTGATCTCACGCCTGCACATCTACGAAGACCCGGACTTTCTGACCGAGGACACGAACCGCCTCCTGTGGGACTGACGAGGAACAGAGGCGCGATTCACACAGTTATTGGTCGTATAACCATGAACTGGTAGCGTCGTGGCATGGCGCGACCGCGAAAGTTTGACGAAGACGCGGTGATCACTGCTGCGCGACAGCAGTTCTGGCACAAGGGCTACGAGGCGACGACCATGAGCGAGCTCTGCATTGCCACCGGCGTCGCCTCGCAGAGCCTGTACGGCGCCTTCGGATCCAAACACCATCTATTCGTGCGCACCCTTGACGACTACTGCACCAAGCAGGTCACCGCCCTTCTGGGCAGCCACGAGGCCGCAAACGATCCGTGGGCCTGGCTGATGGATGCTGTGTCTTTCGAGGATGGCGGCCGTCTCAGACTCACCGAGGATGGCTGCTACCTGGCCGACTCTGCCGCGGCTCTGGCCCGTCTGGACAGTGAGGTCCACAACGCATCGCAGCGAACATTCACCCAAATTCTCGAGGTGTTTGCCACAGCTCTCAAGAGAGCGAAAGCCCAGGGGCAGCTCAGGACTGGCATCGATGTCGACGGAGCTGCACTGACACTGCTGACCGCTATGCAGGGCATCGAGTTCCTCCGGAAGTCGGGCTTCAACGACGATCAGTTCGAGAAGGCAAAGGCCAACACCACCGCCATGCTCACCCGAGCATTCACGATCAACGAAGAACCCCATTGATCGTCCGGCACATCATTCACCACGACCTGACGGGGTGAGTTCGACGCCGAGCTGGCGCAGGAAATCAAGATTGTCATACTGAACCCACTCCTCGGCGAGCTTGCCGTTATCGTCGAAGCGGAACATGTTGATCAGCGACAACGTGACTCGCTTGCCATGCGGCTCGACCGTGCCAATCGGAGAGAGCCCAAAGGCAGCCACGAAAATGCCGCCCATCTCGGTTCGGCAGCCGACAAGGGACCCCGACGAAACGATTTCTCTTCGCTCACAATAGAAGTCGCTGAACGATGACCGCATCGCCGTGAAAAATGCCTCCAAGCCGGCGAAGTCGAGTTCGGCGCCAGGACCGTGGAATGCGAAGTCTTCGCTGAAATACTCGCGCAACGCGGTCGGGTTTTCCCGCGCGATCGCTTCACGTCCGATACGCACAAGTGCACGCGAACGATCGTCGTATCGGATGTCGTCGGCTTCGATGAAGGCAGACATGAAGTTCCTTTACATTAGATGGTTGATTACCAACTGGCCCACGCGACGTGGGGATCACGCTGCGGATAAGCCAGTGATACGACCGTAAAAGCTGGAGTCGACTCCAGGTCAAGCCCTGCGGGCGGTCGTTATGAAATCTGCGGTCGGCGAATGCGCGCGCTCAGACGTTTCGGTCTGCAAAGTAGGCGTCGTCGGTGTCGTCCCGCACAAAAAGCTCGCCGGCAGATCCTTGAGCCAGAGCTTCGGTGTAGGCGGCAACCTTCGCAGCGATCAGGTCGAGAGATTCCTGTAGGACGGCCATTTGGGCGCGCACCTTTTCCTCGTGACGCTTCAGCAGCGCCAGCCGCTCGGTCTCGTTACCGATCCCCGCACGGACCAACTCGGCGTACTTGGCGATGTCGGACAACGACATTCCCGATGCGCGCAAGCGCTGGACTATCCCAATCCAGGCCACGTCATCCAAGGAGAAACCGCGGCGACCAGAAGCACTTCGTTGCGGCGGAGGAAATACGCCCTCACGTTCGTAGAAACGGAGCGCGTCCACGCTCAGGCCTGTGCGGGCACTGACTTCACCGATGGACAGGAGCTGCTGTGCCTCTGACATCAGATCAGAATACGTTCGACCGCGACAGTTGGATTGTCACGCCGGGCCCGTACCCGAGCAATCATTGCCGCGCACTACTTCGAATCGATCCGGCCTGGTGTGGTCGGATCTGCGTCATACGCAGCTTTGGCTCGTTCCCAGCTCGGATCCTGCGGATAGAGAGCGCTGCGCAAGAAAGCCACCGTCAAACGTTGCAGTGCCGCGACCCTGTCGGCGTCCTCATCGGTGGTCTCGGCGGCTTCGTACCCAGGGATGCCTCCGAGTGAATGCTCCGCACCAAATAAGGTCAGCAGCGACTGTGCACCGGGGCTCAACCAGTAAGGATCGGTCGACCAGTCCGCTCCACGCGTGGTCAGAACGCTCACGTCGGCATCTCCTGCCACAACCAGACTCGGAGTGGTCATGTTCGTGAAACTGGGGTTCAGCCAGGGCATCTGCGCGGCGAATTCCGGACGAAGATCACTCCCACCTTGGCCCGCAGTGGCGAGGAGAACACCGGCCGTGACACGAGGATCGGACATGTCGACACCCTGTTGTGTGTCCGGATCCAGAACCCGCAAGCCGAGCAGGATACCTGCGGTTTGGCCACCGAATGAGTGCCCAGCCGCAGCAATCGCATTGTGGTCCAAGCGTCCCTGCAGCCCGGGAACCGCGGCCTCGATCGTAGGCAGGTTGTCGAGAATGCGGGTCATGTCGTCAACTCGGTGCCGCCACAGCACTTTTCGCCGCGGGTCGTCCGGATCGAGACCGACCGTACGAGAGTCGAGGTGCGTCGGTTGGATGACGACGAATCCATGGGCGGCCCAGAAATCCGTCAGTGGGCCGTAGGCACGCATAGATGAGCCGAAACCGTGGGAGAACAAGATGGTGGGCAAGTCGCGACCAGCGATCGGGGCCGACACCCGCAGTTGTACATCCACTCCCCGGCCAGGGGCCGATAACCGCACCGGACTCACCGACACCACCGGTCCAGCCACGTCCCTATCACCCAATATCGCCTCTTCGTTGGCCACCAGTAAGTCCTTCTGATCAGTTGTGGGGATGCTGTGCAAGGATTACTCGCACGATCGTTCTAGTTAATTATTAGAACGATCGTGACAGAAAGTCAACGACGAGAGTGGAGGGTTCATGGTCGGACGACCCGTAGATCACCGACGGCGTACCGAATTGCTCGATGCGGCAGTCGATTACGCCGCCCAACGCGGTTTCGCTGAGCTGTCATGGCGCCCGATCGCTGCGGACCTCGGCGTCTCGACCTCGACGCTTGTCCACCACTTCGGCACCAAAGAGCACCTATTAGCGGCCATTCTGGAGAGATTGCGTGAGCGCGTCGTGGTCGCAACCGGAGAACTGGCCGGTGACCAGCCCGACCTTCGCACCGCCGCGCGGGCGGTATGGTCATGGAGCTCAGATCCACAACAGTGGGCCACATTCCGGCTGTTCTTCGCGGTTTACGGCAATGCCCTGCAAACCCCAGAGCCCTATGCCGACTTCATGAGCTCGGTGGGCGACGACTGGATGCAAGCCCTGCGCAGCGCTCAGGCCGGCCACACCGATCCGGCAACCGCCAATCGCAACGCCACACTCGTGATCGCCACAATCCGGGGTCTCCTCCTCGACCTCCTTGCCGGCGGTGATCGAGTCCGAGTAGAGGACGCCGCGGAGCACTTCATCGAGACCCTCAACTGACAACCGGTCAGCTCACATGAAGATCGACGGCTCAGGGTTGCTGATGGCCGGCGCAAACCGCGGCATCTGCGCAGAGTTCGTCCGCGACTACGCGAGCGGGCGGTGCCGCCAAGATATACGGCACACCGCATCATCAACGGTCACCGCCACCATCGGGCCGCATGAGGCGCCCTCAGAACATCACGGGGTTCCCAACCGCTGCCTTCCGGCGGGCGGGATTGACTTTGCTCAGCCAGGGATGTGCTGAGTACGCATAAACGGCTTTTCGCCCTTCACCTTTGGACTGCCTTCGGGGTTGTCTTGTGCCCCCCGATTTTTCCGTTCGTCACTGTCGAGCCAGCCGACCGGGTCTTCTACATAACGCCATTCGGTACCTTCGGACCAAGGCCCCTGCCCCTCATTCCAGGGTCCTCGCGTCGAGCCGCCGCCGCCGGACATGTTGAAGGTGAGATTCTGGAACCGATCGTCACCGGGCTGCTGGCCGGGCGGAAAGTTCATCGGCAATTCGTTCAAAGCGGCCGTGAACTGTTGGAAGTGTGCAACTTCACGCGACATCAGAAAAGTCAATGTGTCCTGAATACCCGGGTCCGTGGTGAATTGTTTCAGGTATTCGTAGACCACTTTGGCGCGGGACTCGGCAGCGAGGTTGCTGCGCAGGTCGACCGTGGGATCCCCGTTGGAGTTGACGTAGGCCGCGGTCCACGGCACGCCGGCCGCGTTGGTCAGGTCGACACCACCACCGCGCAGTGTCAGGTATTCGGGGGTTACCGCAACCTGGTTGATGATCGAGTCCTTACCGTCATTACTGGAGACCGCCGGCATCCAATCACAGTGCTCGTTCGCCTGTTTGAGATCATCGTTGAGCCCGTCGAGCAGCATGGTGATCGTCGCTCCGACCATCTCGAGATGCGACAGTTCCTCGGTGGCGATGTCCATGAAAAGGTCGTACATTTTCGGGCTCTTGCGTCGCAAGATGAAGGCCTGCGAAAAGTACTGCATCGCCGCTTTCAGCTCACCGTTGGCCCCGCCGAACTGTTCCTGTAGAAGCGTGGCGAACTTTGGATCGGGCCGCTCGACTCGTACATCGAACTGAAGCTCTTTGTGGTGCATGAACATGATTACCTCCAGAAGGGTGGATTAGTTCATCGGTCGACTACCCCCAGCGGCCCTCCTTCACACTGTCCGTTTCGGTTCAGGCACTGTCCGTTTCGGCTCATCCTCTGCGTGTTTCGTCAGCGGTCAAACGAGGTAAGCCACATTAATCCGGGCGTTGCTGCCCACACAGACGACGGCGAAGGAGATATCCATGGACCCGTTGGATATGTTGCGCGCAGACCACGAGAGCGTGCTCGGAATGCTGGAGCTTCTGGACGGACCCCCCGGAGACAGTGCCGACAGCCTCGCCAAGCGCAAGGAGCTGGCCACGACGCTGGTGATGGCGGAGTCACAACACGAAGCCATCGAGGAGCAGCTCTTCTGGCCCGCCTTCCGGCGCCTGGTCGACAACGGCCACGCAGTGGCAGACCAGGCGATTGAGCAGGAAGAAAAGGGTAAGCGATTGCTGCAGACCATCGAGGACAACGACGCGGGAACACCCGAGTTCGAAGATGCTCTCACGGCGTTCATCAGTCTCGCCCGCCTGCACATCGAGTTCGAGGAGACAACAGCCTGGCCAGCGCTACGGGAGAAGCGCCACACCGCCGCCTCCGACCTCGAAGCTCTGGGAGATTCGTTGCGCGTGGCCAAGTCGACCGCACCCACCAGACCCCATCCCCACACCCCGTCGAATGCTGCTGCGCAGGGCACTGTCGGTATGGCAGCCGCTGCAGTGGACAAGGTGCGCGACAAGGTCACCGGACGCGACAAGCAAAAACCGGCGCAGGCGCCCCCGACGTGAGTGGTCGCACATAAACGACCAACGACGGGCACCAACGGGGTGTTCGTTGCTTCGCGCCCGAACCAGAACGGATTGTCAATGAGTGCTGCCCTTCCCACTGCCGTCGACGTCATTGTGATCGGCGGTGGTCCCGCAGGGCTCTCCGCGGCCACCTGGCTCGGCCGATATCAGCGATCCACTCTCCTCATCGATGCCGGACAGCAGCGCAACCTGGCCGCCGACGAAATCCACGGCATGCTCGTCCCGGGTCCGAGTACCCCGCAGGACTTCTACGACGCTGCCCGGGCCAGTTTGAAGCGGTACTCGCACGTGCGGCTGCACAACGGGACCGTCACCGCTGTGCGACTGGAGGGCCCGGAGAGGTTCGTCGCCACCATCGGCGGCGCCCAGGTGCGCGCCAAACGGATCGTGTTGGCCACCGGTGTCCGTGACCGACTACCCCAGGTTGCGGGCATCGCGAACCACTACGGCACCGACGTCCATCATTGCGCGTCCTGCGATGGCTACACCGCACGCGGCAAGACGGTGATCGTGCTCAGCAGCGGTGAGCATGCCCCCGCGTACGCGTCCGAACTGCTGGACTGGGCCGCGAAGGTGCGGATCGTCACCGAGACCAACGGCGATTCCCTCTTCGGCGAGGAACAACGCACTGTATGCGCCGAGCACGGCATCGAGGTCGTCGACGGAGTGGCCCAAGCCTTGATCGGTGATCCCGGCGCCTTGACCGGTGTCCGGTTGGCCGACGGACAATTGGTTGCGGGGGAGAAAGTGTTCTTCTCCTACGCACACCATCCGACCAACGAACTTGCCCAGCAACTCGGATGCGAGCTCGATCACGAGGGCGGGATCGTCGTCGACGCGCTGCAGCTCAGTAGCGTCGACGGTGTCTACGCCGCCGGGGACATCACCTCTGGGCTGCAATTTGTATCTGTCGCCGTCGGCAGCGGTACCACCGCCGGCGTGGCGTGCGCGACATCTTTCCGTGGCCACTCCACGACCTCCGCGGCACCCGCCCCGGCCCCGCCCGCCCGGCATTTCGCCGCTAGATAGAGTCGCGCAATGGCGGACGAAACCACTTGCAGCACTGCGAATAGCCGCGACGTCGACCGCCACAATCGGAAGTCAGGTGCGGAGCGCAGTTCGAACGAGTTCGGCGACAGCCCGAGACCGACTGTGTGGTGGCCAGGCAATGACCGTGGTGACCGGTGGTGCGTCGACTATCGGCACAGCGACAAGATCGTCATGCAGGTGTGAACGGCAGGAGTCAGGCGCGAACATCAAGGTTCGGCCAAGTGAGATGAGCTGTAGAAGCTGCGTGTGACTGTGCACCTCGGGCCCATTGCCTTCTGCGAAGGTACCGTCGGGCCCGGGCCAGCGGGGCAGCGGTAGCTCGGGCACCTCAGTGAGATCCTTCAGGCGCAGATCACCGCGGGTGGTGAGCGGGTGACCGGCAGGTAGAACCGCGATCTGACCTTCGGTGTGAAGGTTCTCGGTGTCGAAACCTGTTGTGTCGTCATATGGTCGGTGAAGCAACGCAACATCGGCGCGACCGCTTCGCAATAGCTGCTCTTGTTCACCGGGCCTACACAACACCACGTCGACGCGGACGGACCCGGGTACTGCGTCATAGGCGTGCAGAAGCTTCGCCAGTAATTCATCGGACGCTCCGGCTTTGGCAACCAAGATGATGCCCGCTTCACCCACCGCTGCCTCCGCGGCACGCTGAGTGCGGTGTTCGGCAGCCCTCATTGCGTCCAGAGCCACCCGTCCTTCATGAAGCAGGACAGTACCGGCCGGGGTAAGAGTCACCCCTCGGCTGTTGCGCTGCAACAACTCACCACCGAGCCGGCGTTCGAGCTGGCTGATCGCCCGAGATAGTGGTGGCTGCGCGATGCCCAGACGCTGAGCCGCTCGACCGAAGTGCAATTCTTCAGCAACGGCGACAAAGTACCGTAGCTCTCGGGTTTCCACCGTGACAGCATAACCAGCCCGCGATGAGCGTCGATACCTTGCGGGTATCGCTCATGACCCGATTGGTCTTGGACGGACGCGTGGACCGAACCGCATGATCGATGGCGTGAATGAAGCAAAAACAGTCCTCGTGACGGGCGCGAACAAGGGTATTGGCTACGAGATCGCCGCGGGGATGGGCAATTTGGGTTGGAGCGTTGGTGTGGGCGCCCGAGATCAAGTGCGGCGGGACGCCGCAGTGGCCAGATTGCGAGCAGCAGGCGTCGATGCTTTCGAAGTGCCACTGGACGTCACAGACGACCGCAGCGTCACCGAGGCCGCTGACGTGATCAGTGAGCGGACCGGGCGTCTGGACGCGCTGGTCAACAACGCAGGTATCACCGGTGGCGGACTGCAGCAACCGACAACCGTCGACCCAGACATCATTCGCTCGGTCGTGGAGACCAACGTCATCGGCGTCATCCGGGTCACCAATGCCATGTTGCCGTTGCTACGGCGCTCAACCGCTCCGCGGATTGTGAACATGTCGAGCAGTGTGGGGTCGTTGACGCGACAATCCGAAGCCTGCAGTGAGACCACCACCGGTCCGGTCGCTGTCGCGTACGCACCCTCGAAAACATTCTTGAATGCAGTCACCCTCCAGTACGCGCGCGAACTGGCCGCAACCAACATTCTGATCAATTCCGTCTGCCCGGGATTTGTCGCGACCGATCTCAACGGCTTCCGCGGCGTACGCAGCCCGAAAGAAGGTGCTGCGGTTGCGATTCGCCTGGCCACGCTCCCTGAGGACGGTCCCACGGGCGGCTTTTTCGAGGACACCGGTGTGGTGCCGTGGTGACGTCCATGCTCACGCTCCCATTCGCCCGCGCCGCCAACAACTTCTCCATTCGTCCACTGCTGAGGAAGATTTCATGAATATCGCGATATTGGGTACCGGAAAAGTCGGAACCGCTCTCGGGACCCGTCTCGCTTCGGCAGGCCACCACGTGGTTTACGGGTCCCGGACACCGTCTGAGGAAGCCGGGATCCTCGCCCAGTGCGAGGCCGTCGCCTCGGCGGAGATGGTGATCACGGCCATCCCCGGAACAGCCGTACTCGATACATTGCAGGAGATCGGAGAGGAGGTCCTCGGCGACAAGATCGTGTTGGACCCGTCGGCCGCGTTCACGCCGGAAATGACGATGGCGTACCCCGGCGACAGCGTCGCCCAGAAGCTGCAGGCGCGGTTCCCGAGCGCGAGGGTCGTGAAGACCCTCAACACGATGAACTTCTCCATCATGGTTGACCCGAAAGGGTCCCTGTCACAGGCGACCGTGTTTCTCAGTGGCGACCACGACAACGCCAAAGACGTTGTCACCGAGGTACTCAAGGACCTGGGGTGGTCGACCGACAGCATCCTCGATCTGGGCGGTATCGATACTGCTTTGGCAACCGAACACGTGGCCCCACTGTTCTTCGCGCTCGTCAGGGCCCTGCAGACCACCAAGTTCAATATCACGATCTCTCGATGAGAGCCCCCCACGTGGTGGGCTCGTCGAGGATCTGGCACCTGGCGTTCCTGGCGTCAGTGAACCGGAGCATGCAACCTCTGGTGAAGGTTCTTGGGCCATTCCGGGAGACAACGTCCCCAGGGCCTGACCCGCCCCACCCGGTTGCCCGATCATAGCGTCGACAGGCGAGCGAACCTGCAGGCTGTGGACGTGAGAGAATGAACGGTGTCGGTAAAGACATTGCCGTCGCGCCCGTGTGCCTTGGTGCCCACGGGCGGCGATGAACTGTTAGAACCGAAGGGATCCCGTCCGTGAATCGAGATAGCACCGACGCAGTAATCGTCGATGGAGACGACTCAACCGCCGGCACCGCCACATTGACCGTGGTCACCGTTGCGCACAACGAGCTGGTCATCTTGACCGTGCAGGGCAGCATCGACGTCCTGACCGCACCACAGCTCACCGAGGCGGTCGCCGACGCACTGACCAGCGAGCCACGTGGACTGATCATCGATCTGACCACCACCGAGTTCCTCGCCTCGGCAGGCATGAGTGCCCTGGCCTCCGCCCATGAAGCCATCGCCCCGACCGGGCTGTTCGGCGTCGTGGCCGACGGCCCGTCCACCTCACGGCCACTTCAAATGGTCGGACTGGACCAAACATTGACCCTCTACCCCACCCTGGACCAAGCAATTGCCGCGATGGCCTGATCGGCAGCCTGCGTAAATCTGCCATCGGCTGGGTAGTCAGCACCTGTGACCCCACTACCCCAACTACGGCGCACCTCCGGGCACTGCGGGTTCTCGCTACACAACCTTCCCGCCGACGCCTCAGATGTAGCCACCTTCCGCCGCCACTTCACCCGATGGATCGCCGACCAGACCAACGCCACCGACGAACGTCGCGCCGACATCGTCCTGGCCGTCTATGAAGCTGTCGCCAACGCCGCCGAACACGCCTACGCCACCCACTCTCCCGACGCGACCTTGAACATCGCCGCGCGCTACCGGCACACCGCCCGCACCCTCGATGTGACCGTCACTGACCACGGCACCTGGAAACAACAGCAGCCCGGCCACGCACGCGGACGCGGTCTACTGCTCATCCGCGCCCTGACCGACACCACCGACATCGCCACCGGACCTGCCGGCACCACAGTGAACCTGCAGTGGCGATTGTTCTCCTCGAGCGCCAGCGGCAGGCCGACGACACTCTAGTGCCGGCGCCCCCTGCGGCGGTGCGGTAAAGGACCTCACGGCACCGGGTAAGACCCAGAGCCACTACTTCGCGGACGAGGTACCGCTCTCCAGAATGCTCACGATGGAGTACAGCGAGAAGCAGATCGCGCCCAAACCGACGAGCACGCGAGCGGCGATGAACACATTCAGGTTGTCCACTGCTTCTTGGAAGACGAAGGCGGCCAGGAACAGACAGCTCAGAGCGGTGACAACGGGAATCAGCGGAACCCGGTTGGCGAGCCCGAAGGTCCTGCGCCACACCAGCGCCAACAGGCCGACCTTGCTCAGGATGCTGAAGCAGACCAGTCCCAGCCCGATCATCACGAAGCCGGGCGTCAGGTAGTACTCCTTGCTGTGCAGTGCGAGGACGACGATCCCCCAGACCATGCTCAGAGCGCCCATGGTGATGACGAGCCACGGCCAGAAGATCCGCTCCCGCGGCTCATAGGTGTTCTGCACCTGCCGAACGATGCTGAACACCAACCCGATCAGGCTCGTGCAGATCATCGCCAGGCCGGCGACGACGTGGCCGACCGTGAACCGCTCCGGGGTCGTGGTCTGTGCCAGGTTGATGATCGCGAACACCCATGCGGTGATCGCCAGTGCCACCGGGATGATCGACAACACCAGGACCGAACCGCCTCTGAATGCCGCGGCGGGCGGGTGCCGGTCATTCTCCGACTGACTCGAATTCTGCGGGATGAGCGTGAATTTCGTGGACGCGGTTGCGACGGTGGCAACGCATCCGCTGATCAGACCGAGACCGAAAACGACGTGCCCGGCGACGTAAGCAGGGGCACGTGCGGATTCTGCCCCGGCGAAGATGATGATTCCGTAAACCGCCGTCCCGATCGCCGTGGCGAACCCGAGAGTCGGATAAAAGATCTTGTCGACGGTGTTGAAGCGGCCGATCAACTGTCTGATGATCGTGGCGGCGGTACAGAACAGGCAGAGGCAGATGGCGGCGAGGAAGGTGACCACTCTGCCGGCGACGAAGTTCCCCGACGCGTCGCCGTCCGTCCAGATGTAGACGCCGTAGCCGATGCACAACCCCATCATGACCAATGGAATCGTCCGGAAGACCACGCTCATCCCGTAGTTCATACCGATCACGACCTCGTAGCGTTGCCGGTCGATCACCACTCCAGAGCAATGATCGAGACTTCTGAGGTGGACGCCTGGGGTCAAGGGTTGGTCCAAGGGTCCGTGATTGCAGTCAACCATGGCAGAACAGCATTGAGAGTCGTTTCACGGCAGGTGTCACGAACAGGCCACTGCCCCTGTCCGGCTTTCCCCACCCCTCCGCTCGCCGAACCGAACGAGATACGCTGCGCCACACCGTATGGCACCCCCGCCGCAGCGGACGAAGGTCGTTTTCACACCTGACCGAACCAACCGCGAGTCATGCTCGAATCTGGCGTTTTCTGGTGGACACTCCCCAGTTCACCCTAGTCTCGATGTAACCCATACCACCGTCAACAGCCAGTCGGGGGAACGAGCATGAAGAGCTTTTCGAGTTCGCATATCGCCCAAATCGGAACGGCCGCAACGGCCCTTGCCGCAGTCCTCACCATCGGAATCGGGACGGCCGGCGCCTCGGCGGCGACCACCGAAGACCTGGCCCACGTCATCGAGTCCGGGCTCGAGCAACCGGCCGGCGACGTCATCCTCAACGGCCCCAGCACCTGGTCGGCACCGGTCGGCAATGGCCCGAGCAGTGATTCCTTTCTGCCGGCATTTGCGTACGGATTGTTCAATCCGGATGTCGCACCTCCGGGCGCGAACGATTGGGATTGCACACCCGAGGACGGCCAAGAGCCCGTTGTCCTCCTCCACGGAACATGGGAAAACGCCTATGACAATTGGGCTTTCATGTCGCCGGCATTGAAAGCCGCAGGACTGTGCGTGTACGCATTGAACTACGGCAAGTTGCCGATCCAGGACGGTGGCGGGCTCGGGGACATCGTTCCCGGCGCCAACGGCAACGGCGATATCGCGCAGTCGGCCGGACAACTCGCGACGTTCGTAGATCGGGTGCTCGCCTCGACCGGTTCGACGAAGGTCAACCTGGTCGGCCATTCGCAAGGCGGCCTGATGGCACGGCAATACCTCAAGTTCAACGGCGGCGCCGACAAGGTCGACAACCTCGTCACGCTCGGCGCCACCAACCACGGAACCAGCCTGCTGGGCATCGGCACCCTGGGCCGGACCATCAACAACCTCGGTATCGACATTCTCGGCCCGGTCGCACTCGTGGTCGGGGTCGCCGGGATCCAGCAGGTCTACGACTCGGAGTTCCTCGAGACCCTCAACGCCGACGGTGACACCGTCCCCGGCGTCGATTACACGGTGATCGGCAGCCGATACGACGAGATCACCACGCCGTATGCGTCAACATTCCTCACCGCCGGCCCGGGCGCGAGCGTCAACAACGTCACCATTCAAGACGGCTGCGAAATCGACACATCAGATCACCTGTCCCTGAGCTATTCACCGCGTGCGGCATCCATCACCGCACGTGCGGTCGGAGGAAGGACGAGCGACGGCCGTCCGGTACCCATCGTGTGCGAACCGAACGCTTGGCTTTTCGGTTGACGGCAAACTCATTGTCCCACTGCTCTTTACCGTTATAAGGAGGCATTCCGGCGCCGTGCAGGTATTGCAGTGTCGGAGCATAGATAGAGGGGATCGGCATGTCCCCTGACAGCGAAAGGACTTGATCATGAACGAGGCCGACCTGATCCGCGACGCATACGGCCGAATCTCCGAGGAGGTTCACGCGACGCTCTCCGACCTTCCCGATGCCGCCCTCACCTACCGGATCGACCCCGGTGCGAACACGATCGCATGGCTGATCTGGCACCTGACCCGCGTACAGGACGACCACATCGCCGGTGTCGCCAACTCGGAGCAGGTGTGGACCGCACAGGATTGGTATGGCCGCTTCGCATTACCTTTCGACGCCGACGAGATCGGCTACGGACAATCCAGCGACGACGTCGAGAAGGTCCGAGCCGCCGGCGACCTCCTACTCGGATACCACGACGCGGTCCACGAGAGAACCGCCGCGTTTGTCGAAACCCTGAGCTCAGAAGACCTCGACACCGTGGTCGACCGGAACTGGAACCCACCGGTCACCCTCGGTGTGCGCCTGGTCAGCGTCGTCGCCGACGATCTCCAGCACGTCGGTCAGGCAGCGTTCATCGCCGGCGTATTCGCTCGCACGGCGACCTGAATCCGCCACGCAAACCCGACCGAGTCTGAGAACTCCCCTAGAATGGTTGTGCACAATTCAATTGCGCACTATGTTCAGACATGTGACCGCACTTCGCCTGGACAGCCAACTCTGCTTCGCCCTGTATTCGGCGTCGCGGGCGACCACCGCCGCGTACCGTCCGATGCTCGACGAAATCGGGCTGACCTATCCGCAATATCTGGTTCTGCTGGTGTTGTGGGAGGAGAAGACGATCACGGTCCGCCGACTCGGGCAACGGCTACAACTGGATTCGGGCACTCTCTCGCCGCTGTTGAAGCGGTTGGAGACCGCCGGTCATGTCCGGCGTGACCGCTCCCCGACCGACGAGCGGTCGGTCGAGGTCACGCTCACCGACGCCGGCCGAGAACTCGAATCGAAGGCCCAGTGCATACCCGAACAGCTCTTTGCTGCAACAGGTTTGGATGTGGATCAAACCGTAGAACTGCGCGACGCGGTCCAGCGGTTGACCGTCGCACTACGTGAATCCGGCAATCCGGCCGGTTCGTGAACAGCCAACTCCGAAAGGCACCACCATGAAAGCTCTCTACACCGCAGAAGCACTCGCCACCGGTGACGGCCGCAATGGTCACGCCCGCACCACCGACGGCAAGGTCGACGTCGACCTGTCGGTTCCAAAAGAGATGGGCGGCAACGGTGTCGGAACCAACCCTGAGCAGCTCTTCGCCGCCGGATACGCCGCCTGCTTCCACTCGGCACTGCGTTTGGTCGCCGGACAGGAAAAGGCCGATGACACCGATTCGACTGTGGGCGCACGGGTGTCCATCGGAAGCCTCGACAACGGCGGCTTCGGCCTCGCCGTGGAGCTGGAGGTGACACTGCCGAACCTCGATCACGCCACCGCCCAGGCACTCGCCGACAAAGCACACGAGGTTTGCCCGTATTCCAACGCAACCCGCGGGAATATCGACGTCAAGCTCGTGGTGACCGACGACTGAGCCGCCAGAATCGACCGAACAGATGACGGCAGCCGTCGGGCCACAAGGCCCGCCGGCTGCCGTTTTTCGGCTTCAACGGTTCATGGAAGAGCGCCCGGTTGTGCAACAACGCCGGACATGTGGTTGATAATGCCGGGATGAGATCGCGGAACAAGATCCTGGAGGCCACACTCGGGTTGATCGCTACCGAGGGCTTCGACGGGGTCAACATCGCCGCGGTGGCAAGCGCTGCCAATGTCTCCCGCCAGACCGTCTACTCGATCTTCGGCACTCGAGAAGACCTCGTCTCTCAAGCCGTCGCAGGCCTGACCATGGAAATTCTCGGCGATATCCGTAATCACCTCGAAGCCGTCGACACACCGGTGGCCTACATCGTCGAACTCATCGTCGCCGGCCGGGCAACTGTCCGAAGCCACCCGGCACTGGCCGCCCTGCTCCACGCGGAAGTCGGAAATCCGATCTTCGACACCGGGATGATCTCCCGCGCGAAACCGATTGCCCATGAACTGCTCGCCCCGCTGGCCGAGCAATATGCCGAGGTCAAAGAGCACATCGATGACATCGTCGCAATGGGGCTGCGGCTGGGGCTCTCGACCGTCCTCTTCGATGACGTCGACGTCACCGAGGACGACGCGCTCCGAGACTTCCTCATCCGGTGGCTGGCTCCGGCGATGCAATCCTGGACCACATCACCCGACGACTCTTGACACTTTCGGACGGAACTGTCTAACTTTACCGGGCGACCAGCCGCGTCCGCGGAGCAACTTCGGTCGACGATGAACATCTGACCGGGGGGCAATGTTGTCTGAAATCAAGCGCCGCACGTTCTTGGCCGGGGCCGCCGCGGCCGGGGTGATGGCGGCGAGTTCGACGGTTGCACAAGCGAAGTCGGTACCGGTCTCACGCACACCTGTCGCCCGGACACCGGTCACCCGCGAGGACCACCGGGTGATCGTGATCGGCTCCGGCTTCGGTGGCGGCGTGGCCGCGCTCCGGTTGGCCGAAGCCGGCGTACCGGTGACCATCCTCGAGCGGGGTCGCCGGTGGGCAACCGGTCCGAACTCCAACACGTTTCCCCTCGCCACGGCCCCGGACAAGCGGATCCTCTGGCACAAGGGCGCACCGCAACTGTTCGGCAAGCCCGCCGTCTTCGAGCCGTACACCGGGCTGATCGAAGCGATCATCGGCCAGAACATGACCGCCCTGTGCGCAGCCGGGGTCGGCGGCGGATCCCTTGTCTACCAAGGAATGACACTGCAGCCGGACGAGTCCGTCTTCAATGCCAACTTCCCCGAGGCCCTCGACTGGAAGACGATGGACCGGGTGCATTACCCGCGCGTGGCACAGATGCTCAAGCTCCAGGTCGCACCTGATGAGCTGATCGCCACCCCCAACTACCAGGCCCCCAGGATGTTTGCCGAGAGCGCACGACGGGCCGGGTTCCCGGTATCGAAGATCCCGATGCCCATCGACTGGAACTACGCACTCGACGAGCTGCGCGGCAAGATGAGGCCCTCCTATACCAACGGTGATGGCGCACTCGGTGTCAACAACGGTGGCAAACACTCGGTGGACGTCACCTACGTCGCCGCGGCCGAAGCGACCGGCCGCGCCACCGTCCACACGCTGCACGAGGTGACCGACGTCGAACGGACGAACGACGGCCGGTGGCGGGTGCACGTCGAACGGACCGACACCAGCGGCACCGTCCTGGAGAACAAGATCCTCACCACCAACGCACTGGTGATGGCGGCGGGCAGCATGAACACCACCAACCTGCTGATGCGGGCGGCCGGCAAGGGCGCGATCGGAGACATGCCCGACGGCCTGGGCGGCAACTGGGGCACCAACGCGGACCGCATCTATCTATGGACCAACCCGGGCTCCGGTTTCGGCACACCACAGGGCGGTCCGGTCGTCTATGGCAGCCGCAACTGGAACGACCCGAAATCCGCGTTCACCATCATCCAGGCGTCCATCCCCAGCATCGGCATCGATGCCCGCAGCACGATGATGGTCGGATTCGGGGTCAGCGCCGACCGCGGCCGCTTCGCCTACGACGCCGCGATCGACAACGCGACGCTGCACTGGCCCATCGACGGCGATTCAGAGATCCAGAAGGGCCACATCGGTCCCGCTGTCCACAAGATCGCCGGCACCGCGACCCTGACCACGGACACCAACCTCACCTTCCCGTCCACCTGGCATCCACTCGGGGGCGCGAGCATGGGTTCGGTGTGCGACCTCCAGGGACGCGTCCAGGGACAGCGGGGGCTCTATGTGCTGGACGGCGCGTTGATGCCGGGCAACTCCGCGGCGTGCAACCCGTCGATGACCATCGCCGCGGTCGCCGAGCGCGCAATGGACCACCTCGTCCGCGAGGACGTCGGAACGATCATCTGAGCGACCGAGTGACCGGCCGGACCGACGTGTTCCCACCGCTCTGTATCGGCAGACCTGCACACCCGTGCCAAACCCGGTTGAACGAGTTTCGGGACATAACTGCAGGTCAGCGGCTCGGGACAAAATAATTTGCCCCCAATTTGTCCCTGGGACTATCCGTTTGGGGAAATCCGTGCAACACTATGTACCAGGGACGTGTTAATGCGTTCTGCAGGAAAAAAGAGAGAAGTACTTTAATATGGCACAGGGAACTGTGAAATGGTTCAACGGCGAAAAAGGCTTCGGCTTCATCGCCCCCGACGGCGGTTCAGATGACGTCTTCGTTCATTACTCCGAGATCCAGGGCGGCGGCTTCCGCACCCTCGAGGAGAACCAGCGAGTCGAGTTCGAAATCGGCCAGGGCGCCAAGGGCCCCCAGGCTACCGGAGTGACCGCGATCTAAGATCGTCAGACTTCAAAAAAGTGGGTTGACCAGCGAGAAATCGCGGGTCGCCCACTTTTTTGCTTGTAACCCGTTCGGTAGGGACACTACCGACCAACTCCTCATGGCTCCTCCACGTGGCGATTGCCGTGGACACGTCCGGCGCAAGCCGACACCGCAAGTGACTGGCGCACCAGGATCGAGCTCTCTGAACCAGTGAATGATCGATCCGCGCGCCCGAGTGCGCTCTCGATCGGTCAGCGCGTCAGGACCATCTCGTGCGTCTGCACGAGATCCTGTGAACCTCCGGGACCCGTCTTTGCATGCTCGATGAGAACCGACGCGGTGTCGCCCTTCAGTCGCAATACCATCACGCCGTTGTCGAACCACGGTCCCGCATCGACCTGCCAGGTGATCGCGTGATCCCCGAGTCCGGCCCGGCGCGCGAGAAAGTGCATGAACTTGACCACGGGCCGTCGGATCGCGAGCCGATTCACCGCTCGGATCGGTAAGTCGAGCGGGTTCCGGAACGGTGACATCGTCAGCTGGTACAACGCCGTGCTGCTGTTTGCGCCGCTGTCCGTCAACTCGGCCTGGGCAACGTACGAGCAGTGCACGTCGCCGGAAAGCCACAGAATGCTCGCCGGGGCTTGTGGCCGGCGCACCAGGTCGCCGACGAGGGTCACCATCTGCTCGAACGAATTGCCGAACGCAGCCCAATGCTCGAGATCGAGTGCCAAGCGCAGCTTCTCCCCCACCTTCGCCCACCGGCGACCCCAAGCACCTTGCGCGACAGCCTCATTCCACTGTTCGAGCTGGTGAAGCGCCGGCAGCATCAGATACGGAAGCGACGTCCCGAAGACGATATGCCGCGCATCGGTGGCCAGAGCCTGCTCGCACAGCCAGGCCCATTCGAGATCGTCGAGCATTGCTCGCCGCTCCGGGGTGAGATCTCGCGAGCAGCGCGAGTCGATCATGATGATCCGGGTGTTGCCCAGATCCCGGACGTAACTCCAGCGGGCCGACGCCGGCTCGCGGTCGGCCCGGAGCGCGAAGTCCGACAAGAGCTTTTCCCGTTCCTCTGCGCTGACCGCTGACCGCACTGCGAGGTAGAGCTCGTCCGTCGCCAGTTCGTTCGGCGACAGGTTACCCAGGTGCTGGTAGATCCAGTACGAGGAGAAGGCGCCCACGACGCGTCGGTGCCACCAGGGTTTCTGCTCCATTTCCGTTCGCCAGTCCAACGACGAGTTCCAGTCGTCGCGAAGGTCGTGGTCGTCGAGGATCATGCAGCTCGGAATGGTGGCCATCAACCCGGTGACCTGTTCTGCGCCCCACGATTCGCGGTAAAGCCACGTGTACTCCTCGAAGTCGCAGATCTCTTCGTAGACCTCCTCACCCAGTTCCGGGTCTTTTTCCGTTTCCCGGCGCTCCCGGAGCCTTGCCTTGATCTCGGGTGAGGGGTCGTCGGCATAGACCTGGTCTCCGAGCAACAGGAGCAGTTGCGGCCACAGCTCCGCATCCTGGTCTTTCACCTGGGCGGCCAGCCCGGCAAGTCCATCGGCGCCGATCGCCTTGATCCGATCGTCGTCGTAGGTATCACCTCGACGACACGAACCGAAGGCGACAGTCAGGGAGTCGTCCCGCGCTGCGGTCCTCAGCGTCCCCTCGGCACAGATCACCGGAGTCACCTCCGAATCCGGATCGCCGGTCGGCGTCAGCGTCACCGTGTAGTCGATGAGGCTGCCGGACGGAAGTCCGACCAGTTGCACGATCGCAAAGTGATGCCCGTGCACCGACCAGGTGTTCTCAGCGCCGATCTGGCCGGTGGACGTTCGGACTTCCGCGTTGCACGCGTCATCGGTTTCCACCCAGATCGTGGCTCTCGTGGTGTCGACATAACGAAGGATCGGTCCGAGGACGAGCCCCGGCAGTCTCATGCTCATCGGTCCCACAGTTACACCGATTCGCCGATTCCGCACGTTTCCGTGGTCATTGACCTGTCGAACGCGCCACCGCGCTGCCGATCGGCGATTCTCCCCGGGGCCTGCGGACCGCCCGACCCATCAGTAGAATCCAGCGTGGACGGCGCCATGGCGTTCAGTCGCGGCCCGTCCGACGATTCCGTAGCGGGATAGGGGCGTTCACGATGACGAGTCCACACGATCCGCGGCCTGCGACGGTCAACATGACCGATCACCCCTACCTGTCCGGCTTCTTTGCCCCGCAACGCAAAGAAGTCGATGTCTCCGCGCTGACCGTGGACGGTGACCTGCCGGCCGATCTGATCGGCAGCTATCTCCGCAATGGGCCCAACCCACGATTCGATCCGATCGGCAGTTACCTGTATCCGATCGATGGTGACGCGATGGTCCATCAGATCGAATTCGACGGGACGACGGTGTCGTACCGGAACCGTTTCGTCCGGACACCGGCTGTCGTATCGGAGGAAGAGGTCGGTCACGCCCTGTGGTCCGGACTCTTCGATCCGTACGTCCCTACCGAAGACGATCTGGACGGGGCCGAGAACACCGGTCGCGATCTGCCCGACATCAACGTCGTCAAACACGGGGGCAGACTACTCGCGATGGCCGAGGCCGCACGGCCCTATGGCCTCGACCCCAGTGATCTGTCGACCCTGGGAGTCGAATCATGTGACGGCGCAATGCTCGCGGGCAGTACCGCGCACCCGAAAATCGATCCGGTGACCGGCGAGATGCTGCTGTTCAACTATGCGTTCGAGGCACCGTTTCTCACTTGGTCCGTGGTCGGTCCGGACGGAAAGTGTACGCGCCCACCGACTCCCATCAACGGAGTCGATGCCCCGATGATGATCCATGACATGGCACTGACCGAACGGTACGTCGTGATCTTCGTCTGCCCCCTGAAGTTCGACATCATCGCATCCTTCACCACCGGCGCCTCACCCCTGGAATGGCTTCCCGAACGAGGCACCCGGATCGCGCTGGTCCCCCGCGACGGCTCAGCCGTGAAGTGGGTCGACGCCGACCCGTTCTGGGTGTGGCATTTCGCCAATGCCTTCGACACCGAAAATGGCGAAGTGGCCGTCGATTACGTGCGATGGAACGAGCCGACCAACCTGGGTGTGGAAACCGGACCGGGCGTCGCCGCCATCACCCGCACCCGACTCGACCCCGTCAGTGGACGCGTGACGCATACGCCGCTCAGTGACTCGATGGTCGAGTTCCCCCGTGTTGATGACCGGTCGTTGACACACCCACACACCGCGATCGCCTCCGCCGGACAGTTACCCGGTGGACCGGCCGGTATCGAGACCCTGTTCTTCGACGACCTGACCACCGGCACGCAGACGTCCTGGGACTCGGGCACGGTCTGCGTCGGTGAACCCATCTTCCTGTCGGGTGCCGGCAACGATTACTGGGGCACCATCGGCACCGATCGGGAGACCATGACGTCGGCGTTCTACGTATTCCCCACCGACGATCCCGCATCGGGGCCCCTGTGCTCCGCGCGACTTCCGATCCGGGTCCCGGCCGGCCTGCATGGAGCCTGGGTTCAGGGTTCACCCGAGTAGGCGACCGATTCCGTATCCGTTCTCCATGGCACGATCGGGTGATCCAATAGCTTGTCGCGCCGGCGAGACCTGCAGAATGCGGCCGGCACCGGAGTGCTGGTACTTCTGGGCAGGGCGGCAGCCTGGCGTTTTGGACGACTCGAGCCAACCAATATCGTCGCGTGAGGCGAACGCTACTTCAGTTGCCATTTCACGGTCACCGAGAACCCGACGGTCTGCTGACCGGGTTCGAGCGGAACCGAACTGTCCAGCATCGTGCGCTGCTGCTCGGACGCCGACACTGCCTGCCCAGAGGTGGTCTCGTCGATCGTCAGCACGGCACCGAGATCGTCCCCCGACAGGTTTGCGTACTGCTGAGCGCGGCTCCGTGCGTCATTGAACGCTTCCTCTCGAGCATTGGCGACCAACTCGGAATCGTCGTCGATGACAAACGACACGTTGCTGATCCGGATGTCGTTGCCACCCGCCTCGGCTGCCACCTTGAGCACATCAGAACCCTTGGCCAGGTCGTGGATGTCCACCCGGATCGAGTTGGTCGCCCGGTAGCCCGAGATCTGGCTCGACCCACCGGGGCCGGGATTGGTCATATCGGGTGAGACCGTGACCTGTTGGGTCTGCACATCTTCGCGCGGCACACCGGCATTGACCACCGCGTCGGTTACCGCGGTGATCTGCGCGTTGGCCGCATTGATCGCAGTCGACACGTCGTCGCCGGTCGTCTCGACGCCGATATCGACCCGCAACGTGTCAGGTGCCCCCTTGACCTCACCGCTACCGACCACCGTCACCGAACGCTGGTTCGCCGGATCCGATGGGTTGTCCTCACCGCATGCGGCCAGGCCGAACACCAACACAGCCGAACCGGCCACGGCAAAGGCGATCCGACGCGGGCTCGGTGCATTCAGCACTCGCCGGCGGGCAGCTGATCGAGGTTCACTGGTATCCACGTCAGGACTGTATCGGGGATCCAGGCGCAGGCATCGACAACGCCGGGATCGGGTGCCTTGATCGTCGAACCCCGGCAGCCGGTCAGTCCTGCGACGGGCGCCATGCGCCCATTCCCAGGAATGTCATGACAATTTGTTTTTCCGTCCGCCGGATCAAGTCTTCTTCTTCGCGGGCATTGCGCGGATCGAGTTCGACGAGTTCCGCGACGGCGTGGAGCATCACGGTGACGATCAGGTCTCCGGCGATCTCGAGATCATCGGCCGGCCAGTGTGCCAACTCAGGAATCCTGGACAGATCGATGGCCAGCTCCCGCGAAAGCAGTTTGAGCTCGGTGTCGATGGCGCGCCGGACCTCGGTGCTCCCGCCATATTGCTCTCGCACGAGAAACCGGAACTGCGACTCGTTGGCGCGGGCCTGCCGGACCACGACGGCCAGGGAATCCTTCGCGGTGGGCACGGCCGTGCGGGCGGCTAGATCTCGTCGCCCGTCACGCAACATACGGCGCAGGGTCCGCATCGCGTCCTCGACCAGGGTCACGCCCACTTCGTCCATCGACGCGAAGTGGCGATAGAAAGCCGTCGGCACGATTCCGGCCCGCTTGGTCACCTCACGCAGACTGATCGACGAGAAACTGCGCTCACCCACCAACTCGAGAGTTTCGTCGAGCAGCGCCTGACGGGTCCGGCTCTTCTGCTCGGCGCGGGTTCGGGATACCTCGGCAACACGCTCGGCCGACGCGGAGCCATGCCGAGAACCACTGGCGATTCTCGAGCTGTGATGTTTCGAACTCCGCGACACGCAGCTGAGTGTACGTCCGTACACCGGAGACGTCTGCAACCCCGCATCCAAAACGTGGTGCCCGTTACACCTGAAACCCTTGACGGCGGGGGGCCCGGTGATGCAACACTGCTAGTGAACAGTCGTGCACTGAATGAAAGGACTCGACAATGTCGAGAACCATTTCCAGATTCCTCGGCCCTGTACTCGAAGCTGCCCTGACGCCCCACGCCGTCGATCGCTACCTGGAGTTGATCGACCCGCGCATCACCTGGAGCGACCTGCGCGCCGAGATCGTCGACGTACAACACCGCTCGCCACGATCGGTGACGCTGCTACTGCGCCCGACCCGGCAGTGGACCGGGTTCGAGGCAGGGCAATTTGTGCAGCTCAGCGCGGTGATCAACGGCGTTCGACACACCCGCTGCTACTCGCCCGCCAACAGCGCCACGACCGACGACCACATCGAACTGACACTCACCGCGCACGACGACGGACTCGTGTCCAAGCACCTACGCGAACACGCCCGCCCCGGCCAGGTCCTGGGACTCTCGCCCGCGACCGGATCCTTCACGCTGCCTGCCGAGCGGCCTGACCGGATGATCTTCGTCAGCGGGGGCAGCGGTATTACACCTGTGCTCTCAATGTTGCGCACACTTGTAGCCGAGAACTACCGCGGACACGTCGACTTCATCCACTACGCGCGCAACGCCGACGATCACCCGTACGCGCGCGAACTCGGGGCCATCGCTTCTGATCACCCCGAGTGGAACATTCGCACCCACTTCACCCGCCCGGCCGACGGATCGCCCGCCGAGCATTTTCGGGCTGAGCACCTACCCGGCGCCCACCGAGCCGATACGCCGATCTTTCTCTGCGGCCCATCCGCCCTGCACGACAGCGTGCGTGATCACCTCACGGACATCGGTGCGGTCGACAATCTGCACATCGAACAGTTCGTGCTGGTCACACCGGCCGACGACGATGCCCCCGCACACGGACAGCTCAGCTTTGCTGCCAGCGGCAAGACCGCACCCAACACCGGTGCGTCCATCCTCGAACAGGCAGAAAAGGCCGGGCTGCAACCAGAGTTCGGCTGCCGGATGGGCATCTGCTTCTCATGCACCGCGGTCAAGCGCTCCGGTCTGACCAAGAACATCCTCACCGGCGACACCGACGCCGAATCCGATGAGCACATCCAGCTCTGCATAAGCAAACCGGTCGGCGACTGCGTCATCGAGATCTGACACCCAGATTGCCCGGCATCCCAAGCTCCCCCACACCCCGAGTTTCCGACACCTCTGTAGGAGTCACCATGACAAACAAAGAACTCGTCCTCACCCACGACCAAGTCGAAGAACTCGGCCAAGAACTCGACGCACTGCGTGCGCGGGTGGTCGCCGACCTCGGCGAGGCCGACCGTGAGTACATCTATTCGATCATCAAAACGCAGCGCACCCTCGAGGTCGCCGGCCGCGCACTGATGTACTTCCCGTTCATCCCGCCGGCCTGGCTCGCCGGAGTCGGGGCATTGAGTGTCTCGAAGATCCTGGACAACATGGAGATCGGCCACAACGTCATGCACGGCCAGTACGACTGGATGCGTGAGCCGGGCCTGAACTCCCGCGAGTTCGAATGGGACACAGTCTGTCCGGCAGATCAGTGGCGACACAGCCACAACTACATGCACCACACCTTCACCAATATCGTGGGCCAGGACCGCGACATCGGCTACGGCATCCTCCGTATGGACCGCGACCAGAAGTGGAACCCCTACTACCTGGGCAATCTCGCCTGGGCGAGCGCACTGATGGTGCTGTTCGAGTGGGGCGTGATGCTGCATGATCTCGAGACCGAGAACCTGTTGGCCGGCAAACGCAAGTGGACCGACGTCAAGGGTCTGGTGAAGGGCATGTGGCGCAAGGCGAGCCGACAGGTCCTCAAGGACTACGTCGTCTTCCCCGCGCTCACCGGACCGTTCTTTGTCAGCACACTGGTCGGCAACGCCGGCGCCAACCTGGCCCGCAACCTGTGGACGTTCTCCATCATCTTCTGCGGCCACTTCCCTTCGGGTGTCCAGACTTTCAGCAAGGAAGAGACCCAGGACGAGACCCGCGGTCAGTGGTACCTGCGACAGATGCTCGGTTCGGCCAACATCACCGGCACCCCGTTGTTCCACATCATGAGCGGCAACCTGTCCCACCAGATCGAGCACCACCTGTTCCCCGACATCCCGGCCAACCGCTACCCGCAGATCGCCGGTGAGGTCCGCGAACTCTGCGAGCGCTACGGATTGCCTTACAACACCGGCAGTTTCAGTCATCAGATCGGATCGACGTGGCGGAAGATCGCCCGGCTCTCGCTGCCCAACTCATGGGTGGCCGATGACGCAGAGTTCAGTGTTAAGGTCGAATCCAAAGTTGCTGCCTAACGCCGAATCTTCTGACAAAATGGGACGATTCCGGCATCGACACGGAAGGCCCTCATGGTCTCGCAATTCGAACGCAACAAGGATATCGCCCAGGAATTGATCGAACAGACCACTCACCGGGTCGGTCGGATCGCGTCCATCATCACCGGAGCAGTCATCGACGTCACCAGGGAGGTCGGCGACCTGATCAGCGACGGCATCGAGATGCGCGAGGCATCCAAGCGCGCCCGCCTCGACGATGCGGAACGCACAGACGGTCCGAGCGCCTGAATGACCGCGCCGGTCTACCAGCGGCGCAACCTGGCGATGGCGATTCTCGCCTTCGCGATGTTCATGGATCTCATGGACGTGACGATCGTCAACGTGGCGATCCCATCCATCCGCGGCGACCTCGGCGCCACCCCGGCGCAGATCGAATGGCTGGTCGGCGGCTATGTCCTGGCCTTCGCCGCCGTGCTGATCACGGCCGGTCGCCTCGGTGACCGTTATGGCAGGCAAAAGGTCTTCCTCGTCGGAATCGTCGGCTTCACCCTGGCCTCGGTCCTGGCGTCCACCGCGCAGACCGGTGGCGTCCTGGTGGCATCGCGGGTGCTGCAGGGCTTCTTTGCCGGGCTGATGGTTCCGCAGGTACTGGCCAACGTGCAGGTCCTCTACCGACCAAAGGAGCGCGCGCCGGTCTTTGCGATCCTGGGCACCATCACCGCGATGGCGGCGGTGATCGGTCCGGTCCTGGGCGGCTGGCTGGTCACCGACAACCCGTTGGGTGGGCAGTGGCGGGCGATCTTCTTCATCAACGTTCCGATCGGCATCATCATCGCGGTCGCCGGCTGGTTCCTGATCCCCGACACCAAGTCCGAGAAGGTCACCAACCTCGACCTCCTCGGGGTGGTACTCGCCGTCGGTGGCGTCCTACTGCTCGTCTATCCCCTGGTGGAGGGACGGCAGTTGGGCTGGCCGACCTGGTCGTTTGTGCTGATGGCGTTGTCGCCGGTGGCGTTGATCGCGTTCGTGTTCCAGCAGCGACGGCGAACCGTCGAAGGCAGCGCACTGATCCCGCTGCGCCTGTTCGCCAGCCGCGGCTTCGTCGGGGGTTCGGCCATCCAGTTCCTGTTCCAGGGCTCGATCACGTCGTTCTTCCTGATCCTGGCGCTCTACGTCCAGGTCGGGCTCGGCTTCGAGGCCATCACGGCCGGCGCGATGACGCTGCCCTTCAGCATCGGCGCCACTGTCGCAGCCGGCATCGGTGCCGCGCTGACCACCAGACTCGGACGTAATCTGCCGCTGATCGGTGGTCTCATGATGAGCGCCGGCACCGCCTGGACCATTGTGGTGATCCGCGACGCCGACGCAGCCTTCTCGAGTTGGGACACCGTCTTCCCGATGGCCCTGGCCGGTCTCGGTCTGACGATCATGCTGGTACCGCTGCTAGATATCGCCCTGTCGACCGTGGACGTGTCCGATTCCGGTGCCGCGTCGGGCACCTTGAACACCTTTGCCCAGATCGGCGGCGCCGTGGGTGTGGCCGTCACCGGCGTGCTCTTCTTCGGCGAGGCCGGTCGCTACACGCAACCGGAGTTGCTGCACGCGTTCACGATCGCCGCCTGGGTGCCGATCTGCGGTTATGCCCTGTGTGCAGCGGCCAGCTTCCTGTTGCCCGGGCTCAGTGCCGTCCGAAAACACGCAGAAAATCAGGAACGCCTCGCCGAACTGGAAGAATCCAGCCCCGCCTAACCCGAAAGTGTGCCCTTTTGGCGAATAAACTCCCAGGTCAGCACCGCCAAAAGGGCACATCATCGGGGGGCCGGTAGCCTGGGCCGGTGCTGACTTTTCCGAATCCCGTCAACGAGTACGCCGCGCGGTCGACGGCGGGCTTGGTCGTCGTACTCGCCGTGGTGGCGATCGTGGTCAACAATCCCGTCGTGTACGCGCTGCTGGCGATCGGGTTCGCGCTGCGGGTGGCCTCGGGCCCCACGCTCTCACCGTTCGGACAACTCTCCGTGCGGGTCATCGCACCGCACCTGATCAAGAAGACGAAGCTGGTCCCCGGTCCGCCGAAGCGTTTCGCTCAGACCATCGGACTCGTCTTCAGTGGGTCGGCGTTGATCCTGTCGCTACTCGGCCTCGGAGTGGCGGCCCAGATCGTGACCGGACTGCTCGTGGTTGCCGCACTCCTGGAATCGGTCCTCGGTTTCTGCCTGGGCTGCACCGTCTTCGGCTTCCTCCAGCGGGCCGGCGTGATCCCGCAGAGCGTCTGCGAGGCCTGCAACAACATCTCGCTGCGCACGCCCGTCAGCCAGTAACCCCCCACCCACAGCCGGCAAGCGGGTCACTGCGCGGTCGGGTCCGCAGCTGCACCTCGCACGGATTCGTGCAGGACGCGCGCCATGCGGATGAAGTCCTGCCGTTCAGCCGGGGCCAACGGCGCCAGGATCTTTCCTTCCGCGCGTTGAATCGACGACTGGGCCCGATCCCGAAGCTGCTGCCCCTCCGCGCTCAGGGCCACCAGACGGACGCGACGGTCGGCCGGATCGGGTCGGCGAGTGATCATCCCCCTGCCCTGCAGGTTGTCCAAGATCGGGATCAGCCGCGATTTGTCTGCGCCGATGGCACTTGCCAGCGCCTGCTGGGTCCGGACCGGACCGTCCCCGAGCTCGAGCAGCACGGAATATGCCCACATGGTGAGGTCGTTCTCGGCCAAGATCGGTTCCTCGACCTCGATCAGCGCGCGGACCACCGGAAACAACATCGCTGCCAGATCTGGACGCGGTTGCTCAGTCATGTACCCAAGCTATCCTCTCGAGGCTATTCATAAGCAGTGTGCATACGATATGCTCATGCGTATGGATTCCTTACTCACCTCACACACCCAAGCCGTACAACTCACCATCGACGCCGCGCGACTGATCACCCCCGACCAGCTGACGCGACAAACCCCCTGCGCCGAGTGGAATCTGGAGCAGCTCTTGGACCACATGACCGTGCAAAACAACGGTTTCGCAGCCGCTGCCGCCGGCAACGGTCACGACGACGCACTCTGGGCCACCGGAACACCGCGCGGCGATCCGGTCAGCGACTACCTGACGTCGGCCGCCGTGGTGACCGAGGCATTCACTCAGCCCGGCGTCGCCGATCGTCACTTCGCCCTGCCGGAGCTGTCGCGCGATCGGACCTTCATCGGTTCACAGGCGATCACCATGCACCTGGTCGATTGCTTCATCCACGCCTGGGACGTCGCCCGGACCGTCGGTCGTCACATCGAACCGGACCCGAATTTGACCGATCTCGCGCTACGAATCGCCGAGCAGATCCCAGATACCAACAGCCGCAGGCAATCCGGTTCCCCGTTCGGGCCACGGACCGGCCCCCCGGCCGACGCGACCGCGCTGGACCGGACGCTGGCACTACTGGGGCGCTCACCCCGGTGGCCGTCGACCTGAGCCCGCTTACCGGCCCCCGGCATCCACCTGCCTCAGGCACCAGCCTACGAACGTCGTCAGCCGACGTTGAACAGCGAAAGTGCAATCCCGTCGAGGATGTCATGTTCGGAGACAACGAGATCGGTGATACCGGTCCGCTCCCCGATCATCTCGGCGAGTTCGAGCGTCACCAGCGATCCACCCCCGATGACGTCGACGCGGCCCGGGTGCATCGGCCCGAGTACCGCCCGCTCCGCACGCGGCATTTGGACCAGACCCCAGCACACCTGCGACAACCGGTCGAAGCCGATTCGTGAGAGATGAATCCGCTCGGAGTCGTATTCCGGCAGCTCTGCGGCCAGGGCGGCCAGGGTGGTCATCGTTCCGGCCACACCCACAAACGTCTTTGCGCCGTCGATGTCGACATGCGAAAAGGCTTCGCCCAGAAGCGATTTGACGACCGAGATGGCATCGGCGATCTCGGCCTCGGTGGGCGGATCGCTGTGCAGGCAGCGTTCGGTCAGCCGGACACAACCGATGTTGGCCGAATACGCAGCGTGCACGCCATCGCTGTCACCCATGACGACCTCGGTCGAGCCACCACCGAGGTCCACAACCACGAACGGACCCTGCGCGGGGTCGAGGTCGCCCACCGCACCGGCAAAGCTCAACCGGGCCTCTTCGTCGCCCGAGATCACCTCGGCGACCGCACCCGGTACCACCGCGCCCAGAAGGTCACGCGTCATCGCAAAGAATTCGTCCCGGTTGACGGCGTCCCGGGTGGCCGAAGTGGCCACCATCCGAACCGCCCCGACACCGTGCGATTGCATGACGGTCACGTAGTCGGCCAGGGCGACGCGGGTGCGTTCGATCGCCTCGTCGGCGAATGCGCCGGTGGCGTCCACGCCCTGCCCGAGACGCACCACCCGCATCTCGCGATGCAGATCGATCAGTCCGTCGTTTCCTGCGGCAGCGACCAACAACCGGATCGAATTGGTGCCACAGTCAACTGCCGCGACAACCTCGGTCATGAATCCTCTTCGCGGGCAGGTAGTTCCGGCCAATCCGCCGGAATCGCACTGCCGCGCAGACCGGCCGCGGCAGCCAACGAGACCGCCTCGTCACCAAAAGGATTGAGGCCGGGGCCCTTTGCCAGAGAGTGGGCGATCAACACGTGCAGGCACTTGACGCGGTCCGGCATCCCGCCGCCGGTGAAGTCGGTACCCAACGATTCGATGGCGTCGCGTTCGGCCAGATACGACTCGTGAGCCCGGCGATACTGCGCCGCCAACTCCGGATCCTCGGCCAGCCGGGCCGTCATCTCCCGCATCACCCCGGCCGATTCCTGCCGACTCGCCTCGGCGGTCAGGCGCGGGTCGGTCAGGTAGTACAGGGTGGGAAACGGTGTGCCATCGGGCAGGCGCGGAGCGGTCTTGACGACCGCCGGCCGACCGTCGGGAGTGCGGTAGCTCACCTCGAGCACCCCGCGCGGCACCCGCCCGAGCTGCTTGGCGATGACGTCGAGATCATCTTGGGAGACCTGCTGATTGGATTCTGGGTTACTCATTTTTTCTCGGGCACAGATACGGACTCCCACAGGTTGGTGTACCAGGGGTTCTGTGCCTGCTTCTCCGCCTCACGCTCTTCGTCCGTCTTGCCCGGTGGTTCCGGGTACTGCATCACCAAGGGCTTCTCCCCTGGCATCACAAACTGCAATCGCTCGCGCGCCTGCGCCTCGATATAGGCCGGGTCACTCTGCTCGGCGACCTTCTCTTCATAGTCCCGAACCTCTTGCTCGAGTTGCACAGTGCTTGCCCGCAACTCGTCGAACTCGGTCTGCTGTGAAAAGTACGTCCGCATCGGCACCGCCAGCGACAACGCCAGCAGACTCAGGACCGCGGCGAGTACCACCGCGCGCTTCGGATTGATCGCCTCCCACCGCGACGACAACGCTGCCGCGGTCCGCGGCAACGTCATCGTCGGTGAGGCGGACGCTCGCGATGTCGCACGGGCCCGGGTAGGGCCGGGGCCGCCGCGACTGCGCGACCCCGACCGAGCCGGTCCATGCGCACCGTCCGCCTGCCCACGGCCGCGCTCACGCCGGGATCCGTCTGGCGATCCCGTTCGGCGACTTCGTCTTTCGGCCATGGTTTAGGCGTCCATCAACTTTCGGTGCGGCTCAGCCCTCGAAGGAGAACCGCGGGAAGGCGAGATCGCCGGCATAGCGGGCTGCGTCTCCGAGGCCCTCTTCGATGCGGAGCAACTGGTTGTACTTGGCAACGCGCTCGCTGCGAGCCGGTGCGCCGGTCTTGATCTGTCCACAACCACACGCCACTGCCAGATCGGCGATGGTCGTGTCCTCGGTTTCACCCGAACGGTGGCTCATCATCGTCTTGTAGCCGCTGTTGTGTGCCAGCGCCACGGCGTCGAGGGTCTCGGTCAGTGTGCCGATCTGGTTGACCTTCACCAGGAGTGCGTTGGCCGCACCGCGGTTGATGCCGTCTTCCAGACGCTCGGGGTTGGTGACGAACAGGTCGTCGCCGACCAGCTGGACCTTGTCGCCGATGGCCTCGGTGAGCGCGATCCATCCATCCCAGTCATCCTCGGACAGCGGATCCTCGATGGAGACCAACGGGAACTCGGTGAGCAGTTCGGCATAGAACTCGGCCATCTGCGCTGCCGTACGGATGCTTCCCTCGAAGGCGTAACCCTTGCCCTCGGTGTGGAACTCGGTGGCGGCGACGTCGAGCGCGAGCGCAACGTCGGTACCCAGCTTGAGACCGGTGTTACCGATGGCCTCACTGATCAGCTCCAACGCCGCACGGGTCCCGGCGATGTCCGGCGCGAAGCCGCCCTCGTCACCGAGACCGGTCGACAAGCCCTTGGACTTCAGGACGGACCGCAGCGAGTGGTACACCTCGGCGCCCCACCGCAGGGACTCCTTGAACGTCGGCGCCCCGATGGGCGCGACCATGAATTCCTGGACGTCGACACCGGTGTCCGCGTGCGCGCCGCCGTTGACGATGTTCATCATCGGGACGGGCAGGATGTGCGCGTTGGGTCCGCCCACGTAACGGAACAACGGGAGTCCGGCCGACTCGGCAGCACCCTTGGCCACGGCCAGGGAGACACCGAGCAGTGCGTTGGCACCGAGGCGGGACTTGTCGGGGGTTCCGTCGAGGTCGAGCAGGGCCTGATCGACCAGTCGCTGATCGTCGGCCTCGATACCGATCACGGCAGGCGCGATCTCACCGAGGACGGCCTCCACGGCCTTCAGAACACCCTTGCCGCCGTAGCGATCGCCACCGTCGCGGAGTTCCACTGCTTCGTGCTCACCGGTCGAGGCGCCCGAGGGCACCGCCGCGCGGGTAAATGTTCCGTCGTCCAGAACAACTTCGACCTCGACTGTCGGGTTACCCCGCGAGTCCAGAATTTCGCGGGCTCCGACCTGATCGATGCTGGCCACGGCTCATCTCCTTCAGATGTTGATCACTGCACGTTCACGCCCGCACCGAGAAGGTGGCGCGTATCGCCTTAGAGCCTAATGCCCAACGCGGCCAGATAACGATTGCCGCACCGACGTCGATGCAGATGCGATCTGCACAGAAAATCTCAGTACGCGACGTTCACCGAGTAGGCGTTGGCATGGTCGCGGACGTCGAGGACGTACTGCATCGAGTTGTTGTAGACCTTGACCGCCTTCTCCCAGCCCTCGGGGGTGGTCAGGTCGCCACCGGAGACGCAGAGGTAGCGAGCCGCGGACAGCGCGGCGTCATCGATGTTGTCCACATCCACCACACCGTCACCGTTGGCGTCGACGCCGAAGCGTTCCCAGGTCGCCGGGATGAACTGGAACGGACCCATCGCCCGGTCGAGCACATCGTCGCCGTCGAGTAGTCCGCCGTCGGTGTCGGTGATCTTGGCGTTGCCCGCCGTCCCGTCGAGCGGGACACCCCGGATCTCCGGCGAGACGTCGCCGCTGGCAGCGATCTGTGCCCCGCGATACTGACCGTGTTTGCTCTCCACCCCGGCGATCCCGGCGAGCGTTGTCCAGGTGATACCGCATTCGGGGTGTTGCTGCCGCTGGATCTCCGCCGCATTGGCGTACGCCTCGAGGGCGACGAGCGGGATCCGGCTCTCCTCGGAGATCGGGGTCGCCCACTCACGCACCAGCTCGGCGGTGCGGCCGGGCGCATTGATGTCGAAGTAGGGCACGGGCGCCCCCGGGTTGGGCGGGATGCCCTCCGGGATCACCACGTCCGGCTTGGACGGAAGATCGAGGCATCCGGCGGTCGCCGCCATCACACCCACGGCGACACCCACGACCGCCAACCGCCGGCTCATCGTTCGCCGATCACTTCGCGGCTCTCGCCGACGCCCACGCACCACCGTCATCCTCACTTCGTCACCATCGACCCACCACTTCGAGTGGGGTCACCATTCCACTGTGCCCGACCACGCCGCGCTTGCCCGGTACCGAATCGCCGAACAACACACCGAGCCTGGGTGAGCTTTGTCCGATTTGCCCGAATGCCCAGGTCGCAGCGGGTGAGGGCACAAAGTCCCCAACATGTCCCAACTCCACAATTACCCCTCGGAGTTCCCCGGATTCCGTTGTACAGTCGCGTCTTAGGCAACCCGACCCTAACCAGGCTCGAAGACAGAGGGAGCACAGTTGTACGTCGCTGACGGCGGTTCGGCACCCTCGGTGGCGACCCAGTTGTTCGGGAGCGGGCTCATCGGTCTTCGCGAGGGACTCGAGGCCGGGATCGTCGTGATGATCCTGGTCGCGTTCCTGGTCAAATCGGACCGGCGGGACGCCCTCAAGTGGGTGTGGCTCGGCGTGGGTTCCGCGATCGTGATGGTGCTGACCATCTTCGCCGTCATCCACTACGGCACGTCGACCGTGACCGGCCTGACCGCGGAAGCCATCGCCGGCGTCACCTCGTTGGCAGCGGTGGCGATCGTGACCTTCATGGTGCTGTGGATGCGCACGGCAGCGGCGTCCATCTCCGGCGAGCTCAAGGAATCGATGGCCCGCGCCCTGGAGGTCGGCGCGGGCGCGGTGGTGCTGTTGTCGTTCCTCGCCGTGGGACGAGAAGGTGTCGAGACCGCACTGCTGATGGTCGGGTACGCCGAGAACACCTCGGGCAGCAACTGGCCGCTGGTCGGGCTCGTGCTCGGAGTCGTCATCGCCGTCATCGTCACGGTGCTCCTGTATCACGGTGCGGTCCGGATCAACTTTCAGAAGTTCTTCACCTACACCGGAGCGTTTCTGGTGGTGGTCGCCGCGGGGATGCTGGCGTACGCGATCCGGGCACTGCAGACCGTGGGATGGCTGCCCGGGCTGTCGAACACCGCCTTCGATGTCACCGCACAGTACGACCAATCATCCTGGTACGGAACCGTTCTGGCCGGCGTCTTCAACTTCCGGCCCGATCCGACGGTGCTCCAGGTCCTCGGCTGGGCCGCCTATCTCCTGATCGTGATGACCTTCTTCCTCTGGCCCCGTAAACCGGCGCCGGCCAGACCGCAACAGACACCCGTCACCGCCTGATCCCCCACCTTGAGAAAGGCTCCACCTCCACATGAACCCCACCCGATCCGCCAAGGCGGTCGCGTTGCTGTGCGCGGCGGTCATCGGCCCGCTCGCCCTGGCTGCCTGTACCGACAAGACCGAGGCCTCCGAAGGCGATATCGCCGTCACCTCGACCGATTCGAGCTGCGATCTCGCCACCACGGATGCCGCGACGGGGAACGTGTCGTTCAATGTCACGAACAACGGCAACAAGATCACCGAGTTCTATGTGTACGGCAACAACAATCGCGTCCTCGGCGAGGTCGAGAACATCGGGCCGGGTCTGACCGGCAAGCTGACGGTCGAGATCGTGGAGCCGGGCACCTATCAGACAGCCTGCAAGCCCGGTATGGTCGGAACCGGTATCCGTGAAGAGCTGAACGTGACCGGTGAGACCAAGGAGAAGGCGAAGATTCCGGCCGATGTCGAACAGGCCAAGGCCTCCTATCTCGACTACGTCCGCGGGCAGGTCAACGGTTTCGCTGATCAAACCGCCGTGTTCGTCGCGGCGGTCAAGGCCGGTGACCTCGACGCCGCTCGGGCGCAGTTCGGTCAGACGCGTACCTTCTACGAACGCATCGAACCGGTTGCCGAATCGTTCCCCGACCTCGATCCCGCGATCGACATGCGCTGGGACGACACCGAAGACGGCGCCGCCCCGTTCACCGGGTTCCATCGCATCGAACGCTTCCTGTGGGCACCGCAGACCAGCGACATCGGCGAGAACCCCGGTGACGTGAGCCAGGCCGACTACGACAATGCGCTGGCGACCGACAACAAGGCCGAAGCCGACAAGGCGGCCGACGAGTTACTGGCAAACGTCAACGCGCTCAAGGCCGAAGTCGACAAACCCGACTTCGTCTTCGAGACCGGTTCGTTCGTCAAGGGCCCGCAGGCACTGATCGATGAGGTCGCGGCCACCAAGGTCGGCGGCGAGGAGGACCGCTACAGCCACACCGACCTGTGGGACTTCGCCGCCAACGTCGACGGATCCGAAACACTCATCGCAGCGATGCAACCCATCATCGCGGCCAAGAACCCCGAACTGATGGACAAGATCACCGCACAGTTCGCGGCCGTGCGCGCATCCATCGAGGAGTATCAGACGGCGGACGGGTATCAGTCCTACGACCAGGTCCCCGAAGAGGCCCGCAAGGCGTTCTCCGATCAGATCGACGCACTCTCGCAGTCGCTGTCGCTGGTGCCCGGGTTGGTGATGACGCAATAGTGACCGAACCAGAGGGCACCGCACCCACCCCGGACCAGCCGAGCGAGCGCACCGGCGTCAGCCGTCGCGCGGTGCTCGGTGCCGCCGGGGTGGGTGCGGCCGCCGTGGCAGCGGCCGGCGGTCTCGCCGTCGGCCGCGCCACCGCATCCGAACCGAGCGCCGACCCGGCCGATCACATCGTCCCGTTCTACGGATCACGCCAGGCCGGCATCGTCACCGAGGCCCAGGACCGACTGCACTTCGCGGCGTTCGACGTGATCACCGACAACCGCGACGAGCTGGTCGACATGCTCAAACGGTGGACGGCGGCCGCCGAGCGCATGACCAGGGGTCTGGACACCGTCGAGGATGGCGCGCTCGGGATGGGCGATTACACCCCGCCGGCCGACACCGGTGAGGCCCTGGGCCTGACGGCGTCGTCGCTGACGATCACCATCGGATTCGGGCCCGGGCTGTTCGGTCCCAGCGCCGCGAACCCGACCGGCTCAGACCGTTTCGGTATCGCCGAACGCAAGCCGGCTGCGCTCACCGACCTTCCGGCGTTTGTCGCCGATGCCATCGAGCGTTCGCGCAGCTTCGGCGACATCGGCGTACAGGCCTGCTCCGACGACCCCCAGGTCGCCGTCCACGCCATCCGCAATCTGGCCCGGATGGGGTTCGGGGTGGTCAGTGTGCGCTGGTCCCAGCTGGGGTTCGGACGCACGTCGTCCACCACCACATCGCAGGCCACACCGCGAAACATGTTCGGGTTCAAGGACGGAACCGCGAACATCAAGGCCGATGACACCGAGGCGCTCGACACACACGTCTGGGTTGGCGCCGGCGACAACCCGCCGGCCGCCCAGTGGATGACCGGTGGTTCATATCTGGTGGCCCGGCGGATCCGGATGGACATCGAACCCTGGGACCGGGCGATGTTGCTCGAACAAGAACAGATCGTCGGACGTTTCAAGGGCAACGGCGCACCACTGGGAAAGGTCGACGAGTTCGACGAGATGGACTTCAACATCGGCGACGGCGCCGGACCACTCGTCCCTCGCAATGCCCATGTGCGCCTGGCCCATCCGGACAATCTCGGTGGGGTGCGAATCCTGCGTCGCGGCTACAACTTCACCGACGGTTCCGACGGGTTCGGACACCTCGATGCCGGCCTGTTCTTCATCGCGTACTGCCGGGACGCCCACACCCAGTTCGTCCCGATGCAGCGGGCCTTGGCCTCCAAAGATGCGATGATGGAATACCTGATGCACACCGGGACGGCCCTGTTCGCCTGCCCCCCAGGCCTATCCGAGGGTCAATACTGGGGCCAGCACCTCTTCGAATGAACGCCCCCACACCCCGATAGTGTGCCCTTTTGGCGGTGCCCACCTGGGCTTTTGTTCGCCAAAAGGGCACACTTTCGGGAGTTGCGGGGGTCTCAGCGGGGGAAGTGAGTGCGCCAGATCTCGGCGGTTTTGGGTTCGCCGGCCGGGGCTCCGGATTCGGCACTGCGAATGTCGGCCATGAAGGCCAGGACATTGCGGCGCAGCTGATCCTCGACGCTGGGGCCGTCCGCGGTGATCCGCACCTCGGTGACATCG
This sequence comes from Williamsia sp. z34, assembly GCF_059553395.1. NCBI lineage: Bacteria > Bacillati > Actinomycetota > Actinomycetes > Mycobacteriales > Nocardiaceae > Williamsia > Williamsia sp. z34. Next base: position 111,170 of record NZ_JCANWW010000008.1, on the reverse strand, counting down.
GCGGGGATCAGATCGTCTGGAAAGTCTGCCGCAGCAAGCCTTTCGAGCACCTTCTGGGTCAGGGCCAGCGACGGCTGATTGGTGGCGATACCGTCGAGCACCGAACCGCGCGCCTTCTCGGCCGCCTTCCGCGTCTCCCACTCCTCGAGCTGGGTCTGCAGATCGATGCGCTCGCCGCTGAGCACACCCTGGGTACGCGCCGAGACCTTGTTGGTGAAAGCCCGTGCCACATCGTCGATGTCGAAGGGGTCCTCGTCGCGGTCCGCGGCGATCCGCGCATGGAACAGCACCTGCAACAGGATGTCGCCGAGTTCTTCGAGCAGATGATCACGATCGCCGGAATCGATCGCGTCGAGGAGTTCGTAGGTCTCCTCCACCAGATACCGGCGTAGCGACTCGTGGGTCTGGTCGCGCTCCCACGGCCCGTCCAGGCGCAGCCGGTCCATCAACTCGACCGACGCCAGCAACTCCCAACCGCGCGGTGGCCGTTCGGCGGCGCCGACATCTTTCGCCTGATCAGACATCGGCACCCTGCCCGGCATCGACCCGCATGTTGACACTGCCCGGATTGCGGCCGTCGATGACCAGCAGCAGATCCGCGACCACCTGGACCAGCTCGACGTCGCGCACCCGGTCACTGCCCACACCACCGGTCCGCGGGATCGGGATCCCGACCACACCGGTCGTGCCGCGATACGTCGCCGACGGATACATCCGCTTGAGCCGAACCTGTTGCGAATCGAGCAGTTTGAGCGGTGACACCTTGAACTGGTTGCCCGCGATCCCGACCTCGGTGACACCGAGCTGACGCGCCAGCAAACGCAACTTCGCGACGGAAACCAGGCGCAGCACCTCTTCGGGCAGCGGGCCGTAGCGGTCGAGCAGTTCCTCGACCACCCCGGTGAGTTCGTCGTCGGTGGTCGCCGACGCGAACTTGCGGTACGCCTCGAGTCGCAGACGATCGGAATCGACATAGTCGGGCGGGATGTGCGCATCGACCGGGAGATCGACCCGCACCTCCTTCTCCTCCTCCATGGCGATCGGCCTGCCGTCGGCGGCAGCACGGTAGGCCTCGACGGCTTCACCGACCAGCCGCACGTACAGATCGAAGCCGACGCCCGCGACGTGTCCGGACTGCTCGGCACCGAGCACGTTGCCCGCACCACGCAACTCGAGGTCCTTGAGCGCCACGGCCATACCCGCGCCGAGGTCGTTGTTCTGCGCGATGGTCGCGAGCCGCTCGTGTGCCGTTTCGGTGAGTGGCTTGTCGCCGTTGTACAAGAAGTACGCGTATCCGCGTTCCCGGCTTCGACCGACGCGTCCGCGCAGCTGATGCAGCTGCGACAGACCCAGGACCTCGGACCGGTCGACGATCAGGGTGTTGGCGTTGGAGATGTCGAGACCCGTCTCGATGATGGTCGTACACACCAGCACGTCGTACTCACGGTCCCAGAATCCGGTGACAGTGCGCTCGAGGAGATCCTCCCCCATCTGGCCGTGCGCCACGACGACCCGGGCCTCCGGCACCATCGCCCGGATCGCGGCCGCCGTCTTGTCGATGGTGCTGACCCGGTTGTGGACGAAGAACACCTGTCCGTCACGCAGCAGTTCACGCCTGATCGACGCCGCGACCTGCTTCTCCTGGTACGGACCCACGTAGGTGAGCACCGGATGCCGCTCCTCCGGAGGAGTCAGGATCGTCGACATCTCGCGGATGCCGGCCATCGACATCTCCAGTGTTCGTGGGATCGGTGTCGCCGACATGGTGAGCACGTCGACGTGTGTCCGCAGCGATTTGATGTGCTCTTTGTGTTCGACACCGAAGCGCTGCTCTTCGTCGACCACCACCAATCCGAGGTCTTTCCAACGGATTCCGGTGGCCAGCAGACGGTGGGTTCCGATGACGATGTCGACCGTGCCATCGGCCATCCCCTCGACAACCTTGCGGGACTCGGCCACATCGGTGAACCGCGACAGGCCCGCGATCGTCACCGGGAACTCCTGCATCCGCTCGGTGAAGGTCTGCAGATGTTGTTGCGCGAGAATGGTTGTCGGAACGAGAACGGCCACCTGCTTACCGCTCTGCACGGCCTTGAACGCCGCCCGGACCGCGATCTCGGTCTTGCCGTAACCCACATCGCCGACCACCACGCGGTCCATCGGGACCGGACGTTCCATATCGGCCTTCACCTCACCGATGACGGTCAGCTGATCCATCGTCTCGGTGAATCCGAAGGCATCTTCCATCTCGCGCTGCCACGGGGTGTCGGGCGCGAACGCGTAACCCGGAGCGGCATGCCGGGCCGCGTACAGCTGCACCAGCTCGCCGGCGATCTCGCGAACAGCCTTGCGCGCCTTGCGCTTTGTGTTCTGCCAGTCCGAGCCACCGAGTTTCGACAACGAGGGCGTCTCGCCACCGACATACCGGGACAGCTGATCGAGCGAGTCCATCGGGACGAACAGTCGGTCGCCGGGGTGACCACGCTTGCTCGGCGCATATTCGATGACCAGGTATTCACGCCGCGCCCCGCCGATGGTGCGCTCGATCATCTCGACGAACTTGCCGATGCCGTGCTGATCGTGGACCACCATGTCACCGGCACTGAGCGCGAGTGGGTCGACCTGGTTGCGTCGCTTCGCCGGGAGCCGGCGACCATCCTGGGCTCCGGTGATCCGGGCGCCGGTGAGATCGGATTCGGTGATGATCACCAATTCCGCATCGGGCAACACCAATCCCGATGACAGCGAGCCCCGCAGGACCGTCACCATCCCCGGCTCCGGGGTCGCCCCTGAATCACCGTGGCGGACTGGAACTTCGGCTTCACCGAGGCGTTCGACGATGCGGTCGGCGGTTCCGGCGCCGGCAGAGACCACCGCTGCCCGGCCGCCGGAGGCGACATGCGCCCGCAGCCCGGCGAAGGTCTTGGCGATTTCCTTCTCGTCGCCGCGTGGCGCCGGGCCCGGGGTCAGTTTCAGCTCGGTGCCGATGCCGATCGAGCTGTACGACCACCAGGTGCGCTGCGCGGCAAGGGTCTGTTCGTGTACCTCATCCAGTGAGCGGTACGAGCTGTCCTCGAGATGCAACAACCCGAGGTCGATCGGCGCCAGCCCGCCGCCCCCGGCCGCGGTCCACGACGCTTCGAGGAACTCGGCACCGGTCCGGGCGAGATCCGACGCCCGCGTCCGGACTTTCTCCGGATCGAGGATGACCACATGGGTACCGACGGGCATGACCTCGGTGAGCAGTTGCATCTGTCCGGGGACCAGTGCCGGGATGAGCGCTTCCATCCCCTCGGTAGAGACGCCTTCGGAGAGTTTGGTCAGCATTTCGACGACCGACGAATCGGCGGCCATGTCGACCGCGAGGTCGGCTGCCCGGGCGCGCACACCCTCGGTCAGCAACAGTTCGCGGCAGGGATGGATGTGGACGAGCTTCATGTCGACTTCGGGCTGGCTGCGCTGGTCGGCGACCGAGAACGCCCGTTGCTCGGTGATCTCGTCGCCCCAGAACTCCACGCGAACCGGGTAGTCGGTGGTGGTCGGGAACACGTCGAGGATGCCGCCGCGGACCGCGAACTCGCCCCGTTTTCCGACCATGTCGACGCGGGTGTAGGCCAACTCGACCAGCTTGGAGATCACACCGTCGAAGTCGGTTTCGGCGCCTTCACGCAGGGTGATGGAGTCCAGTTCACCCAATCCGGGGGCCAGTGGCTGCACCAGGGAGCGAACTGTTGTCACCACCACCTTCAGCGGTGGGCCGAAGCTCTCGTCATCGGGGTGCCGGAGCCGGTGCAGGACCCGCAACCGCTGACCGACGGTGTCCACCGACGGCGACAACCGCTCATGGGGCAGCGTCTCCCACGACGGGAACTGCGTCACCCTCTTACCGATGATGTCGCGCAGCTGTGCGGTCAGTTCATCGGATTCGCGGCCGGTCGCGGTCACCACCAGCAACGGCTTGGCTGCGGCAGCGGCGAGCGCGGAGACGAGGAACGGTCGCGCCGCCGGCGGTCCCACCAGTTCGAGTTCAGGGGTGTCGAGTTGTCCGGTCACCCCCGTGAGCGCGGCGTCAGAGGCGGCGATCTGGGCCAAACCAGATAGCTGTCCGGTGAAAATTGCAGCAGAGGGCCCAGTCACACGAACAGTTTACGGGTGCGCCCCGGCAGCGGTGACCACGAGCACCTGATGTTCGCCTGAAAGACACGCCGCGACGCTGATGGGCCTCGTCGCCGACCCCGGCCCGGGTGGTGCGATCGGTTGATCATCGAAAGGGACGAACCGGTCGACTTGCCGGCACATTACTGTGACTGCATGAAGTCACGCTGGTCGGCAGCCAACCTACCGCGCCTGGACGGTAAACGAATCGTCGTCACCGGCGCGACAAACGGCCTGGGCTGGGAGACCGCGCGGGGCCTGGCGCGAGTCGGTGCGGACGTGGTCCTCGCGGTTCGCGACGTCGACCGCGGCAAGGAACGGGCCGCCGAGATCGCTGCCGACACCCCCGGTGCGCACGCCGAGGTGATCGAACTCGATGTCGCCGATCTGTCGTCGGTACGGCGTTGCGCGGCCGGTCTCGGTGACATCGACGTCCTCGTCAACAACGCCGGTGTGATGGCGCGGGAACACAGCTTCACCGTCGACGGTTTCGAAACATCGTTCGGCACAAACTTTCTGGGCCCGTTCGCGCTGACCAATCTGCTCTTGCCCCGGATCCGGGACCGGGTGGTGATCGTGGGCTCGAGTTCCCACAAGGCCGGGCAGATCCATCTCGACGATCCGCATTTCGAGCGGCGTGCCTGGAGTCGTCCGGCAGCGTATGCCCAATCGAAACTCGCGGACATGCTCTGGGGACTCGAACTCGACCGCCGGCTGCGCAAGTCGGGGTCGTTGACCAGCACCGCCATCTCGCATCCGGGCTGGGCCACCACCGGGATCCTCGGCGTCACCGGTTTGCGGGCGATAGACAGCGTCATCTCGGGTGCGGGCCGGATCCTGGCCAACACACCGGCCGAAGGTGCTGCGATCACCATGCGCGCGTTGACCCCGGACATCCCGTCGGGGTCATACGTCGGCCCGGACGGGCCCTTCGGTCTGCGCGGCGGCCCGGTGCTGGTCGGACGATCCGCGGCGGCCTGCGACATCCGAACAGCGGGATTGCTCTGGGAACTCGCCGAGTTCGCAACCGACACGAGGTACCGATTGTGACCATCACCGTCCGGCCGGCCACCGCGCCCGACTGCGTCGATGTCGCCGCAATCTACAAGCACTACGTGGACAACACGGTGGTCACCTTCGACTATGTGCCACCGACCGCCGCCGACTGGAAGATCAAGCGCGCCAACCTGATCTCCGAGCATTTTCCCTTTTTGGTGGCCGCGGACGAGAACAACGTGGTGGTCGGGTTCGCCTATGTGGCCCACTACCGGCCCAAGCAGGCGTACGCGTGGACCGTCGAGAACACCATCTACCTGAGCCCGGCGTATACCGGCCAGGGGTACGGGGCGACACTGTTGACCGGACTTCTCGACGCGGTCAAGGAGTCACCGGCCCACCGCGTCGTGTCGGTGATCGCGGACATCCCCGGTTCCGGTTCGGTCCCGCTGCACGCCAAAGCCGGGTTCTACGAGGTCGGGCGTCTCCGGCGGATCGGCTACAAACACGGTTCCTGGGTGGACTGCATCGTGATGCAGTACGACGTCGTCGATTCGGACCGGCCCCCGTTTTGATCCGGCAGCGATTCGCCACCGGGGAACAAAACGGACCGAGGTCCGGTTGAAGGGATCATGTCCGTGACGCGCATGCCATCCCTGTTTCTGAGCCATGGCGCTCCCCCACTGGTGGACGACGCCCGCTGGGTCGGTGAGCTCGAACAATGGTCGGCGGACCTGCCAACACCCACCGCGATCCTGATGGTGTCGGCGCACTGGGAGTCGGCGCCGCTGACCATCGGCGCCACCGATTCCACCGTGCCACTGACCTACGACTTCGGCGGCTTCCCCGAGCACTACTACCGCGTGCGTTACGACGCGCCCGGTGCTGTCGATCTCGCCGCCCGGATCGAGGCATTGATGCCTGACAAACAGCCTGTCCGCCACGATCGCAACCGACGTCTCGACCACGGCGCCTATGTCCCGCTGACGGTGATGTATCCAGAGGCACAGATCCCGGTCCTGCAGATCTCCCTGCCGACTCTCGATCCGCAGCAGCTCCTCGACCTCGGCCGCCGGCTCAGGCCACTCCGAGATGAGGGTGTGCTGATCATCGGTTCGGGCTTCACCACGCACGGTCTGCAGTTCCTGCGCGACATGCGACCGAACGCCATCGCACCGTCGTGGTCCAGGGAATTCGATGCCTGGGCGGGCGAGCGCTTTGCCGCCGGCGACGTCGAATCGCTGATTCGATTCCGTGAGTTGGCGCCGGGCATGCCCTACGCGCATCCGACGGTCGAACACTGGTCACCGCTGTTCGTCGCCCTCGGCGCCGGCGACGACCCGGAACAACAGGGCGATCAGGTCATCGACGGTTTCTGGATGGGCCTGAGCAAACGCAGTCTGCAGCTGGCCTAGGTCGATCGCTTCCCATCGGACTCGGACGGCTCGCTCGGCTCGACGAGGTGCGGGTCGTCCTCGAGGTTGACCAGGCCGTTCCAGCACAGGTTGACCAGATGGGCCGCGACCACCTCTTTCGAGGGCTCCCGCACGGCGAGCCACCACTGCGCGGTCGACGTGACCATCCCGACCAGGGCTTGCGCATAGAGCGGCGCCAGGGCGGGGTCGCGGCCGCGCCGCTCGAAATCAGAACCCAGGATGTGCTCGACCTGACTGATCGCATCGTTGAGCAGACTCGAATACTTGCCGGCATCCCCGGCCGTGGACGAGCCGCGCATCAGGATCTGAAAACCGTCGGTGCGATCTTCCATGTAGGTCAACAGCGCCAGCGCCACCTGCTGCACGCGGTACCGCGACCGGTTCTTGCTGAGCGACGAGGTGATCATCTCGAGCAGGGTTTCCATCTCGCGGTCGACGATCACCGCGTACAGACCCTCTTTGCCGCCGAAGTGTTCATACACAACAGGTTTGGAGACTCCGGCGCGCTGCGCGATCTCTTCGACCGCGGTGGCCTCGAAACCCCGTTCGGCGAACAGACCCCGGGCGACCTCGATGAGCTGATGGCGCCGCTGCGGACCGGTCATCCGGGCACGCGGTACCCGCTGCACCTGGTCTGCTTTGGTGGTCGGGCGATCAACGGTCATCGTCGCCTACCCCCTCGCAAAAATGGACATCGAGTCCAACTATATGCGGACCGCATTCAAATCAGTTCGAACCCGGCGCCGACGACTGGTGTCCAGACCGATTTGAAAGAGGGCATTCGACAAGAAGAAGCCCGAGAAAATCGTCGAATACGTGACGATCAGGCCGGCTGTTCGTCGCCGGTCTGGCCGGACTCGGTGCTGCCCCGCTCCGGGCGATCCTGCTCGTCACCGTTCTGAGTCCCGTCCCCCTGTTCGGGCGCGGTGCCGTCAGGGAGCATCCGCCCCGGGCCACCTCGCATGTCGCCACCGCGCTGGTCGTCACCACGCAGGTCACCGAAGGGGCCGTTGCCACCGGGTCCACCCCGCAATTCCTGGCTCGTACTCGGACCGCTCGGGCCACCGTCGTCAGCGACGGTGAGGCCGATACCAAGCCCGCCCACCCCGAAGACGACCGCAATTGCGACCGCTCCGGCGACGAGTGCGCCACGCCCCTGATACCAGCGCGACGAACTCTGTGCCGGCGCTGCCGGATCCGCCGGCGATTGTTCGCCGGCCGGGCGGGTCTGCTCGGTGGGTCCGTCGGCGGTGGCCATCTGCTCGGTTACGGACTCGTCGTTCGAAACCCCCTTGTCGCCGGCAGGCCGGCCACCGGGTTCATTCTGGCTCTGAGAAGTTGGGAACTGTTGCCCAGACACGTTCATGCCCTTTCACTCTTCACCGACCCCTGTTGGTCAGGTGGATGACTCCACGATCACCATCGGGACTGGAAGTTCGCTGAAGGGTAGCTGTGAGTTAGCTGGAAACAGCGCGGGAATATCGAAGAGTGCTGACCGTCAACCGGATTCGGTAAGAGCTCCGCCACCAGGACTCGAACCTGGAATACCTGAACCAAAATCAGGAGTGTTGCCGATTACACCATGGCGGATTGCGCTCACGATTGTGCCATGAGAGTCATCAGAATCCACAACCGGCTCGCGACGCCCGACCCCACCTCCGGCGAACGAGCCGGTAATGGCTCGTTTGTGGTGGGCGGATGGGGGTCAGTCGCGCGGTCCGCCGGCGACGTAGATGACCTGCCCGGTGACGAATCCCGCACCTTCGCTGGCGAGGAATGAGACGGTGTGCGCGATGTCCTCGGGCTGACCGACCCGGGCGACCGGGATCTGGGACGCCGCTGCGGCCTTGTAGTCCTCGAACGGAACACCGACGCGCTCGGCGGTCGCCGCGGTCATCTCGGTCTCGATGAAACCCGGGCCGATGGCGTTGGCCGTCACACCGAACTTGCCGAGCTCGATGGAGAGCGTCTTGGTGAACCCCTGCATGCCCGCTTTGGCCGCGGAATAGTTCGCCTGTCCACGGTTACCGAGGGCCGACACGCTCGACAGGTTGACGATCCGGCCGAACTTCGCCGCGACCATGTGCTGCTGCACCGCCCGCGACATCAGGAATGCGCCACGCAGGTGGACGTTCATGACCGAATCCCAGTCATCGACCGACATCTTGAACAGCATGTTGTCGCGGGTGATGCCGGCGTTGTTGACCAGGATGGTCGGGGCACCGAGCTCGTCGGCCACCTTCTCGACGGCCGCGGCGACGGCGGCCTCGTCGGCGACATCGGCGCCGACGGCGATCGCCTTGCCACCGGCATCGGTGATCGCCTTGACGGTGTCGGCACAACTCGACTCGTCGAGATCCAGGACCGCCACTGCATATCCGTCAGCCGACAGTCGTTTCGCGACCGCCGCCCCGATCCCGCGTGCCGCGCCGGTGACGATCGCTGTCCTCTGCTCGCTCACAAACAACTCCCTTGTCGTAGAACTACCGATGACGATCGCCAGGTGACCCACAACAACGGTCCGAACGCCCTGCCGATGGTTCACCAGTTGTATCAAGCGCCTCCAAAAGGTGCGTAGGATCGGGCCGTTCCCCGATACCAACCGCCAAGGGAGTCCTATGTCCATGGCACCGAAATCCGCGCGCTCGGCCCAGCGGCCAACCGCCGTGATGGTCCTCGCCGCGGGCGCCGGCACCCGCATGAAGTCGGCCACCCCGAAGGTCCTGCACGCGATCGGTGGGCGTTCGCTGCTCTCGCATGCGTTGCATGCCGCATCCGGTATCGAGCCCGATCACCTTGTTGTCGTCGTCGGTCACGACCGCGAAAAGGTCGGCGCCGCCTGCGACGAACTCGCCGCCACCCTCGGCCGCGACATCCACATCGCCGTCCAGGAGCAACAGAACGGCACGGGCGACGCCGTGCGGGCCGGACTCGGCGCACTGCCCGACGACTTCGACGGCACCGTGCTCGTCACCGCCGCCGACGTCCCGCTCCTCGACGGCCCGACGCTCGGCGATCTCATCGCCGGCCACACCGCCGAGCCTGCCGCCTCAGTGACAGTTCTCACGTCGACCGCACCCGATCCGACCGGATATGGGCGCGTTCTGCGCACCCAGGACGGCGCCGTCACCGCCATCGTCGAGCAGAAGGACGCGACCGAACAGCAACGCCGCATCACCGAGGTCAACTCAGGTGTCTACGCGTTCGACGCCGCCACCTTGCGCGGCGCCCTGGCCGAACTGTCCCCCGACAACGCCCAGCACGAGCTGTATCTGACCGACGTCATCGAAATCGCCAACCGGCATTCAAAAGTGGTGCGCGCCAAGCACATCGAGGACGCCGCCCTGGTTGCCGGCTGCAACGACCGGCTGCAGCTGGCAAACCTCGGCGCCGAACTGAACCGGCGCGTCCTGGCCGGGCACATGCTCGGCGGCGTCACGATCATCGACCCGGCCACCACCTGGGTCGATGTCGACGTGACGATCGAGCCCGACGTGACCATCGCACCCGGAACCCAATTGCACGGGCAGACAAGCGTGGCCACCGGCGCACAGATCGGACCGGACACCACACTGTCCGACGTCACCGTGGGCGCCGGCGCATCGATCATCCGAACCCACGCGTCGGAATCGATCATCGGCGCGAACACGCAGGTCGGACCTTTCGCATACCTGCGACCGGGCTCGGTTCTCGGTGAGGCAGGCAAGATCGGGACGTTTGTCGAAACGAAGAACGCGAACATCGGCAAGGGCGCCAAGGTGCCGCATCTGACATATGTCGGCGACGCGACCATCGGCGAGGGCACCAACATCGGCGCATCGAGCGTTTTCGTGAACTACGACGGCGTGAACAAGAGCCATACCACAATTGGGGCACATTGCCGAACCGGTTCGGACACCATGTTCGTCGCCCCTCTCAATGTCGGTGATGGCGTCTACACCGGAGCAGGTACCGTCTTGACGCAGGATGTGCCCCCTGGAGCCCTGGCGGTCTCAGGTGGGAAACAGAGAAATATCGACGGTTGGGTGCAGGCCAAGCGGCCTGGTACGCCATCGGCACAAGCTGCTGCCGATGCACTCTCCGCCACCGAGAACGTGCAACAAGAAAGTGACTCGCTGTGACCTGGACGAACACCCACAATCAAAAGAACCTCATGCTGTTCTCTGGTCGTGCACATCCCGAGCTGGCCGAAGCGGTCGCCAAAGAGCTCGACATCGAGGTGACCCCCCAAACCGCCCGCGACTTCGCCAACGGTGAGATCTTCGTTCGCTTCGAGAAGTCGGTGCGTGGCTCCGACGCGTTTGTCCTGCAGAGCTGCCCGTTCCCCCTCAACCAGCACCTGATGGAACAGCTGATCATGATCGACGCGCTCAAGCGCGGATCGGCCAAGCGCATCACAGCGATCCTGCCGTTCTACCCCTACGCCCGCCAGGACAAGAAGCACCGCGGCCGCGAGCCCATCTCCGCCCGCCTGGTGGCCGACCTCCTGAAGACCGCAGGCGCCGACCGCATCATCACCGTCGACCTGCACACCGACCAGATCCAGGGCTTCTTCGACGGACCCGTCGACCACATGCACGCCCAGGGCCAGCTGTCCGAGTACGTCAAGGGCAAGTACGGCACCGCCAACATCACCATCGTCTCGCCGGACTCCGGTCGTGTGCGCGTTGCCGAGAAGTGGGCCGACTCATTTGACGGCGCACCACTGGCGTTCATCCACAAGACCCGCGATCCGCTGGTGCCGAACCAGGTGAAGTCGAACCGGGTTGTCGGTGACGTCGCAGGCCGCACCTGCGTGCTGATCGACGACATGATCGACACCGGCGGCACCATCGCCGGCGCGGTCCAGGTCCTCAAGGATGCCGGTGCGGGCGACGTTGTCATCGCCACCACCCACGGCGTCTTCTCCGATCCGGCCGCCGAGCGGCTGGCCAACTGTGGCGCCCGCGAGGTCATCGCCACCGACACGCTGCCGATCGGGCCCGAGAAGCAGTTCGACAACCTGACCGTGCTATCCATCGCCCCCCTGCTGGGACGTACAATCCGCGAGGTCTTCGAAAACGGCTCGGTGACAAGTCTTTTCAACGGAAACGCATAGGAGTACACACGCGATGGCGGCTACGATCTACCACAATCCCAAGTGTTCGACGTCACGGAAGACGTTGCAGCACCTGCGTGACGCCGGGGTTGAACCCACCATCGTGAAGTACCTCGAGGAGCCGCCGACGCGGGCCGAACTCGAGAAGTTGATCTCAGACGCCGGTATCGAGGTCTCCGCAGCGGTCCGCAAGCGCGAGTCGCTGTACAAAGAACTCGACCTCGCCGGCGCCACCGACGATCAACTCCTCGACGCGATGGTCGCGAACCCGATCTTGATCGAGCGACCATTCGTGGTGACCGATAAGGGCACCCGCCTGACCCGGCCGGTCGAGTCCGTCGACGAGATCCTCTGAGGCAATCCACAATCGGCCCCGTGGTTCGGTGTCGAGGGCATACGTCCCTCCACACCGAACCACGGGGCCGATTTGTGTCGGACTACGGTTGCGCCGGTTTCGGCAACGGCTTCTGGATCCGCGGAATCGCGATTCCCACCAGTCCGCGCACGAGCGCCTTCGTCGTGTCGACGAAGTCGAAGTAGTCACGCCACACCGTGATCAGACCGGCCTCGACCTCGAACCGGCCGCAGACCCAGAACTGCATCCGGAATCTGCCGAGCGAGAGTTCGTCGACCCGCTCGGTCAGCACCACCGACCCGTCGGATGAGATGTTGACCAACTTCACGCCGAAACCCAGGTGCGTCTTCTCCATCGCCCGGAACAATCCGGCGATCGGTTTCTTTCCACGCGTGAAGGTGTAACCGACATTCGCGTATTCGATGTCCGGATGGACCAACTCCAACGCGCCCACGGAGTCGGCCAGTGCCATCGCGTCGAGAAAATTACGGACCGTGTCCGACGGCGTGGTTGCCACCGGAACGTTCCCCGCCTGCGTGATCTCTGTTTCTGTGTTCCCCGTCATGCCGCCCGAGACTACGCCAACAGTCTCGAAGGTGCCGAGAAACCGCTGGTAGAAGCGGCGAAGTGGGATTTTGCGGCAGCTACGGTATAGTTTGCGCCGTTGTCTCGGCGAGGGTGATCGGTGGTCACCGTAATCGGCGCGGCGTGGTTCTCCCTCCAGGGTGCACTGTGGCTGTCTCGGTTTCTTGTCGGGCCCGTATTCCAGTACCCGAACGAGGAGTCATCTCATGGCAACCGCCAATACCGCCAGCAAGCTTGCTGTCACCATCCGCACCGAAAAAGGCAAGGGTGCCGCTCGTCGCGCACGTCGCGCCGGCAACGTCCCCGCCGTTCTGTACGGCCACGGCACCGACCCCAAGCACCTGAGCGTCCCGGCCCGCGAGTTCGCAGCCATCCTGCGTAACAACGGCCTCAACGCCATCATCGAGCTCGACATCGACGGCGAACTGCAGCTGGCCCTGCCCAAGCAGGTCGACGTTCACCCGATCCGCAACTACATCGAGCACACCGACTTCGTCGTCGTCCGCAAGGGCGAAAAGGTCCAGGTCGAGGTCGCGATCGTCGTCGAAGGCGACGCCATCCCCGGCAGCCTGGTCACCAACGATGCCAGCAGCATCGAGATCGAGGCCGACGCACTGTCGATCCCCGAGCACCTCACCATCTCCGTCGAGGGCCTCGGCGCCGGCAGCACCATCACCGCCGGCGACATCGAACTGCCCGAGGGTGTCACGCTGATCTCCGACCCCGAGACGCTGATCGTTGCCGTCAACGAGTCGCAGACCGCCGACACCACGACCGACGCCGAGGATGCCGCGGAAGCAGCCGCCGAAGCAGCTCCGGAAGAGTAGGGATCACTCCCGCCCGGTCTGCGACAGCCCTGACGCTGTCTGCACCTTCTCCGGCCCGCACACTTCGGTGTTGCGGGCCGGAGTTTTTTCGCCCGCCTCCCGCTTGCCGCTCGCCCCGAGCAGTTTGATCGCCACGCCCAGCGCGCTGACCGCCACTCCGGTGACCTCCCAGTGTCCGAATGCGTCACCGAACATCGGCCAGCCGATCAACATCGTCGTCGGCGGAACCAGCAGCAGCAAAGTGCTCGACAGCACAGGCCCGGCCTGTCGGTTCACCCACATGTAGGCACCCCAGCCGCCGAACGTCGACAGTGCGACGACCCAGATGACCGACCCGGCGAACTCGACGGTGACCGGCGGAACCAGCTCGCCCGCAACCACATTCACAGACCAGAACATGACTGCGCCCACCGTGCACTGAACGGCCAGCGCCACCGCCATCGGCTCGGGCGCTTTCAGTATTCGTTGCGCCAGCGTTCCCCCGGACAGCGCCAACATCCCGAAGACGCACAGCAGAAAAGCCCACCACGGCGCGCCGCCCGTGTTCAGCTTCCCCCCGACAACCAACCCCACGCCCGCTATGCCGACGACGAGACCACCCCACTCCCGTCGACCGATCCGCTCTCCGAGAAGCGGGAATGCACAGGCCGCGACCACCAACGGCTGCAGCGAACAGATCAGGGCGGTGATCCCGGCACTGAGACCGGCCTGGACGGCCGCGCAGATCGCACTGAGATACATGCCCTGCATCACCACACCCAGGCCGGCCTGCCGAGCCATCCCCCTGGGCGTCACCCGCCACGGATTGACCTCCGCTTCGCTTCGTCTCCGGTAAGTCCGGTTCATGACGACACAGAACCCGACGAGCAGCACCCCTGCGACCAAGAACCGGCAGGCGAGCAGCATGTGCCACGACGAGTACCTGGCGCCGAGCTCGGCACCGAGGTACCCGGAGCTCCACGTGAGGACCAACAGGATGGACGCTTTAACCATGCGGCTAGGTAAACACACCGGTCGGTATACTTGCAGTGTAGTTTCGCCCAGATCGCTGCCGGACCGGGATCGGAGACACCCCATGACCACCGTCGCCGCACTACAGCTGCCGATCGAGCCGCCGATGACACCGGCCGCCGACCGTATTCTCACCGCCGCCGGGACGCTGTTCTATGGCCGCGGAATCCACGCGGTCGGGGTCGAATCGATCGCGGAGGCCGCCGGTACCACCAAGAAGACGATCTATGACCGATTCGGGTCCAAGGACGGGCTCATCGTCGCGTATCTCCGTCGCCGGAGTCTGCGGTGGCGGTCCCTGGTGCTCGATGTCATCGCCGAACAGTCCCCCGGCCGCGACCAGGCACTCGCGGTGTTCGACGCGACCGATCAGTGGATGGACAACTGGGTCCGCGGCTGCGGCTTCATCAACGCCTATGCCGAGCTCGGCGGCACCGAGCATCCCGGCGTCGCGGTGATCGTCGAGGAGAAGTCATGGGTGCGGGATCTGTTCGAATACATCTGCACCGCAGGGGGTTACGCCGAGCCGGACGTCCTGGCCGGACAACTGACACTGCTCCATGAGGGCAGCATCGTCGCCCGGACCGCGGGCGCCCAGAGCGATGCCTCGGCGCTGGCACGCCGGACCGCCGAGGTCCTTCTGAAACCGGATGACAGAATGGCCCGGTGACAGATCCCATCGTGATTGTCGGGCTGGGCAATCCCGGCAGCCGCTATGAGAAGACGCGCCACAATGTGGGCGCGATGGCCATCGACCATCTGGCCGGCAAGCTCGGTGAGAAGTTCAAGGTCCACAAGAAGTCCGGTGCAGCCGTGGCCGTCGGCCGTCTGGCCGGAAAACCGGTGGTCCTGGCCAAGCCCACCTGCTTCATGAACGAATCCGGACGCCAGGTCGGCCCGCTGGCCGCCTTTTATTCGGCACCACCACAATCACTGATCGTGGTCCACGACGAGCTCGACATCGACTTCGGTGCGGTCCGGCTCAAACGCGGTGGCGGCGAGGGTGGTCACAACGGGTTGCGGTCGATCTCGCAGGCCCTGGGAACCAAGGATTACCTGCGGGTACGTCTGGGTGTCGGTCGTCCTCCCGGGCGGCAAGATCCCGCCGACTTCGTTCTCAAACCGTTCTCCAGCACCGAACGCGCCGAAGTACCCCTCCTGCTTGAAAATGCCACCGACGCGATCGAGTTGCTGATTGAGTACAGCCTGGAAGACGCACAGAACCGCGTCCACGCCTGGTGAGGCGACCTCCGTCGTCGACCTGGGTTTGAACTAGCCTGTTGTGAGCACCACCTGCGGCCGAAACACAGATCAAGCCCGCACTGAGAAGAGGAATCGAATGCCAGTCATCGCTGACCAGACCGGAATCAACAACGTCGGGATTCTCGGCATCGGCGCCTACCGACCTGCTCGGGTGGTCACCAACGAGGAGATCTGCGAACACATCGATTCCAGCGATGAGTGGATCTACACCCGCACCGGAATCAAGAGCCGTCGCTTCTGCGCGCCCGACGAATCCGTCACCACGATGTCCATCGACTCGGGCCGTAAGGCCATTGCCAACGCGCTGCTGAGCGGGTCCGACATCGACGCGGTGATCGTGGCCACCAACACCCACCTGCTGCTCACCCCGGGCGCGGCCACCGCGGTCGCCACCGCCCTCGGTGCCAACGGCGTCCCGGCCTTCGACGTGACCGTCGGCTGCGCCGGCTTCGGGTACGCCATGGGCATCGGCGCAGACATGATCCGCAGCGGCAGCGCCTCGACTGTCCTGGTGATCGGCTCCGAGCAGCTGTCCGTGGCTCTGGACATGACCGACCGCGGCAACTGCTTCATCTTCGGCGACGGAGCCGGTGCAGTCGTGCTGGGCGCCACCAAAGAACAGGGCGTCGGCCCGGTGGTCTGGGGCAGCGACGGTTCGCAGTACGACGCCATCCGCCAGGACATCGACTGGCTGACCTTCCTCGAAGGCGACCGCAAACAGCGACCGTACCTGCGCATGGAGGGCACCAGCGTCTTCCGCTGGGCCGCGTTCGAGATGGGCAAGGTCGCCCAACGCGCCCTCGAGGCCGCCAAGATCGACGCCCAAGAACTCGACGTGTTCGTACCGCACCAGGCCAACTCTCGGATCAATGAGCTGCTCGCGCGCGGCCTCAAACTGCGCGAGGGTGCCGTGGTCGCCAACGACATCGAACACACCGGTAACACCTCTGCTGCCTCGATCCCGCTGGCGATGGAAGACCTGCTCTCCACCGGTAAGGCCAAGCCCGGTGACACCGCACTGCTGCTCGGCTACGGCGCCGGCCTGAGCTACGCCGCCCAGGTGGTCAAACTCCCGCCCGTCCCCTTCGAGTAGTCCCCCACCTCACCCCCGTCGACCGTGCCCATAACACCGTCGACCGTGCGTTGATCACCGTCGGCCGTGCCGAAAATGCACGTCGATCCCGGCACCAAGCGAGGTTCGGCACGCTCGACGGTCGGTTCGGCACGCTCGACGGTCGGTTCGGCACGCTCGACGGTCGGTTCGGCACGCTCGACGGGGGTGGCGGGGATGTGCGATTGGTCCTGCATAGGGCGAGGTCTGTAGCCTTTCCTCGTGAGTTCTGAAGTCAGCACGTCGTCCGGTACCGGTTCTGCAACCAGTCGGGCCGCTTTGGCCCGCGAGGTGGCGCGTCGCCGCACTTTCGCGATCATCTCCCACCCCGACGCCGGTAAGTCGACGATGACCGAGGCGCTGGCGCTGCATGCCCGGATGATCAGTGAGGCCGGTGCCATCCACGGCAAGGCCGGCCGCCGCTCCACCGTCTCCGACTGGATGGAGATGGAAAAGCAGCGCGGTATCTCGGTGAGCTCGACGGCACTGCAGTTCAACTATCGCCTCGAAGGTGGCGACGTGGACGAGGTGAACGTGATCAACCTGGTCGACACCCCCGGTCACGCCGACTTCTCCGAGGACACCTACCGCGTCCTGACGGCCGTCGACGCCGCGGTCATGTTGATCGACGCCGCCAAGGGCCTCGAGCCGCAGACACTCAAGCTCTTCCAGGTCTGTCGCCACCGCGGCATCCCGATCATCACCATCATCAACAAATGGGACCGCCCGGGCCAGACCCCGCTCGAACTCATCGACGAGATCACCGAGCGCATCGGCCTGACCCCCACGCCCCTGTACTTCCCGGTCGGTATCGCCGGAGATTTCCGTGGCTTGCTCGACCGGCGCACCGGCGAGTACATCCACTTCACCCGGACCGCGGGCGGCGCCACCATCGCCCCCGAAGAGCTTCTGGACGCCGACGCCGCGCTGGCCAAGGAGGGCGAAGAGTGGGCGACCGCCGTCGAGGAGAGCGAACTGCTCTCCGAGATGGGCCAGGACCACGACCAGGAGCTGTTCCTGGCCGGACAGACCTCACCGATGATCTTCGCCTCCGCGATGCTCAACTTCGGTGTGCGGCAGCTACTTCAGGCGCTGGTCGAGCTCGCTCCCCCGCCCCAGGGTCGCGCAGCGATCGACGGCACCGTCCGCGAGGTCACCGATCCGTTCAGCGCCGTCGTCTTCAAGGTGCAGGCCGGCATGGACTCGTCGCACCGAGATCGCCTGGCATACATGCGCATTGTGTCCGGCGTGTTCGACCGCGGAATGGTCGTCACCCACGCCCAGACCGGTAAACCCTTCGCCACGAAGTACGCCCAGGCCGTGTTCGGCCGCGACCGCTCGACGGTCGACACCGCCTACCCCGGTGATGTCGTCGGACTGGTCAACGCGATGGCGCTGGCACCCGGCGACACCCTGTACACCGACGTCAAGGTGCAGTTCCCGCCGATCCCGTCGTTCGCGCCCGAACACTTCTCGGTGTGCCGGGCCGAGTCGGCAGGCAAGTACAAGCAGTTCCGCAAGGCGATCGACCAACTCGATTCCGAAGGTGTGGTCCAGGTCCTGCGCAACGAGATCCGCGGCGACGCGGCTCCGGTACTCGCGGCCGTCGGACCCATGCAGTTCGAGGTCGTCGCGGCCCGGATGAAGACCGAGTTCGGTATCGAGGCACGCTTCGAGCCGCTGCCGTACACGCTGGCGCGCCGTACCGACGAGACCAGCGTCGACGAACTGAACCGCCAGCGCGGCGTCGAGGTCTTCACCCGTAGCGACGGTGCGCTGCTTGCGCTCGTCAGCGACAAGTGGCGCCTGCAGTACATCGAGAAGGAACACGCCGACCTCACCCTGGAACCGTTGGTGGCGGCGGCAGATTGATGCCACGGTCGGCTTCCGTCCTGGCCGCCGGACTCGTCACCGCCGCCGCGATCCTGTCCGGCTGCAGTGACGGGTCCCGACCCGCCGATGCCACCGCGACATCATCGACCCCGGCGTCGGCCGCATCGCCCACGGTGAGCGCCGAAGTGGCGGCGGCGCGGTGCCAGGAGTCCTCGCCCCGCGGTCCCGTTGATCACACCTTGGAAGGGTTTGCCTTCGATTCGGGCTCGGCCACGGTCTCGGTGACGGCGCCGGGTCGGGACGCCCGCTGCCACAGCTATCCACGGTGGGGCAACGCCGACCCGGCCGTGCCCATCGACAGTCTGCTGTTCCTGTTCAAGGGTCCGGGTTCGGATGGCGTGACCATCGACATGGCCGTCGGCGACCTCACCCAGCGCACCAAGGTCGTCGCCAAGGTGGCCGTGTCGATCGGTGGAACCACCTATCAGGGCGAGGGTTGCAGCATGGATCTCACCGCGCTGTCGAGCGCCGGTGTCGCCGGCTCGTTCTCCTGCCCCACCGCCACCGCGGTGTTCGGCAATCCCCTTGCGCCACTGGACGACCCCGCAACCGAACCGTCGACGTCAGCGCCTCTGCCCATCGCCTCGATCACGGGTTGGTTCGCCACCGAGCCGTGACAACTCCAAGCCACGGAACGATCGTCACAACTCAGGCCGTGACGTCGAACGCCGGGGAGGTGCCCGTGAAGCCGTGGACCTTTCCGTCACCGGTGCGATGGTCCCCCTGGTACCGGATCCGGTACCGGCCCGTTGTTCCGGCATTCGTGTTCCACAGGACGGTGATCACGGAGGCGTCGAGACTTCCCGGTGGCCGCGACCACCGCAGTTCCGTCGACCACGCGTTGTCATCGAATACTCGCTGCCAGGTCCCGTCGATCCACTGCTCGACCACCGTGTAGGTATCGGCGCGGCGCAGGTTGTTGTTCGGATGCGCCCCGACAAACTCAACCGACACCGTCTGGCCCGCACGATATCCGGACTTCGGCGCCTTGAGCACATCCCCGTACCTGCGGCCGGCCACCGGCGCGTCCGGCGGCGGCGCCGGCACCAGATCCGGCTGAAATCCCGACTTGTTCAGCGGCGCCGGACCACGCGGCGGTGGTGTACCGGCGGCCAGCGCACCGGCCAATTTGTCGAAACTCTGCATGTACGCCGGCAACGTCCACCGGCCGAACTGTGTCTCACCGCCTTCATAGTGTTGCGCCACATACTCTTCGGGCGTGGTCACGTATTGGCTGTATCCGTTGGCATAACCCTGCAGCAGAACATCGTCGAGCAAAACCCGTAGCGCAGCGGCGACGATCTGCCGGACCCGTAGGCCCGAGACGATCGTGAACTCCGCCGGCGCCGCGGCCAGTACCAGATCACCGATCCGCATGATCTGGATCGGCATCACCTGCGGAATCCACGGCGCCGGTGGGAGCAACCCCAGTGGTGCAGCGATCAGTTTGGGCGCCTGCACATCCCGAATCCACGGTGAGATCGGGGCGTCGAGGCCACCGACCGCCGCGACCAGCGGATTGACCTGCCCCTCATAGAAGAACGGCAACGGTTGCTCGTAGTTGTCCTCGGTGCTCGTGGCCACCGCACCGGCCCCCATCATCGCCGGGGAGGTTCGGGCGGGTTTGCCGTCGGGCGTGTACGAACCGTCGATGGCGACATCGGAGAAATCCACGTACTGGATCACCGATTCGACACCGGACCTTGTCATTCCGGACGCGGCGGAATACGCCTGCCGGCCGGCTTGATACTGCCGTTCACCGATGATCGCGCAGTTGGCCCGGTTGTCCTTGGTGGGACCGGACGGCGAGAACGGCACCAGATTCAGGTTGGGTGTCATATCGCCGGCGTTGGTTTTGGGAAACGCCGCGACCACACCCGGATCATCGTGCTCCCACCGATGACTGGCGTATCCCTTGTTGTCGACGGTGATCAACTTGTTGTGATCGGCCATCGACGTGCCATGGGTGGAGAACCAGGTGATGACGCCGATGTCGTTGCCGCCCTGGGTGAGCCGGAGCACCGTGACCGCCGGATCGATGCCGTCGGGGAACACGCGCTTGTCGGGGTCTGGGTTGAGGTCGAAGGCCGTCCGGGACCGTTGCGCGCTGGCGTTGTGGAGTTCGCTGCGGCCCAGGCTGATCGACCCCGGCGCCAGCGAATCATGGGCTCGGCAGATCGAATCGTAGATACCGTCGACCTCGGCCTGGTATGAGTTCTTCTTGAATCCGAACGCCGCCAGGGAATAGGCGTAGTCCCACGCCGTCCCGCCGCACGAGTTGTGATTATGGGTGGCATTGAGATTGACGTTCGACTCTGTGTAGAGCGAACCGAACCGTGACCTCAGCTTCGCCAGCACCCCGAAATGGATCGATTCGAACAGACAGGCCGAGTCGGCGGTGACAAAGACGACCCGGTTACCCGTCGCGTTGTCGACGATGATGTAAGCCCTTGACCAGTAACGCATGTGCAGACCTTCGGCGACCTGCGCCGGTTGCGAATAACCCATCATGCCCTGTCCGGCCACGGCGCCGGTCATGTCGGCCCGCCCGGCCCCGACCAGGTATCCACCGGCCGGATCGGCTCCGGCCGAACCGGCACCGACCGCGCCGAATGTACTGCCCGCCCCCGCGACCACCGTGCCCGCCGCCATGGTGCCGAGCATCTGTCGCCTCGACAACCGTGGTCCTAGACCGCTCATACCCGCCCCTGTTCGTTATTGATCGCCGCTTCCGAAAACCGACGCCAGATATGGATTCTCGAAGACACCACCCGGGTCGAGTTCTTCTCGCACCGAAAGGAATTCATCAAACCTCGGATAGACCGAGCGGAGATATGCACTGCTCTGCGTGTGCATCTTCCCCCAGTGCGGCCGACCACCGTGGGCGACCATGATCTGTTCGACGTCGTCGAAGTACCGGTCCTGCAGGTCGCCGTGATAGCGGTGGACGGCGATGTAGCCACTCTTGCGCCCGGACGCGGTGGACAACATCAGATCGTCGGCGGCCGCCGCGCGGACCTCGACCGGGAAGCTGACCCGGTAGCCGCGGGCCTCGATCACTCGGCGAATCTCGCCGAGTGCCTGCGGAACCCGCTCGAGCGGTATCGCATATTCCATCTCCCGGAACCTGACGTTGCGCGCCGAGACGAACACCGCGGTCGAGGTATCGGTGTACGTGCGCGCCGACAGGACGTTGCCGGCCAGGGAATTGAACTTCGGCACCACCGCGGGGAACCTGGCACCGAGCGCGCACATGGCCCCGAACAGGTGATTGCTGACCAGATCGTCGTCGACATAGCGCCGCAGCTTCCCAGGACCTGACCGCGGGGTGTCGATCGGCATCCGGGTGTTCGTCTTGGTCAGCGCATATCCGGTGTGCGGAAACCAGAAGAACTCGTGATGATCATGTGTTTCGACGTGGTCCAGAAATGTCTCGAGGACCTTGTCCACGGGCTCCGGCCGTTCGGTTGCCTGCAGGGCGAACGCCGGAACGCACTGCAGCGTGATCTCGGTGATCACACCCAGCGCGCCGAGACCGAGTGCTGCGGCGGACAACAACCGCGGCTCATCGGAACCCAGCGTGCGCACGTCCCCGGTACCTGTCACCAACGTCAACCCGACGATCTGGGTACTGATGCCGCCGAATCGCACCCCCGTTCCGTGTGTTCCGGTGGAGGTGGCGCCAGAGATCGTCTGCGCATCGACATCTCCGAGGTTCGCCATGGCCAACCCGTGCGGCGCCAGTAGTCCCGGGATCTGCTGCAGTGTTGTCCCGGCCTGCAGGGTCACCTGCATCGATTCGGTGTCCACAGCGACCAGACCGCACATCGCCGACATGTCCAGCTGAATGCCCGGTGCCACCGCGACCGCGCTGAAGCTGTGACCCGACCCGACCGGCTTGACCGTCGACCCGTCCGCGCGGGCCTGCGCGACCACCGCGGCGATCTCGTCGCGACCGCAGGGCCGGACAACCCGTTCGGGAATCGCCGATTCTGTACCGCCCCAATTGCGCCAGACCAGGGGCCCGCTCACAGAAACGACTTCCCTTCGCCGCGGTACGTCGGCATCTCGCCGATGACCACGCCGTGGTCGACCACCAAAACCGTGTTCACATGTTCACTGAGTTCACCGGACTTGGTGTGCCGCAACCACACCCGGTCTCCCACCGACAGCGTCTGCGCAGACTTACCACGCAGCGGCGTCTGCACCTCGCCGGCGGCCTCTCGGGGCAGATAGCTCAGACCAGGAGGCCAGACCGGCAGCGGAAGCCGGTCTTGCCCCGGCGAACCCGACGCGATCCATCCCCCACCGAGGCAGGTCACCATGCTGCGGCTGGGGATCCGGACCACCGACAGACCGAACGCCATCGCCGGCGCGGGTTTGAAATGGGCATAGGTGTCGAACAGGTGCCCACCGAAGAAGCCGCTTCCGGCGGCGATATCGGTCACCGACAGATCGGCGGCGGTGACTTCTATCGAACCGGTACCACCGGCGTTCACGAACTCGAGGTCGGCGATCTGCCTGATCGCCGCGACGACCTCACCTCGGCGGCCGACCAGCTCCTCCATCGAACGGCGCTGCATGTCGCAGATGAGGTTGTTACGCAACCGCTTCCCGACGATCTCGTTGCCGACACCGGCCACCTGCGCCTCGTACGACATCAGGCCGACCAACGTCATCCCGGAGCGGTTGACGATCTCGGTGGCCAGGTCGACCGCCTCGGTGACCGTCCGGATCGGGGACCTGCGCACGCCGACATGTCCGAGCAAGGGTGCTCTGTACGAGGCGTCGAGGTCGATGGCGATCCGCAGCGGGCCGGCGGCTCCGGGCAGGCCCGAGCGAGTTCTGGCCGCTTCGATGAGGTCGAGCTGGGCCACCGAATCGACCAGCAGCGTGACCCGCTGCGCGGCGACCGGGTCGGCCGCCAGGCGTGCGATCGCGTGCCGACCACTACTGGGATATCCGACGAGTACATCGGCGACGTCACCGGCTGTCGCCAGCCAATGCGCTTCGGCCACATCGTATGCGAGCACACCGGCGAATCCGTCCACCGCCAGGATCTGCTCGATCACCGACCTGATCCGCAGCGACTTGGAGGCGACGCGAATGGGCACACCCGCGGCCCGCGACCGCAGATCTGCCAGATTGTGCCGCAGTGCCGTCAACTCCAGCACCGCAACCGGACCATCCGGGTCCCCGTGATCCCGGACCGCTGAATCTATTGCACCCCAATACGATTCCGGATCGGCCGCCCACGGCCAATCGGGCCGCATGGTCGAGGTGGCCAGATCCAGGTCCGGAATGCTCACGTCGACGTTCATGATGCGGACGGATCTGTCAGGTGGCCCAGGAGGGCGGCAACGGTCGCGTCGATGATGCGTTCGGCGACCTCACGATCGCCGGTGTTGAGATAGGCCAGTGTCAGACCGTCTGTGGCGGCCACCACCAGCGGCGCCAGATACTCCGGATCAGTGGCCCAGGTGGCGCCCATCGCGGTGGCCGCGGCCTCCAGTGACACCTGAGCGATTTCGTAGTACCGGGTGTACAGGCGGGTGGCGAAGTGTTCGAGGCCGCCGGTTCGTCGGGCGTACTGGCCGAGCGTGATCATCGCCGCTTCCCGGCCGGGATCGGCGACGACGCTCTCCAGGTACGACATCAGACCGGCCCTGATCAGCGCGCCGATGTCGTTCGGCAACTTCCAGTCATCCGTGTCGAGCGCCCCCGCGGTGTCCGGCGGGCCCAGCGGTGCGGTGAGCGTTGCCAGTTCGTCGGAGGTGCCCCGCGCAACCAGCTCGGCGAGCAGCTCATCCCGCGACTCGAACGCGTAGTGGAAGCTGGCCAGCGACATCCGCGCCTCCGCACTGATCCGGCGGGTCGTCGCGGCCTCCACCCCATGATCGGCGATGACCCGGAACGCAGCGCGCACCAGCAGGTCACGCCGCACCTCCACAGACATCCGTGCCACGCAGTCCCCCGCCTGCCCGATGTGGGTCAAACGACCCACTGTTGCGTGCGAGGGTAGGCGAATTCGACCGAACGCGCTACCGCAGAAACCATGAACGCCCCGCCTGCACGGGGCCCTCCACATGAATTGCGGAGAATTCGTACAGGCAGAGCGATGAGGGTAATCCACTACGGCCCGGAGGGGTCAGAGCCATCCCGGAGGCTCAGTAAGGACCGTAGACGTTGTCGATCGAACCGTACTTGTCGGCCGCATAGTTGCAGGCAGCGACGATATTGGAGACCGGATCCCAGATGTCGTACACGGTGCCCTCCACGTGGTAGGCGGCGTAGGTCGGGTCGATCACCTGCAGCAGGCCCTTGGACGGGATACCGGCCGCGGCGTTCGAGTCCCAGAGATTGATGGCCTGCGGATTACCGGTCGACTCACGCATGATGTTGCGCATGATCCCGTCATAACTCGCCGGGATGTTGTGTGCGGCCAGGATGTCGAGTGCCTCACGGATCCAGCCATCGAGGTTGTCCTCGTACACCGGGGCCGGCGGCGCTTCCGGGGCGACAACCGCCTCAGGGGCCGGCTCCTCGACCACCGGCGCCTCCTCCACCGGGGCCTCGGCAGCAGCAGGCGCCTCGGTCTCGGTCGGCGCTGCGATCGCGGCCTCGGCAGCAGTCCTGGCCGCCGCGACGGGTTGGTCGGCGCCGGCCGGTTCGTCGGTGACGATCGCCCCGGTGACAAGCGTCGCCGCGATCGCCACCGTGACGACGCCACCGACGTAGCGGACGCGTGAACGTGATGCGCCGACCCGGGCACGCCGGACCAACGTCGAGATATCAAACCTAGAGATATTAAACTTGGATATATAAAACTTAGATAGATCAAACATTTAACCGGGTTCCTGGTGTGATTCGGCAGGCAGCAGAAGGCCTCCAGAACGCAGTGGCACTCACGGTGATGTCGGCCAACGCTGTCGATCGGTTTGTCAAAACAGGGGGCGTTGGTGTCCCGGGCGCATAGCGCAATCGAGCCAACCGACTATCGGGTACGGCCGAGGATCACGGCGGCGACCACGTGGCGATGTGAGCCCCGATGGCCGTGGCAGGACCCCGGATTGCGCATGCGAGGTGCATGGGCATGGCTATTCATCCTTCTCATGCGGCAGACATCACGTCTGCATTTCGCTCCGATAACAGATTGGTATCCAAACCTGAGAAAAATCTGAGAAAGACTCGTTAAGTCAGGTCTGCGAGGCACCTTCTGCGGCCCTCGTGTTCCCCAAAAAAGCGGTGTGCGTTGCGAATTCGCCGAAACACCCTCGTGACAGGTCTCACATGATTAATTGACGACATACGGGTATGAAAAGCCCACAATGCCGCGCAATGGTTATAGTTCCGCGACCGACTGAATCCGCGTCTCACAGGTCGATTTGGACGATGATCGCCGCACAATGAACGGGTGCGGGGACTGTGAGCCTGGTCCCGTCGACCGAACGCGCTACCTCAGAAACCACGAACGCCCCGCTGTACGGGGCCCTCCACAGGAATTGCGGAGAGTCTTCGTACAGGCGGAGCGCTGGGGGGTTACTGCTCAGAGGGACGGCGGACCCGTCAGCCGGCCTCAGTATGCGCCGTTGACGTTGTCCATCGAGCCGTACTTGTGTGCGGCATAGTTGCAGGCCGCGACGATGTTCGAGACCGGATCCCAGATGTCGAACACGGTGCCCTCGACGTGGTAGGCCGCGTAGGTCGGGTCGATCACCTGAAGCAGGCCCTTGGACGGGATGCCGGCCGCGGCATTCGAGTCCCACAGGTTGATGGCGGCCGGGTTACCGGTCGATTCACGCATGATGTTGCGCATGATCCCGTCGTAGCTCGCCGGGATGTTCTTCGCGGCCAGGATGTCGAGTGACTGACGGATCCAGCCGTCGAGGTTGTTCTCGTAAACCGGGGCCGGGGGTGGCTCCGGCGCCGCAACCGGCTCGGGTGCGGGCTCGGCGGCAGCAGGTACGGGCTCCACGACTGCGGGCTCGACCGGGGCGGCGACCGCGGCTTCGGTCTCGGTCTCGGTCGTCGTCTCGACGACGGCCGTTTCGGTGGCAGACTTCGTGACCGCGGCCGTGTCGGCGCTGGCGGGCTCATCGGTGATGAACGCCCCGGCCGTGAGCGTGGCGGCAATCGCCAGCGTGGCGGCGCCACCGACGTAGCGGGCGTGCGTGTGCGATGCGCCGCTCCGGGCATCCTGGAGCAACTTCGAAAAAGCGAACATGTAACTGATTCCTAGATTTGATTCGGCCGACTGACGGCGGGCAGCAGACAACCTCGCCAGGTGCGGTCACACTCGCGGCGATGTGGGTCATTGCTGTCGATGGATTTGTGAAACCAGGGGCGCTGGCGCCCTGGCGCATGTCGCATCCGACCCGTCTGGTCAGGGTCCAGACGAGACTCGCTACACAGCCCGGGTGGCGGTCTCAGCCTCCAGGCGCCCAGCGAGACCTCGGATTGCGCATGCGGGATGAATCCGCATGATCACCAACCTTCTCGTCCTGCAGACGTTGCATCTGCGTAACTGGTTGATAACAGATTGGTATACGAACCCGAAAAAGTCCAGTAAAAAGCGGCCTGACAAGGCCTGCAAAGTATTTTTTGCGCCCGCCGACGTATGCAAAAATACCGTCTACGCTGCGGTTTTGTCCCTTTACCCCACCGTGAGGAGTTTCACAAGGATATTCGACTACGACACGCCCGAAGACGCCAAAATGTTACGGAGCGGATCAGTCGAGCGCCGATTCGAGTTCTCGAAGGCCTGCCTCGCCGACGTCGGTGACGCGAACAGCCCGGCGGTTCGGTCGGCGCGTGACCCAACTCTGGGACTCCAGCGCACCGAGGACTTGTACGCCGACCTGACCGGCGGCATGAGCACGTCGACCGGTCCAGTCCAAACAGCCCCTGGCCCACGGGCGCGAGCCCACCGGAGGCCGGATGCCGAACGCTGCCGCGACAGGTCCGCGCGGGAACGGCTCCGGCGGAGGTGAAGGCTGCCCGATTACCAGTTCGGCCACAACTCCGGAACGGATCAACACGTCGGCGATTCTCAAGCCGAGGTCTCCGGCCAGGTGGTCGTAGCAGGTTCTGGCCACCCGGAGCTCTTCGGAGACCCGATGTTGGCGCAGGGAATGCACCTGCGATCGTGGCGCGATCGCCTGGAGCGCTTCGATCGCATGCGAGACGTCGCTGCCGGCGAGCCGAAAGAGACGATTGCGGCCATGCTGTTCAACGACCACGATGCCGCTGTCGAGTAGAACGCGCAGGTGTTCGCTCGCCGTGGACGCCGAGACACCGGCCACGCGGGCAAGATCACCCGCCGGAATCGCACGATCACCCAGTAATGCCGTCACGATGCGGCCTCGCGCGGGGTCGCCCAAAGCCCGGGCCGGCACCGCGATGTCCGGCTCGCCACTCACGCGCGGCGCCCTTCTCCGAGCGCAGCGCGAGCGGCCGCCGCGTCGTCGACGATCAGGACCTTGCGATTGTCGTGGTCGCTGTACTGGCCGAGCAGGGCAATCCCGGCGGCGGTGAGTTGCTGCGTCATTCTCCCGAGGGCTCCGGGGACGTCGGCGTCCAGGTCTGCCAGTACCACTTCCCGGGCAATGCCCGTTCCGACGCCTCCGGCAGCGAGCGCTCGTAGCGCTGCGTTCGCATCGGCGACGAGGTAGTGCGCCACGCCCGACCACATACCCCCGCCTTCGAGCCCCACACCCGCGTCCCCGAGCGTGCGGCCGATTCGGGCGAGGGAGTCGGCGCCGTGCGGCGCCGCGATCTCGATATCGAACATCACGGCACCTCGATCACTGGTTCGAGGACCAGATCGGTGTGTGCGGTCATCACTCGACACTAGAGCCGGATCACTTCGTTGATCGCCGAAGGATCGGCGCGGTGTCAGCCGATGATGCGGGTGACGACCTCGAGGTCCACGTCGGCCAACGCGGCCGGACTGAACGTCGGATTCCGGTCCTTGTCGACCAGAACCGCCCGTACGCCCTCGGCGAAGTCAGGTGTCCGGGTGATCTGCTCGGCGGCATGTAGCTCGCGCTCGAGACATTCGTCGAGCGTCGAACGCCCACCGAGTTCGATCAATGCAGCGGTCACCACCAGGCTTGTCGGTGATGCGGCGTCGAGTTGGGCGACGGTCTGCGCTGCCCAGTCATCACCGACGGCGCCGCGCAGACCGCCGACGATCGCCGCGACCGGATCATCACTGAAGTACTCGGCGATCTTCGCCAGCGGCAGTTCCGTCGTGGAGACCTTTTCGGTCCGGCCCGACAATGCCTGCGACAGTGACATTCCCGACCGGATGTCATCGGCGAGGTCACCGAACTTGGCACTGGGAACATAGTGGGTCGCCAGGCCGACGGCCACCGCATCCGCCCCGTGCACACGCGCGCCGGTCAATCCCATCCACAGCCCCACACCCGCCGGCAGCCGCGGCAGAAAATATGTCGAACCGACATCGGGCATGAATCCGATTGCCGTTTCCGGCATCGCGATCATTGCCTTCTCGCTGACCACCCGGATCTCACCGTGCACGCTGATGCCCAGACCACCGCCGAGCGCGGGTCCGTCGATCAATGCCACATAGGGCTTCGGAAAATCCGCCACCAGCTGATCGAGTTCGTACTCCGCGCTGAAATACCTTGTCACGGCGGCGAAGTCCTCGGCCAGCACCGCATCGCGGATCGCCCGGATGTCACCGCCGGCACAGAACGCCCGATCGTTCGACGAGGTGACCAGGACCGTCTCGATCTCGGGATTGTCCGCCCAATCCGACAGGACCCTGAACATGTCGTCGACCATCGTCTGATCCAGCGCGTTGAGGGCCTTGGGGCGATCCAAGACGATCTCGCCGACACCATTGCCGACCTGCGTACGGATGAACGACACCGATGATCTCCTTGTCAGCCGATTGCTTCGGCGAGTTCCATCCACGACTCTTCAGCCGCTTCACGTTGCGCCACCACAGATTTCAGTTCGATGCCCAAGGCAATCAGCTGATCCGGTGAGGTGGCCGCGTCGGCGAGCTTGTCGTGCAACTCGGCCTCCTGTTTGACCAGACGCTGCACCTGACGTTCGACCTTCTTGAGAGCCTTCTCCATGTCACGCTCAGCGCCAGAGCCTTTGGCGGGACCGCCGCCGGCCGAAGCGGCAGCCTTGGCCGGTCCCGACGACTGAACGGCCGAGGCAGCGGCCGGACCGTTGGAGAGTTTCGTCAGATACTGCTCGATGCCACCGGGCAGGTTGGTGAGTTTACCGTCACCGAACAGAGCCCAGGTGCTCTCACAGATCCGCTCGATCAGGAAACGGTCGTGACTGATCACCACCAGCGTCCCCGCCCAGTTGTCGAGAAGATCCTCGAGTTGCTGCAGTGTGTCGATGTCGAGGTCGTTGGTGGGCTCGTCGAGCAACAGCACGTTCGGTTGTGCCATCAACACGCGCGTGAGCTGCAGCCGTCGACGCTCACCACCGGAGAGGTCGCCGACCGGTGTGCGCTGCCGGGCCGGACTGAATCCCAGACGCTCGGCCAGCTGCCCGGCCGAGACGTCCTTGCCGCCCAATTCGATATGTCCGGCAACATCTTCGACGGCCTCGATCACCCGCATGTCGACCGGTAGGTCGTCGAGTTCCTGACGCAGCCAGCCGATCGAGACCGTCTGCCCTTCGATGCGACGACCGGCGGCCGGCGGCAATTCACCGGCCAGGGTCCGTAGCAGTGTCGACTTGCCCGAGCCGTTGACACCGACGAGACCGATGCGCTCGCCCGGCGCCAGACGCCAGGTCAGGTCGTCGATCAGCACGCGGCCGTCGGGGGTCGTGAGCTTGGCGTCCTCGAGTTCGATGACCACCTTGCCCAGACGTCGTTTGGCGAAACTGGCCAGCGCCACCGAATCTCGCGGCGGTGGCACATCGGCGATCAGTTTCTCGGCAGCCTGGATCCGGTACTTCGGCTTGGACGTCCGGGCCGGCGGCCCACGACGGAGCCAGGCAAGTTCTTTACGCGCCAGGTTCTGTCGACGTTCTTCGGCGACATCGGAGAGCCGGGTCCGTTCCGCGCGGGCATAGACCCAGTCGTTGTAGCCACCTTCATAGCTCTCGACCTTGCCGTTCTGCACTTCCCAGGTGGTGGTCGCGACCGTGTCGAGGAACCAGCGGTCGTGGGTCACCACGACGAGCGCGCTGCGCCGGTTGACCAGATGCTGACCGAGCCAGGCGATGCCCTCGAGGTCGAGGTGGTTGGTGGGCTCGTCCAAGATCAGCAGATCCAGATCTTGCACCAGCGCGGCCGCCAGCGCCACCCGGCGCCGCTGTCCACCGGACAGGTCGGTGACGAGGGTATCGAGCCCCAATTCGCCGATGCCGATACCGGCCAGGACCGACCGGATGCGGGCATCGCCGGCCCATTCGTGTTCGGCGACCCCGAGTGGTCCGAGAACGATCTGCCCGATGGTCTGCTCGGGAGGAAGGTGTCCACGCTGGGTCACCACCGCCATCCGCAACCCGGTGGCGCGGGCCACGCGGCCCTCGTCGGGCGGCTCGATCCCGGCCAGGATCTCGAGCATCGTCGTCTTGCCGCCGCCGTTGAGCCCGACCACTCCGATGCGGTCGCCCTCCTGGACGCCGAGACTGACCGATTCGAGCAGCGGCTTGATGCCGAACGACTTGCTGATCTTCTCGACGGAGATCAGGTTGGTGCCCTGACGTTTTCCTGGTGCGGTCACAGTGCTGCCTCGATCACTCGTGCGCCGCCGACCGGGCCGGAGGCGGTACGGACCGCGCGACACACACCCGCGCCGGACAACTCGGCCGCGGTGGCCACCGCGGCGGCCTCATCGGCGCACAGGAACGCGCACGTCGGTCCCGACCCGGAGATGATTCCGGAGAGGGCCCCGGCGTCGACACCGGCGCGCAGTGTTCGGCGCAGAGCCGGGCGCATGGACAGCGCTGCCGGTTGCATGTCGTTGTGTAGCAATGTTGCAACTCTCTGTGGGTCACCCGATGCGAGCGCCTGCAGGAGCTCGTCGGGAGATTCGGTATAGGTGCCGGTGTCGTCGGCGGACTCGTTCGTCTCGCGCAACCGGTCCAGTTCGCGGTACACCTGCGCGGTGCTCAGACCTTCTTTGGCGACGGCCAGCACCCAGTGGTACTCACCGCGGGACAGGACGGTGTTGAGCTTCTCGCCGCGGCCGGTGCCGAGCGCGGTGCCACCGCGCAGGGAAAACGGTACGTCGCTTCCCAATTCGGCGGCGAGGGATGTCATGGTGGCGCGGTCGATCTCCAGGCGCCACAGCCGGGACAGCGCCAGCAGTGTGCCGGCGGCATCGGCCGAACCACCGGCCATACCCCCGGCGACCGGGATGCCCTTGTTGATCGTGATCGTCACCTCGGGTGGCCGGCCGGCCGCCCGCGACATCAACTCGGCGGCCCGCCACGCCAGGTTGGTCGAGTCGACCGGGACCTCGGCGGCGCTGTCTCCGGTGACAACGATCGAGAGGTTGTCGGCCGGGGCCACCGTGACGGTGTCCGACAGTGACAGCGCCTGGAACACGGTCGTCAATTCGTGATAGCCATCACGGCGGGGCAGACCGACGCCCAGGTGCAGATTCACCTTTGCGGGTACCCGAACCGTGACGGGACGTGGGACAACAGACAACACGATCGCCAAGTCTATGCGGCCCGGCTAATCAAGCTGCGCGGCGAGCGCCACGTAGTCGTCGATGGCCAGGCGCTCACCCCGGAGGGTGGGGTCGATACCGGCGGCGGTCAGCAGCTCCTCGGCCGCCGGGGATGAACCGGCCAGACCGGACAGCGCCGCACGTAACATCTTGCGCCGCTGGGCAAAAGCCGCATCGATCACCGAGAAGACGCGTCGGCGATGGGCCTCGTCGACCGGCCAGCGCGGTTCGGCGTACCGGCTGATCCGGACCAGACCGGACTCGACCTTGGGTTCGGGCCAGAACACATGCCGCCCCACCGAGCCGGCCTGGGAGACCTCCCCGAAGAACCGTGCCTTGACGCTGGGAACCCCGTAGACGCGCCCGCCGGGACCGGCAGCCAGCCGCTGGGCGACCTCGAGCTGCACCATCACCAATGCCGTGCGGATACTGGGGAACTCCGACATCAGGTGCAGCAGCACCGGCACGGCGACGTTGTAGGGCAGGTTCGCCACCAGCGCGGTCGGCGCGGTCGGCAGGTCCTCCGCGGTCACCCGCAAGGCGTCCTTGGTGACCACGGTCAGCGCATCGGCCTGGTCGGGCGCACGCTCGGCGACGGTCGCGGGCAGCCGGCCGGCGAGCCGGGGATCGATCTCGACGGCGATCACTTCTTTGGCCACCGCGAGCAGTCCCAGGGTCAGCGAGCCGAGTCCGGGGCCGACCTCGACCACCACATCGTCCGGACCGATCCCGGAGGCCGTCACGATGCGCCGCACCGTGTTGGCGTCATGCACGAAGTTCTGGCCGAGGGTCTTGGTGGGGCGGATGTCGAGTTCGGCGGCGAGTTCACGGATCTCCGCCGGACCGAGCAGCGCGGGTACGTTACTCAGCGCAGCGTCCGCCCACGAGGGCAGGCGTGCTGCGGTGAGATCAACGAAGTCCGAGTTTGGACGAGCAAGAAGGCCATGCGCCCCATCCTTGCGCGGCCTGGGTCTTGGTTGCAATTGCGATCTGTTCCTCGCGGGTCGCGAGGTCGGCGCGCGGCGCGTATTCCTGGCCACCCCAGCGGTCCCAGGTGTTCTGGTCGAACTGCACGCCACCGTAGAAACCGTTGCCGTTGTTGATGGACCAGTTGCCGGTCGCCTCACACTGCGCCAGCCGGTCCCAGACCGAGCCCGGCGGCACGTACGGCGCACCCGGCTTGGTGCCGACCGCCACGGTGGCCGGCTTCGGTTCGACCTTCACCACGGAATCGAGCTTCACCTTCTCGGTCTCTTTGCCGTTGACGGTGGTCACCTCATAGGTGACCTCGGCGGAGCCGGGCTGTCCCGGGTTCTTGACCTCGGTACGGCCGGTGGTCAGTTCGGGGTCGTCGACCTTGTTCTCCGGCGGTGCGACCGGTTCGGTCACTGTCACGGTCTCGGTGCGGATCCGGGTGACGGTGATGTCCATGTCGTTGGTCACCGGCGCGTCGGCGGCCGGTGTGACCTGATCGGTCGGCGTCAGCGGGTTGCCCGTGTCCTGGAGCAGTTCGGCGACGGTCTTCGCGGCGATCTGCGGCGTCGAGGTGTGCGTCCCGTCGGTGAGCTTGACCTTCTTGGGAAGCACCACGTTCACGGTGCCACCGGACACCGGCAGCTGCTCGGTGATGGGACCTTCGATGTCATTGGCCGCCGAGTCGAGGTCGATCTGCGCGAGCGCCTGCTGGACCGTGGTGGCGGTGGTCTTGACCTCACGGGGCTGACCGTCGACGTTGACCGTCAGGGTCTTGAGCCGGTGCAGGGTGATGGTCTCGCCATCGCCCACCCGGTCGTCGGGTGCCGGCAACACCAGGTCGCCGTCGGCCGGGTCGTAACCCTGTTCGTCCAGGATGGCGTCGACCGAGCTACGCATGGTGGCGACGCTGACCACCTCGCCGTCGACGTCGATCGTCACGCTTTTGTGGGCGACGATCCCCATCACACCGCCTGCGACGAGTACTGCGAGCAGTAGCGCGATTGCGATGCGTGGGGTGCGGGAGGTCGATTCGTTGATACGAGCAAGCACAGACATGATCACAACAAGATAACGAGATGGTGTGCGTTGTGCAAAGCTATCGCTAAACCTGCAGGTCCAATCCGTATGCGCGGATCGCATTTTGGGTAACAGCTCGGGCGAGCCCCGCTGGCTCCTGCCCCCGCACCTCCGCCAGCGCCCGCGCGGTGTAGGGCAGGACGTACGACTGGTTCGGTTGGCCTCGATACGGGTGGGGTGTCAGGAACGGCGCATCGGTCTCGATCAGGAGCTGATCGTCGGGCACCAGAGCGGCCGCGGCCTGCAAGGTGGTGGAGTTCTTGAAACTCACCGTCCCGGCAAAACTGAGCAGATACCCGCGCTCGACACACTCCGCGGCGACGCGTTCGTCCCCGGAGAAGCAGTGCATGATCACCGTCTGCGGCGCACCCTCGCGTTCGAGTACATCGAGCAGGTCGCGATCGGCCTCGCGGTTGTGGATCATCAGCGGCTTGCCGACGCGTTTGGCGAGATCGATATGCCAGGCGAACGCCTCATGCTGCTGTGGGACGGTCGCGCAGTCGTCCGACTTGCCCGGCCAGTAGTAGTCCAGGCCGGTCTCCCCCACCGAGACGACCCGCGGGTCGGTCAGCATCTGTTCGAGTTCGGCCTTGGTGGCGTCGTCGAGTTCGTGCGCATGGGTCGGGTGCAACGCCACGGCGGCGTACGCCCGCGAATCCCACCGCGCCGCGTCCACGGCCCAGCGGGCATCGACGATGTCGTCGGCGACGGTGACCACGGCAAGAACACCCACGGCCTCGGCACGGTCGAGAATCTGCCGCACCGATTCGGCATCCCGCCCGCCACAGGCGGCCAGGTGGGTGTGGGCGTCGATCAGCGGGGGCAACGGCTCCGGATCCGGCGGCGGGGTGCGCCGCCGCTCCTTCTTGAGTTCCTTGTTGCTCTTCTCCTGGCCGTTGCTCGTGTCCGGCGCGATGGGTCCCGGCGTCGTCTGATCGGTCATGTCAGAGATCGACCTCGCCGACGATGACCGACACACTGCGACCGCCGACCCAGATGTCGGTGTCGTCGTCATTGATCAGGACACGGCCGGACCGGCCCAGCGCCGCCCCCTGCGCCGCGACGTATGTCGCGGGCGCGATCTCCAGCCCGCGCAGCCAGCACGCCAGGCCGGCATTGAGGCTGCCGGTCACCGGGTCCTCCGCGACGCCCGCGCCGGGGGCGAAGGCCCGGACTTCGTAATCTGGTCGATCAGGTGGTCCCGTCTCGCCCAGGTAGGGGCCGATGAGGCCGACATTGAACGCCCCGAGCGCGGCAAAATCCGGCTCGACGTCGAGTACCAGGCCGGCCGAGGTCAGCAGCAATCCGATCCATCCCGGCCCGTTGTCCACCCAGTTCGCGGCGACGACATCCGACGGGCGCAGACCCAGGGCCTGCCGGATGAGGGCGAGGTCGTCGGCCTCGACCGCGCCCGACCGGATCAGCGGTGGGGCCGCGAACGCCAGCGCGTCGCCGACCGCGCGGATACCGACCAGTCCCACGCCACATTCCTGAATGATCTTCTCGCCCTTCGGCTCTCCACCGGCCTGCAACCAGGCGTGCGCCGAACCGAGGGTCGGGTGTCCGGCGAAGGGCAGTTCCCCGGCAGGCGTGAAGATCCGGAGCAGGTAATCCGCCGCCGGATCCCGCGGGGTACACACGAACGTCGTCTCGGACAGATTCGTCCACCGCGCGAACGTGCGCATCTGGTCGTCGGTGAGGTCGTCGGCGCCGAACACGACGGCGACGGGGTTACCGGTCAGCGGCCCGGACGCGAAGACATCGACTTGCTCGAACCGGCGAGGTGACATGTGTGGATTGTGCCCGTCCGCCCCCGCGGTTGGCGAATGGAAATCGACCGGACTCGACAGCAGGTGCACTAAAGTGGCGCGATGTGACACAGACCAACCACCGGGTGGGCACGAAGCAGGTCGGCGACCTGACGATCGCCTACGAGGACATGGGCGATCCCGACGATCCGGCAGTGCTGCTGATCATGGGCCTGAGCGCCCAGCTGACGTTCTGGCAGACCGAGTTCTGTATGAAGATCGCCGATCAGGGCTACCGCGTCATCCGTTTCGACAACCGCGACATCGGTCTGTCGACACACCTCGACGGCGTCCGGGTCGACGGGTCGCTGCTCAAACGGCTCGCCAACTACGAACTCGGCAAGGCCAGTGAGGTGCCGTACACCCTGGTCGACATGGCGGCGGACGCGGTCGGCCTCCTCGACGCCCTCGAGATCCGGCAGGCCCACATCGTCGGCGGTTCGATGGGCGGCATGATCGCCCAGATCGTGGCGGGTAAGTATGCCGACCGGGTGTTGTCGGTGGGCATCATGTTCTCCAGCACCAACCAGGCCTTCCTCCCGCCACCGGATCCCCGCAAACTCAAGGCATTGCTCTCCGGGCCGGGCATCGGCGCCACCCGCGAGGAGTACATCGAAAACGCCGCGCGATCCGCCCGCACCATCGGCAGCGCCAAATACGCACTGCCCTGGGAAGAGTCCTTGCGTCGCGCCACCCTGGCCTACGACCGCGCCCACGACCCGGCCGGCGTCGTGCGACAGGCGGCCGCGGTGATGGGTACCGGCAGTCTGCTCCCCTATACCCGCGCCATCACCGCACCGACCGTCGTCATCCACGGCACCGCGGACGGTCTGATGCGCCCGACGGGTGGCAAGGCGATCGCCAAGGCGGTCAAGGGTTCGAAGCTCGTCCTGCTCAAGGACATGGCGCACGACATCCCCGAACCCCTGTGGCCGCGGATCATCCTCGAACTGACCGAGAACTTCGCCCGGGCGGAGTAGTCAGGCCCGGCCGGTTGCACTCCAGGCCGACCATCGGGTCACGGCCACCACGATGACCGGGCCGTCGAGCGGCACGGTCGCGTACTGCGGGTATTTGGCTCGCAGGAGTTGATACGTCCGGTCCACCGCGGGGCCTTCGGTGTGGATCGCGGCGTGGCCGTCGGCGCGCACCCACCACAGCTGCTCCCAGTCCTCGGTGTACTCGTCGACCAGGAGGCAGACCTGGGCATTGCGCTCGATGTTCGCCAGCCGCCGCAGCTGCCGGGTCGATTTCGGCTTGCCGTCGACGGCCAGGTGGATCGTCTGGCCGTCGACGGCGAAGACGACCGGGACCAGGTGCGGACCTCCGGTGGCCGACACCGTCGCCAGCCGGGCCGACCGGGCGGCGGCAAATCGCTCGAGCGGCACTCGCGTGCCGGTGGGGTCACCCATACCGGGCAACTGTAGTGGCCGAGTCCGCGCAGGCTCGGCCTGCCGATAAGCTGTCGACACCATGGCTTCTGCAACAAAACCGCCGTTCTACATGACAACGGCCATCGCATACCCCAACGGGGCACCGCACATCGGGCACGCCTACGAGTACATTGCGGCCGACACACTGGCACGATTCAAGCGGCTCGACGGCTATGACGTGCTGTTCGTCACCGGCACCGACGAACACGGCCAGAAGATGCAACAGACCGCAGAGAACGAGGGCGTCGAGACCCGCGAGCTGGCCGACCGCAACTCCGCCGCGTTCCGCGAACTGCAGGAGATGCTGGGCAGCAGCTTCGACCGGTTCATCCGCACCACCGACGCCGACCACCATGTCGCGTCCCGGGCCATCTGGGAGCGGATGAACGCCAACGGCGACATCTACCTCGACAAGTTCTCCGGCTGGTACTCCGTCCGCGACGAAGCCTTCTACGGCGATGCCGAACTGACCGTCCTCGAGGATGGCAGCCGCATCGCCACCGAGTCGGGAACGCCGGTCGAGTGGACCGAGGAAGCGTCGTACTTCTTCCGGCTCTCGGCGTACCAGGACAAGCTCCTCGCTCTTTATGACGAGCACCCTGAGTTCATCGGACCCAACACCCGCCGCAACGAGGTGGTCAGCTTCGTCCGCGGAGGCCTGCGGGACCTGTCGATCTCCCGCACCACCTTCGACTGGGGCGTGAAGGTACCGGGCGACGACGCCCACGTCATGTACGTGTGGGTCGACGCGCTGACCAACTACATCACCGCCGCGGGCTTCCCCGACACCGATTCGGCGGCCTGGAAGAAGTACTGGCCCGCCGACCTGCACATCATCGGCAAAGACATCATCCGGTTCCACTGTGTGTACTGGCCCGCATTCCTGATGAGCGCCGGGATCGAACTGCCCAAACGGGTCTTCGCACACGGCTTCCTGCTCAACAGCGGCGAGAAGATGAGCAAGTCGGTCGGCAACGTGGTCGACCCCGCCGGCCTGATCGCCGAGTTCGGTCTCGATCCGATCCGGTTCTTCTGCCTGCGCGAGGTGCCGTTCGGCCAGGACGGTTCGTACAGTCACGACGCCATCGTCGCGCGGGTCAACGCCGATCTGTCCAACGAACTCGGCAACCTCGCCCAGCGGACGCTCTCGATGGTGGGCAAGTACTTCGACGGCGTGCTGCCTGCCCCGGTGAACCTCACCGAGGCCGACAACACCCTGCTGGCCAAGGCCGACGGACTTCTCGACCGGGTCCGCGCCGAATTCGACCAGCAGGCAATCCATTCCGGACTCGAAGCGATCTGGGACGTTCTGGGCGACACCAACAAGTACATCTCCGTCGAAGAGCCGTGGAAGCTGGCGAAGACCGATCTCGAACGCACCGGCACCGTGCTCTACATCTGTGCCGAGGTGGTCCGGATCGCGGCATTGCTCACCCAGCCGGCCATGCCGGATTCGTCGGCACGTCTGTTGGATCAGCTTGTGGTCAAGCCAGATTCACGTGACTTCGACGCGATCGCCCAGCGGCTCACCGCCGGAACGTCCCTGCCGAAGCCGACACCGATCTTCCCGCGCTACGAAGCACCGAAGAGCTGAGCCCTCAGTGCCCCAACGGCCCATCGCCCGTACGGACCGGTGCGGGCGGTGTGTTGCGCAGCGTTGAGATCGGTCCCGCCGCCGCCCCGGATGTGGTGCGCGCGCTGGATTTTCACACGCGCCGGCTGGGCCTGCCCGGTCCGGCGGCACTGATCGGCGATTGGCTCGGGTCCGATGCCGTCATCGCCCCGTCGATCACGCTGACCGCGGGCACCGCGGTTCCGGACCACCCGGACCAGTTCTGGTTCGGGTACCTGGGTTTTCCGGATCGCGCCGACGAGGGCCCGTTGCCGGCCACCGCGGGCGGATCGACGGACGCCATCCTGCACCAGGACCGACTGGGCACCTGGTGGTGGACCTCGGTCACCGACCGCCCGTGTCCCGACTGGGTTCTCGCCGCCCTGACCGAACAGCACCGGGACAACTGGGCGGTGCGGTGGACACCGCCCGACAAGGCGCCACACGTGAGAGCCATCGAGCAGTGCCTCGACGCCATCGCAGCCGGCGAGGTGTACCAGGCGTGTATCTGCACGCGGTTCACCGGGCAGCTCGACGGGTCCGTCGCCAATTACTTCTCCGACGGTGTCGATGTCACCCGGCCCAGGAAATCTGCTTTCCTGCAAGGTGATTGGGGTTCGGTGGTGTCGTTCTCACCGGAGACCTTCCTGAGGCGGCACGGTGCAGTGGTCCACTCGAGTCCCATCAAGGGAACGCTCCCGATCGATCTCGACCCGAAACAACTGCTCGGCTCCGCCAAGGATGTGGCGGAGAACATCATGATCGTCGACCTGGTCCGCAACGATCTGGGCCGCGTCGCCGTCCCGGGCACCGTCACGGTCACCGAGTTGCTGCAGGTTCATCCGGCCCCGGGGGTCTGGCATCTGGTGTCGACGGTGCAGGCCACGCTCGGTCGGACAGTGTCCAACAGCGACCTGATCGACGCGACCTTTCCGCCTGCCTCGGTCACCGGAACCCCCAAGATCCGTGCGCGCGAGCTACTCACGGACTGGGAGCAGCATCCCCGCGGGCTTTACTGCGGCGCGATCGGAGTGGCCTCCCCCGACGGCGACCTCGACCTCAATGTCGCGATCCGCACGGTCGAGGTCTCACCCGAGGGCTCGGTGCACCTCGGTGTCGGTGGCGGCATCACCATCGATTCCGACCCCGCAAGCGAGTGGCAGGAATGCCTCGACAAGGCGGCCGCGATCATCGGCCTGCAACACCGGCCCGATCACACCAGCGCCGACGGCTGACGACGGTCCGGATTCAGTCCGTCGGCAGACCGCAGCAGCGCCACCACCGCTGCCGCATCCATCGCCTCGGCGAACAGAAAGCCCTGGCCGAAGGCGCATCCGGCATCGGCCAGCGCGCAGCACTCCAGCTCGGTCTCGATGCCCTCTGCGACGACGTCGAGATCGAGGCCGGGCCCGAGTTGGGCTATCGCCCGGACGATGGCCAGGACGGCCGGGTCATCGTTCAGTCGCCGGACGAACCCGCGGTCGATCTTGACGCAGTCGACCGGGTAGTCGCGCAGGTGGGCCAGCGATGAATGCCCGGTACCGAAGTCGTCCAGTGCCACCCGCACTCCGGCCGACTTGAGCGCATTGAGTGCTCGCACAACATGTTCCGATCCGCGATCGGTGAGAATGTGTTCGGTGATCTCGACCTCGATGAGCGAGGTCGGGATCCGGAAGAGTTCCAACCGCCGCAACAGTCTCTCGGCATAGTCATCGCGCAGGAACTCGACCGGCGAGGCGTTCAACGACACCGGCACGATGGGCAGGTCCGCGTCGATCCAGGCGGCGATGTCGCGGCAGATCTTCAGGTGCATCAGAGCGCCCAGCCGGGTGGCCAGCTCGTAGTCTTTGAACGCTTCGGCCACTGCGCCGGGTAGTTGCAGGCCCAACGGTGTCCGCCAGCGCAACAGAGCCTCGAATCCGACGACTTCTCCGTCGGCGAGGCGGACCTTGGGTTGGTAGTGCGGTTCGATGGCGTTGTCGCGGATGAGCTGACGGGCGCGCCCGCGCTGCGCCGCCGCGTCTTCGGTTCCGGCCATCATCTCCGCACTGAACATCCGGACCCCGCCGCGTCCGCCCGCCTTGAGGTCGTTGAGTGCGGTGTCGGCCGACCTCAACAGTCCAGAGGCGTCTGCGGCATCGCGCGGATACGTGGCGCAGCCGATGCTCATTCCACCGTTGATCACCTTGCCCGCGTAGGTGACCTGCGTGTTCGTCTGCGCGGCAACGGATTTTGCCACCGCCTGCAGTTCGGCATCACCGTTCACGTCCTCGATCACCACACCGAACTCGTCACCACCGAGCCGGGCGACGTACCCACTGTCCGGCAGACACGATCGCAGGCGCCGGGACAACACCCGCAGCAGATGGTCACCGGCCGGGTGTCCGAGGGTGTCGTTGACCAGTTTGAAGTGGTCGAGGTCGATCAGGAGCAGGCCCACCGGCCGGTTCGTGTTCCGCGCACGGCCGAGGGCCCGCTTCAGGTGGATCTTGAACGATCTGCGGTTGGGAAGGCCGGTGAGGTCGTCGATCTCCCCGGCACTGCGCAGCCGGGCTTCGGCCTCGTGCTGCAGTGTGACATCGCGCGAGACGCACAGGATCCGTGCGGTTGTCCCGTCCGCGGATTTCATCGGCGTCAGCAGGTTGTCCCAGTACTGCCGGGACGGCCCTTCCGTCGGGAGCGAACCCGCGAAATGCGCGTTCTCGCCGCTCCTGGCCGCATTGATGGCGCGTTGTCCGCGCCCGCGAAACTCTTCCGGCAGCAGGTCGAGCCAACGCATTCCGAAGATGGTCGTCTCGATTGGCAGCCCGAGTGCGGCACACCCCGCCTTGTTCATGTGCACCACGACGCCGTCGGTATCGAGGATCTTGATGCAATCGCCGCTCGCATCGAGCATGGTGTTCTGGATCTCGGCGCTCACCACCAGCGCTCGGTGTGCACGCACCCGCTCGTCGATGTCGGCGCAGCTGATCACCCACTGCCCCGACGAATCCCGCGATGCGTCCGGCGGATAGGCCATCATCACGAACCAGCGGTACCCGCCGTCACGCTCGCGCAGGCGACACTCATCGCCGAAGGTCTCGCCATGCGCCGTGGCGTACTCCCAGGCCTGCACCACCCGTTCCCGATCCGCCGGGTGGACGACGTCCGTCCAGTCGGCCAGGGCCCCGACCGCGCAGCCGACGAACTCGGACCACGCCCGGTTGCCATGCCCCCGGGTCCCGCCGCGGCCGGCGACCCACACCGGGTTGGGCATCGCGTCCAGGTCGACATGATCGAAGGCCGCCATGCGATCGCCCCCTCCCGAGGTGCCACACCCAGGCACACCACTGACAATGGGCCGAACATTACGCCTCCGCCGCCGTCGTCTCAGCCGACTTTGAACGATCGGCCAAATAATGACGGTCCGATCACATAAACCCGGCGGGCGGGAAGCGCCTACTCGTCCGGACGGCCGGCCAGCACTGCTTCGTAGAGTTCACGCTTGGACGCACCAGAGGAAGCCGCCAATTGCGCGCAGGCGTCCTTCAGCCGGACACCCGACGCCACGAGCTCTTCGGCCCGCGCCACCAGATCATCGATGTCGGGTTCACCGGCGACGGCACCCTCGAGCACCACCGTGATCTCACCGCGGACCCCATCGGCAGCCCACCGCGACAGCTCTGCCAGCGTCCCGCGGCGCACCTCCTCGTAGGTTTTGGTGAGTTCCCGGCACACCGCCGCCCGACGGTCGGGTCCGAGTACCTCCACCGCGTCGCCGAGGCACTCGGCCAGACGGTGTGGCGCCTCGAAGAACACCGCGGTGCGCGGCTCTTCCACATAGGCGGCCAACCACTTCTTGCGCTGACCCGGTTTACGAGGGGCGAAACCGTCGAAGCAGAATCGCTCGACCGGCAGTCCCGAGACCGCGAGCGCCGTGGTGACCGCCGACGGGCCCGGCAGGCAGGTGATCGGCAACTGCGCCTCGACACAGGCCACCACGAGGCGGTAGCCGGGGTCGGACACCGACGGCATCCCCGCGTCGGTGATCACCAACACAGTTGCACCGGACCGGACCTCTTCGACCAGAGCCGGTGTCCGCTGCGCCTCCACCTGGTCGTAATAGCTCACGACCCGCCCGGTGATGGTCACCCCCAGACCCGCGGCCAGGGCCCGCGCCCGGCGGGTGTCCTCGGCGGCGACCACATCGGCGCTGGCCATCGCCTGCCGTAGTCGGGGTGAGGCGTCGTCGAGGTGCCCCATCGGGGTTGCTGCGAGTACCAGTTGGCCGTGCGGTTCCGGAGAGTTCATCACTGCACAGCCTACGATTGGCCCCGTGACGTTCTCCCCGCCGCTCGAGATCTCCACGCCGGAGGACTCGATCAACACCCGTCGACTCCCGGGAGAACTGCCGGGCACGCATGCCGAGGACCTCGGCAACACCCCGAACGATGCCCGTGATGTACCCGCACCGGTCTTCGGTGCCACCGACCGCAGGCGCGGCTGGATCGTCACCTTGATCCTCACCGCCATCGGCGCGGCAACCCGCTTCATCAACCTCGGCACACCCACCGACAAGGGCACGCCGGTCTTCGACGAGAAGCACTACGTCCCACAGGCCTGGCAGGTCCTCACCGGCGACAACTGGCTCGAGGACAACCCCGCCTACGGCCTGGTGGTGCATCCCCCGGTCGGCAAATGGATGATCGCCATCGGCGAGTGGATCTTCGGCTACGACGCCTGGGGCTGGCGTTTCATGTCCGCGGTCTGCGGAACGCTGATGATCCTGATCGTCATCCGCCTGGTCCGCAGGCTCACCCGGTCGACCCTGGTCGGGGCCATCGCGGGGGTGTTGCTGATCTGCGACGGGGTGAGTTTTGTCGCTTCCCGCACCGGGCTGCTCGACATCTTCCAGATCTTCTTCGTGGTCGCCGCGCTGTCCTGCATCGTCTGTGACCGCGATCAGATGCGCGCCCGGATGCACCGGGTCCACCTCGAAGGACGGATGGGAGATTCCGTCTACGGCCCCCGCCTGGGCTTTCGGTGGTGGCGCTTCGGCGCGGCCATCCTGCTGGGATTGGCCTGCGGCACCAAGTGGTCCGGCATCTACTTCGTCGCCTTCTTCATCGTGCTGTCGCTCGGTTTCGACGTCGCCACCCGGCGCGCCTACAAGGTCCGGCGGCCATGGCGCGGAGTCCTGGTACGCGATCTGATCCCCACCGGATTCTCGTTGGGCCTCACGCCGATCTTGGTGTACCTGGCCACCTTCGCACCCTGGTTCGCCTCCGAGACGGCGGTGTACCGCTATGAGGTCGGCAGGCAGATCGGTACCGACGGGCCGTTCGCCTGGGTGCCCGACGCGCTGCGCTCGCTCTGGTACTACGAGTCCGGCGTGCTCGACTTCCACTCGACCCTGACCAACTCTGCGGGCAACCATCACCCCTGGGAATCCAAGCCCTGGACCTGGCCGATGAGCCTGCGCCCCATGCTGTACTA
Source organism: Williamsia sp. z34 (assembly GCF_059553395.1). Taxonomy (NCBI): domain Bacteria; kingdom Bacillati; phylum Actinomycetota; class Actinomycetes; order Mycobacteriales; family Nocardiaceae; genus Williamsia; species Williamsia sp. z34. The sequence goes on along the minus strand of NZ_JCANWW010000008.1, from coordinate 66,378 downwards.
CATCGAGTACGGCCCCGACCAGTGCGGCGAATCCGAATGCGTTCGCGCCATGATGTTCATCGGCACGCCGATCCTGTGGTGGCTGGCCTTGCCCATGCTCGCGTGGGCCCTGTGGCGGATGTTCTTCCGGCGCGACTGGCGATACGCGGTGGTCCTGGCCGGCTACGGCGCGGCCTATCTGCCCTGGTTCGCCAACCTCGATCGGCAGATGTACTTCTTCTACGGAACCGCGATGGCCCCGTTCCTGATCATGGGTCTGGCCCTCTGCGTCGGCGACATCCTGGCGGCCGGCCGGAAGCCACGCAAGAACGCCTACGAGTGGCGGCTCGCGGGCGCGGTCGGGATCAGCATCTACATCGGCCTGGTGGTCCTCAACTTCATGTGGATGTGGCCGATCCTCACCGGATCCCCGATCAGCCGCGAGTTGTGGAACCTACAGATCTGGCTCCCCAGCTGGGCCTGACCCCTGCACTCCGACACTGACCCCCCACCCCACCCGTCGACCGGGCCCTAATCACCGTCGAGCGGGCCCAAAATACCGTCGAGCGGGCCGAAACTGCCGCGCCGCCAGCAGATTGGGCAGTCGGGCGGTGTTTTTGGCACGTTGGGCGGTTGTTTCGGCCCGCTCGGCGGCGGTGGTCAGTCGTCGAACGTGTCCGGGGTGATGGCGGGGAACTGGTCGGACGGCATGACGTCGCTGGAATCATCTTCGGCGGCTATGATATTCGCCTTCACACGCAGTTTCCGGTCGATTTCGCCCTTATACGTACGGCGCGCCACGATCAGCGGGTCTCGTCGTAGATCCAGGTACAGCGACAGACACATACCGAGCATCACGATCACAAACGGTAGTGCTGCGATGATGGCCATCGTCTTGATGCCTTCCAACGCATCGTCGCCACTGAGCCACAACAGCAGAGCCGCGACCCCACCGGTCAACGTCCCCCAGAAAATCGTGACCGTTTTGCTCGGATTCTGCGCACCGCGTTCCGACAGCGTCCCCATCACCAGCGACGCCGCATCGGCTCCCGACACGAAGAAGATCGCCACCAGGAACATCACCAGCACCGACGCAACACCGGTCAGCGGCAGGTTGCCGAGCATGTCGAAGAGCAGGCTTTCCTCCGTTCCGGAGACATCGAGGTCCTTACCCTCCATCTGTTGTCTGATCGCGGTACCGCCGAAGATCGCGAACCACACCAACGACACGATCGTGGGCACCAGCATCACACCGACCACGAATTCCCGAATTGTCCTGCCGCGACTGATCTTGGCCAGGAACATGCCCACAAACGGCGTCCACGACACCCACCACGCCCAGTAGAAGATCGTCCAGCCGGCGAGCCATTCTTCGCCGGCACTGTCCACCGTGGCACCCGATCGCGCCGAATACGACGTGATGTCACCGAGATATGTGCCGATCGTCGTCGGCAGCACATTGAGGATGAACACAGTGGGCCCGACGACGAACACGAAGATCGCCAGGATCACGGCCAGCACCATGTTGGTGTTCGACAACCATTGGATTCCCTTGGCCACCCCCGACACCGCCGAGGCGACGAACGCGGCGGTCAACACCGCGATGATGGCCACCAGCAACAGCTTCGACGGGTCGTCGAGCCATCCGATCTCCACCATGCCCGAGCCGATCTGCGCCGCACCGAGCCCCAGCGACGCGACGGTCCCGAACAGTGTGGCAAAGATGGCCAGGATGTCGATGAACTTGCCGCCCCACCCGTTCGCGCGATGCCCGAGGATCGGCGCGAATACCGCGCTCACCAACTGGCCCCGGCCACAGCGGTAGGTGCTGTAGGCAATCGCCAGGCCCACAACGGCATACATCGCCCAGGGATGGAATCCCCAATGGAACATCGTTGTCGCCATGGCGACACCGACATCTTCACTTTCGGTTCCGGGCGGGGCGTCGACATAGTGAGCCAGCGGTTCCGCGGCGCCGAAGAACATCAGGCCGATACCCATACCGGCGCTGAACATCATCGCGATCCAGCTGATCGTCCGATATTCCGGCTTTTCGCCGTCGCGCCCGAGCGGGATCTTGCCGTATTTGCTGATCGCGAGATACAACGCAAAAAGGACAAAGAACGTGGCGGACAGGATGTAGATCCATCCCAGGTTTTCGGTGATCCAGGCCAGCATGTCCGCGGTGATCGACCGCAGATGCGATCCGTCGGCGAGACCCCACACCACGAACGCGATCACAGCCACCGCGGTGACCCCGAAAACCACCAGATCGAGTCGGGGTTTTCCACTTCCGGGGTCAGCTGGCGGAACTGCGTCAGAACGTTCGGTCTTCAATGCCATGTACTCACCAAAGCAGCATCAACCCTTATTGATCAACATTCGCTATCCTTTTGCGATCTCGCGGAAAGTATGCGGCTGAACAGAATCGGACGTGACGCCAGGCCACTCACCGACGCAGGGCGGTGTCGAGCAACAGTCTGATCCGGTCGTCGTCGATGCCGAGTTGCCGCAACGCCGAAACATGCTCGACGGTCAGTTCCCCCGCGCGCTGCAGCGTGGAATCTGCATGCGCCTTCACAAACGACCCTTTACGGCCCCGTGTTTCGATGATGTCTTCGGCCTCGAGCTCGCGATATGAACGCGCCACCGTGTTCGGCGCGAGATCGAGCACCGACGCGAGCGCCCGGACGGTGGGGATCCGGCTCCCGGCCAGCAGTTCACCGGAGTTGACCAATTCGATGACGCCGCGGCGCACCTGCTCGTACGGCGCCACGTCGGAATCCGGGTCGATCGTGATGTCGATGCGAAGGTCAGGAGACATGCCTACACCCGATCCCGTGAGACCGGGCACGACATGCAGCGGGGGCCACCGCGGCCCGAACCCAGCTCACTGCCGGCGATCCGGAGCACTTCGATGCCCGAATCCTCAAGTCGCCGATTGGTTTCGACATTACGGTCGTATGCGACCACCACCCCCGGGGACAACGCCAACGTGTTGTTCCCGTCGTCCCATTGTTCCCGTTCGGCGGTGACCGCGTCGAGTCCGGTATCGATGACCCGGAGTTTGTCGATGCCCATCGCCGTGGCCGCCGCATCGACAAACGGCTCCGGTCCGCTGATCGACACATTCTCACCGGCACGAATCGTGAACGCGGACAACGTGTTCTGGATCGCGGCGTACATCACCACCGCGTCGGTGTCGACCATGGTACAGACGGTGTCGAGGTGCATCGAGGCCCGGCGTTGCTCGATCGGCACCGCCAGGACCGTATGCGCGAGATTGTCGTCGAACAAGCTGCGCGCCAACGCTTCCGCGCCCGCCGGAGTGGTTCGCTCCCCCACACCGACCGCCACCACGCCCGGTGCCAACAACAAGACGTCGCCACCCTCCACCGGTGCCGTGTGCGATTCGTACGCCCGGCGGACCCCGAGGAACCGCGGGTGATGTGCATAGATGAGATCGGTCAGGGACGTCTCTCGAACCCGGGCGGGCAGCGCCAACGAGGTGATCGCGAACCGGTCACCGATCCAGAACGAACTGTCACGGGTGAACAACAGGTTCGGTAGCGGCTCGATCGCGAACTCGGAACCGTGGTGCATCCGCCACACCAGCGAGGACCGCACCGTCGCCGCCGACTCGGGCAATTCGTCGAACGTCATCCCGGCCATCAGGACCCGGGCCAGATCACCGGCCGGCAAACGCCGCAATTCCGCGGACAGGTCCTGAGCCAGATGATGGCCGAGTCGGCGCGGGCTGACCGCGGCCGCGATCCCCTGCATCCGCGCCGCGCCACTGATCTGAACGGTCTCGGTCAGCAGGTCGCCGAGGAGCAGCACCTCGACTCCACGCTCACGCAGCACGTCGGCGAATGCATCGTGTTCTTCCTGCGCCCGGTCCACCCAGGGCAGACCGTCGAACAACAACTGGTCACTGTTCCGTGGTGTGAGCCTGCGCAGTTCGTCACCCGGACGATGCAACAACACCGTGCGCAATCGGCCGACCTCGGAGTCCGAACCCAGAACCGGTTGCTGCGAACTTGCCGTCTGTGACATGCAGTCAACGGTAGTGCGGTCAGGCGTCGTTCGCCTGCAGGTTGTCGTCGGCGATGCGCTTCGGCAAGGTCTCCCGCGCCGCGATCCACAGGATCGTCGCGGCGAATGCCACCCCGGCCGTGACCAGGAATGCCGGACCGAACCCCCACTGCTGTGCAATGACACCGGCGATGATCGGCCCGCTGATCGCTCCGACGTCCGCGGTCATCTGATAGGTCGCCAGAGCCGGGCCACCCTGCCCCCTACCGGCGAGGACGTCGGCAAGTGCAGCCTGGTGTGTCGGGGCGAAGAGTCCTGAACCGATCCCCGCCACGAAGGTCAGTGCGGCCGCGATCCAGATGTTGCCGCTGTACCCGAGAAAGGCGGTCGACGTCCCCATCAGCAGGAGGCCGGGGAGCATGATCGGGCGTCGCCCGAGCGAGTCCGACAGCCGGCCCGCGACGATGATCGCCAGCACATTGCCCGCGGCGTAGACCGCGAGCACCACGCCGGTCATGGCATCGGACTGATCGAGATCTTCCACGATGAACAGCGGGACCAGCGCGACACGCACGCCCATCGACGCCCATCCCTGCGTGAAACTCGATGCCAGGATCGCGCGGTATGCGCTGTCGCGCAGCGCTTCGGCCATGGGCATCGCGACCTGGTCGTCGTCGCCGCCGGGCAACGGGCGCCCACCCACCGACCGGAGCTGGGTGGCGACAACCACGGAGGCCACGATCAGCGCGATGGAATACACCACGAACGGCATCCGCAGCCCGAAACCGATCAGTGCACTGCCCAGTAGCGGGCCGGTGATGTTGCCGACGAGGAATCCCGCACTGAAAAAGCCCGAGACCCGGCCGCGGATATCGGGCGGCGCCAACCGGATCATCAACGCTGTCGCGGAGATCGAGAACATCGTCGATCCGATGCCACCGAGCCCGCGGAAGACCAATAGTTGCCAATAGTTCTGCGCAAACGCACATGCCAGCGTCGAGGCCGCCACGATCAGTAGTCCGGTCAGGTAGATCCGGCGTTCGCCGAGCACCCGGACGAGCCGTCCGCCGACCGGTGCGAACAACAGTCGCATGACCGAAAAGGCGGAAATGACCACGGACGCCGCAGTGATGCCGACGTTGAAACTGCGTGCGAACATCGGCAACGCCGGGGCGATCAGGCCGAAACCGAGTGCGATCACGACGTTGGCGACGAGCAGAACCCATATCTCCCGGGGTATCTGCTTCACGGGACAAAACTACCGTCGCGCCTTGAGCCGGTCACATCGGACCCTCCGATCACCCACCGGATGATCAACCCCGGCCGAGTCCGACGGTCCGGTGCGGATCGGGAGCTATCATCGAAAAACGCCGATGTGTGCACACTGCCGTGCACCCGGGTCCAGGAGCCGTGTGATGCGCAGCAAGCCTCGGAGAACGCTAGACCTCATCACTTCACTGGGCGGCACGATGGCCGCAGCAAACGTCATCATGCAGCTCGCCTCCCCCGGTATCGGCCACGGCGTCCTCGAGAGCCCGGTCGAACGCGGCAGCACGTTCAAGCACCCGATCAAGCGAGCGCGCACCACCGGCCAGTATCTGGCCGTGGCGATCAGCGGTTCCGACGACGACGTCGCCTACGTCCGCGAACAGCTACATCATGTCCACGGTCAGGTCGCCTCGAAAACGGGTGCCGAGGTCGCCTACAGCGCCAACAGCCCCGAACTGCAACTGTGGGTGGCCGCGTGCCTGTACCGCTTCTACGTCGACCAGTACGAGTTCCTGTACGGACCCCTCGACGCCGACGCCGCCGACGCCGTCTACGCCGACGCGGCCCGGCTCGGCACGACGCTGAACGTGCGCCCCGCGATGTGGCCGCCCGATCGCGCCGCCTTCGAGGAGTACTGGGACAAACAGCTCGCGGACATCCACATCGATCCACCGGTCCGGGAGATGCTGACCTCGCTCGCCGATCTCAGCTTCCTCACCGGCCCGTTGGGTATCAGCGGGAAGGCATTGCACAAGGCGTTCGGCGGACCACAGCTGTTCATGACCAAAGGCGCCCTTCCCGAGCCTTTCCGTGAGGCGATGGGCTGGTCGTGGACCGCCGCGGACGATCGGCGATACCACCGGGTCCTCAAGGTGTATCGCCAGACCGATTGGGCGTCCTCACGCCTGATCAAAGGGCTCAACGACGTCATGCTGGCCGACCTGCGAATCCGGCGCAGGTTCGGAATTGCTGTCTTCTGAGACCGCGACCAGGCCTACACTCACGTCGTATGCCGCCCAGCCACAGCGTCTGCAATCTGTGTGAGGCCATCTGCGGTCTCCACGTGACCGTCAAGGACAACCGCGTCGTCGATATCCGCGGCGATCGCGATGACCCCCTATCCCGTGGCCACATCTGTCCCAAGGGCACGGCCCTGGCCGACCTGCACGCCGATCCTGATCGGTTGCGGACGCCGCTGCGCAAGACACCCGAAGGTCGATGGCAGCCCATCAGCTGGCCGGCGGCGATCGAACTGGTCATCGGCAAGATCACCGGGACCCAAGAACAGCACGGTCGCAACGCCGTCGGAATCTATCTGGGCAATCCCAACGCGCACAGTCTCGGATTCGTCACCCACGGACTGCCTTTTGTGAAAGCAATCGGCACCCGCAACGTCTTCTCCGCGACCTCGGCGGATCAGCTTCCCAGCCAACTGACCGCCCATCTGATGTACGGGCACCAGCTGCAGATCCCGATACCCGACCTCGACAACACCGACCACCTGCTGGTCATCGGCGCAAATCCGGTGGTGTCCAACGGCTCGATGATGACCGCGCCCGACTTCCGCAACCGCATGCGCGAACTACGCCGTCGCGGTGGGCAGCTGGTGGTCATCGACCCCCGCCGCACCGAGACCGCCGCAATAGCCGACAAGCACCATTTCATCCGCCCGGGCACCGACGCGGCGTTGCTCATGGCCATGTTGCACGTGCTCGTCCACGAGCGCGGGATCTCGCCGGAGCGCATCGAGCACCTCCCGTTGTCCGGACTCGATACGGTCCGGACGCTCTGCACGACGACCACGCCGGAATGGGCGGCCCCGATCACCGGTGTGGACATCACCGACATCCGTTCGATCGCAACCTATTTCGGCGCGTCCCCGCGCGCGGTGATCTATGGGCGAACCGGTGTGTCGACCCAGCGATTCGGGACCGTGTGCCAATGGGCGATCCAGGTGATCAATGCGGTCACCGGCAACCTCGACCGCGTCGGCGGTGCACTCCTGCCCGACCCCGAGATCGACCTGGTGGGGCGCAAACTCAGTGGCCGGGGCCATTTCGACAAGTGGCGCAGCCGGGTCCGTCAGCTACCGGAATTCGCGGGCGAACTCCCCGTCGCCACACTCGTCGACGAGATCGTCACCGAGGGCAAGGGCCAGATCCGGACCCTGATCACGGTCGCGGGCAACCCGGTCTCCTCAGCACCCGGAGGCGGCAATCTGGGACCGGCCCTCGATGGTCTCGACTTCATGGTGTCCGTCGACTTCTATATCAACGAGACCACCCGGCACGCCGACGTGATCCTGCCGCCGACGATGATCCTCGAACGCGACCACTACGACCTCGTCTTTCACCAGCTCGCGGTTCGCAACACCGCCCGATTCACCGCGCCGGTTGTCACCAAATCGGCTGATGCCAAGCATGATTGGGAGATCTTCGGAGACCTCACCCGCGGCCTGTCCCGGGCCCGCTCCGCAGACCGGCCCGTGCTCCAACGTCTCCGGCAGATTCCGAAGCAACTGGTTCCGAACATCCGCGCGGCGGTCGGTCCACGGTTTCTGCTGAATCTGCTGCTGCACACCGGGCCGGGAGAACTGACGGTGCGCAAACTCCTTGCCACCCCGTCCGGCCGGGACCTCGGTGCACTGCGCCCCGGCCTGCGCCGCAAACTCGTTGCCGCTTCCGGCCAGGTCGATCTGGCACCACCGCCGATCACCGCGGACCTGGGCCGCATGCACACCGACCTGGTGGCGACGACCGGTGACGAACTGTTGCTGATCGGCCGGCGGCACCTGCGATCGAACAATTCGTGGATGAACAACTCACCCAGATTGTCCAAAGGTCATGCGCGCCATCACCTGTTGATGCATCCAGCGGACCTGGCCTCCGGCGGACTGTGTTCCGGCGACCGGGCGTTGCTGCGCTCCGCGGCAGGCAGTGTGGAAGTGACTGTTGCCGAAAGCGACACCATCATGCCGGGCGTGGTGAGTCTGCCCCATGGTTTCGGTCAGAACAAAGACGGCGTTCGTCTGTCCGTGGCCGCACTCGTCGATGCCCCGAGCGCCAACGACGTCACCGATCCCCTTCGCCTCGACGAGATCTCGGGAAATGCGGCGCTGAACGGGGTACCGGTGACGGTCAGTGCCGCCGGCTGAACAGGCACCGGCGTTCAGCAACCCTCGACCTCGATGATCGGCGACCGATCCTCGCGGGCGAACCGTGACACCGCCAGATTGCACAGCCCCTGCAGCCGGCACAACCATCGATCGGCCCCATCCCAACGCGGCGCGAAAGAACTACGACCGTGGATGGCCCGGCTGTTGTCGATGATGAACAAATCGCCTGGGCGCAGGACGATTTCGTCATGGCGTGCCCGCCATACGGATTTCACCGCCGCCAGAGCGGCAACGTGGTCGTCGTCATCTGCAGACATCAGATCTTCGTCGTAGGTGATCACCGGGTCATCCCAGGAACCACTGAGTACCGGGATGGGTCCTCGGGTTTCGTCCGCAACGCCACCGTCGACGAACGATCCGTCCACGCGCGTGTAGAACACCGGATCCCGGAGCAAGGCGACGGTCTCGGCGGGAAGCAGGTTCTGCAACTGCCGAGCCGACAACAGATAAGTCGCCGCCGTCGAATCACCCCGCAGGCATCCGAGGGCGATGAAGTCGGGCCGGGTCCGGAGATTGTGGCACTGCTCGGTATGGCTTTCGAGGTTCACCGCACTACCGGTCGACATCTGCCGCCGCTGATGACCACGAATCGGGACCAGGGTCTGCACGAGTTCACCGCCACATTCCGGTCGATATCCCACCAGATGCACAATGCTCGAGAGCAGTAGCGCCGACTGCCTCGCGATCGCGGTGTGCCGTGTCGGAGCACCGACCGCGGCGGCCGGGGTTTCGGGAATGTCACCGACGTCGAGCCCACGCAACAGCAATCCTCCGTCACCTTCGACGAGGAAGTCGAGCAGCAGCTCCCGGATCGGCGCGGGCAACAGCGCCGCCGACAGTCGGGCCTGCCTGCTGAAATCTTGCGGATCCGTCAGCGAATCGGCGGACACATTCTGCGCGAGCTTGCTGATGACCTGCGCATACTCACCGATATCTGCCGTCTGAACTGTCGGCCAGAGGTGCCCGTGCAGTCCGGGAAGCGATTGTGCACTCATCTTGCTCGCCCTCCGATCCATGCCGAGGCGGTATCAACAGGGTAATCCGCGCCAACCGATCGCACAGTGCGAGAAATGCCAAGAAATGGCGGCGGCAAGGTCACGATTCGAACCCCGAGCCGATTGGCCCCGAGTACCGGCTGGGCCTCCGCGGTGAGTTTTCACCGCCGGCGCAGTCGGTACCTGTGGACGCAGCGCCGGAGGCAAGCAGGCCGTCTGCTCGCCTCCTACACCCGAAAGGACCCGGACATGCCCGCCATCACCCCCTCGCTCTGGTTCAACCAGAACATCGAAGAAGCCATGAAGCTCTACACCGAGACCTTCCCCGACTCGACCATCGACCAGATCTTGTACGTCGGCGAGGATGATCCGAGACCGAAAGGAAGCATCCTCGCCGCCATGTTCACCTTGTCCGGCAACAGCTTCGAAGGCATCAACGCCGGCCCAGAATTTCATTTCAGCGAGGCGGTGTCGTTTGTGGTTCGTTGCGGATCACAGGAGGAGATCGACTACTACTGGAACGCGCTGACCGCCAATGGCGGCTCCGAATCCGAGTGTGGCTGGCTGAAGGACCCGTTCGGTCTCAGTTGGCAGATCGTGCCGAACAGGTTGTACGAACTGTTGACCGATCCGGATTCGGCCCGCGCCCGGGGCGCCAGTGAAGCGATGATGAAAACCCACGGCAAGCTGGTGATCGCCGATCTGGAGGCCGGCGCCGACTCAGCCGCCTGAGCGGACGGGACCGACCCGGCCGGCTGGGCCACCTGCGCGCGGCGAGGGTTTGGCGCAGCCCGCCGGCTCATGACCTTCGAGTTTCTCTTCACATTCCTGCGTGAGCAACCGGTTGGTGCCGACTCCCTGCTGCGCGAACACGTCGCCGGGGTTGAGGAGTTGGCACGCCTTCATCGACAGGCAGCCGCAGCCGACGCAGCCGTCCATCAGGTCCCTCATCCGCTGCAGCAGCGCGATCCGCTCGTCGAGGTCTTCCATCCACCGCACCGAGGCCTTGTGCCACATCGCCTTGGTCGGCGACTCGTGTTCACCGAGCACCTCCAGGACCGAACCGATGGTCGCCAGGGGTATCCCGACGGCTTGGGAGGCCCGGATGAAGGCCAGCCGCCGCAACATCGCGCGGTGATAGCGCCGCTGGTTACCAGCGGTACGGCGACTGAAGATCAGTCCGCGATCTTCGTAATATCGCACGGCCGACGGCGCCACGCCGGCCCGGATGGCCAACTCCCCTACCGTCAACTCCAACTTGTTCACTGCCATTTTCGCATCGTACCCCCTTGACTTCAAGTGCCCTTGAACTTGAAGACTGATGACCATGCAAGCAACACACCTCGGGTTCGCCCTGATCATCGCGAGCGTCCGCCCCGGTCGCATCGGCCCACGCGTGGCCGAATGGTTTGTCGAACAAGTCAATCCGTATGGGCTCGACATCGAGGTCATCGACCTCGCCGAACCCACCGGACCGCACACCACCGACCTGCTGGCGACCGCCGACGGGTTCATCGTGGTCACACCGGAATACAACCATTCCTACCCCGGCGAGCTGAAAATTCTCATCGATGCCCACCGCTTCGAATGGAAACACAAACCGGTGACCTTCGTGTCCTATGGCGGCATGTCGGGAGGTCTACGCGCAGTGGAACATCTACGCGCCGTGTTCGCCGAACTGTATTCGGTCGGCACCAGAAACGGTGTGGTCATCCACGCTCCCTGGGACCACGTGACCGACGGTCGCCTCACGCTCGACGAGACCGCGATCGTCTCGGCACGCAGCGCGATGGACGAACTCGTCTGGTGGGCCGAACTGCTCAAACCCGAACGCAACCATCGGGATCGAGGCGCAGCGTGACCATGGACCTGCGCACAAAAGGTGGCAGCCGTCCTAGCGCTCGGCACCGCCGGAATCGAAAACGCCGGCGCTCAAGAACTCTCGGCTGAGCCCGGCTGAATCGTCGGAATCAGTCCTTGGTCGACGGCTTGACGACCAGGACCGGGCAGTGGGCCCTGTGCAGGATCGCCTGGCTGGTGGAGCCGAGCAGCAGCCCCCTGAATCCGCCACGCCCACGACTGCCCACCACCAGCAGTTTCGCATCTTTGGCGTGCTCGAGTAGCTGGTGCACCGGGCCGTCGGGCACGATCACCCGCTTGACCTCGACGTCGGGATAGTCGGCGCCGAAGCCGGCGATCCGTTCGGCAACAACCTCATGCGCGTCATCGGACAGTTGTTGCAGCTGATCGGGCTCGAGTCCGTATCCGTACAGCGCATCGGAGGCCAGGTCGGTCCAGGTATGGACCACAAGCAGATCGGTCTTCAGCAATGACGCCTGTTCGAACGCCGCGGCGACCGCTCCCTCGCTCAATTCGGATCCATCGAGACCGACCACAACCGGTCCGGTCCCGCCCGGACCTGCGTAGACGAGGACCGGGCACGTGGCATGGGCGGCGACATCGACACCCACCGAACCGAGGAACAGTCCCTTGACGCCGCCGAGACCTCGACTGCCCACCACGACCATCGAGGCATGGTGCGATTCTTCGATCAACAGTGTCCCGGCGCGCCCTTCGGCGACTTTGGTTTTCACGTCGACGCCGGGTGCGATATCCCGGACCATTGCCGCGGCTTTGTCCACGTTGTCGTGTGCTTCTTGCCGGATGATGTCGACGACATCCTGCGGGATGACCAGTGCCGGCGCGTACAGCGCGCCCTGGGTTTCGTACGCGCCCAGGATGGACAAGGATTCGCCTTGCCGCTCAGCAGCTTTCGCTGCCCAGGCCACCGCCTCGAGGGCGGATTCCGAACCGTCTACTCCTACAACGATCGTGGTGCTCATGGTCGAACCTCCTTGTTCACGTCGGCCCCATACAATCGCGCCGGGCTTCACCCAGTCAACGCGCGCCGCACATCTACTGCACCACATTTCGCCACGTCGATGTAGGGCATATGTGCCCAATACAACCGGTTCGGCCGAATTGCCCGTACACTTGGTATCGTCGGATACATCCACCACCGGCAACCTTCGTCGAACCTCCTCGAATCCGATACCTCGGAACCCTGCGAATCGCCGATAGCCGGTAGACGTTTGATCACATTTTTCCTGGCACCGTGGAACATCTCGAAGAGATTCTCCCAATGAGTCTTTTCAGACCACGATCGCCGGCGACACCCGGCAGCTCTCGCGCAGATCCCGTGCATCGCACGACAACACGAGAGCCGCACCGAAACGAAGAAAGAAGCCAGCATGCCCGAAACCGAACTCTTCTCGCACCGCGAGTCGATCCGCTCCGAGCCCGCCGCACAGAGCTCCAAAGACGCGCCGCGGATCCCGCAGCCGGTCTTTTCCGACCAGGTGGTCGATCCCGCGGTACAGCGCGCACAAGAGCGCACACCGCGCTGAGCGACGAACCCTGTTCGCCTCATATCTCCGGTTAGAACAATGGCCCGCCGATGATCGGCGGGCCATTGTTGTGTGTTTCTGGTCACAGTCCCGACGACGCTGGTGGTCGCCCGATGCGGATCAGCGCTTGCGGAGCTGGAAGCGCTGGACCTTGCCACTGGGGGTCTTCGGCAGTGCCTCGATGAAGTGCACCGTGCGCGGGTAGGCGTGGGCCGCGAACTTCTTCTTGACCAACTGCTGGAGTTCGGCCTCGAGTTCGGCCGACGCGTCCGCCGGATCCCTGAGCACCACATAGGCTTCGAGCACCTCGCCGCGCAGCTCGTCTGCCTTGCCCACCACCGCAGCCTCGACCACGGCCTCATGCATCACGAGCACGCTTTCGACGTCGAAGGGGCCGATGCGATAACCGGCCATGATGATGACGTCATCATCGCGGGACGAGAAGGTGAAGAAGCCGTTCTCGTCGACCGACCCGGAATCCCCGGTGACGTACCAGCGGCCGTCCTCGGTGTACCGGCCTGCCGTCTTCTCCGGCGCGTCCACGTATCCGGTGAACCAGAGCAGGTCGCTGGCGGTGGTGTCGATCGCAACCCGGCCGACGGTCCCCACCGGAGCAGGCGTATCGGAGTCCTCGGCGAGTACCGCGCAGGACCAGCCCGGCAATGGCCGTCCCATCGAGCCCGCGGGCACGTCGGCGCGCAGATCGTCGTGCCAGGCGTTGACGATGAACATGCCGTGTTCGGTCTGTCCGTACTGATCACGTACGGACACACCCAGGACATCCTTCGACCAGCCGACGACGTCGGGTGTCAGCGGTTCACCGGCGGACGACGCGCGCCGCAGTCCGATCGACTCGGGGACCGGTCCGCTGTCGGCGCGCAACGCGCGGTAGACGGTGGGCGCGGCGGCAAAATTGGTGACACCGAACTGCTCGAGCACCTTCCACGTCAACGCCGGGGAGAAACCGGCGTGGAGCAGCAGGCTCCGGGTGCCGGTCGCGAGCGGGCCGAGCAACGAATAGTAGAGGCCGTACGCCCATCCGGGATCGGCCGCATTCCAGAACACGTCGTCGGGGCGTACGTCGAGCCCGAACTCCTGGTACGCGTGGAACGACGCCAGCGCCCGAACCGGGACCGGCACGCCCTTGGGGGCCCCGGTGGTTCCGCTGGTGAACAGCTCGACGAGGAGTCCCTCGCCACCGACCGCGACCGCCTGCCCACCGGGCTCGTCCACCTCGTGGGCCTCGATCAGCGTGGCCAGTTGCAGTTCGTGCTCCGCGGACTCACCGGCAGCGATGACCCGCCACGGTGCATCGGCCGGAATGTCGTCACCGGGGGCCAGCTTGGGTAGTTGATCGAGATCGGAGATCACGAACTTGGCCCCGCTGTTGGTCAGCCGGAAAGCGATCGCCGGAGACGCGAAGGCGGTGAACAACGGGACGTACACAGCGCCGCGTCGCCAGATGCCCAACGCCGCGACCACCAGGTCGGCGGACTTGCTCATCAGACTTGCGACACGGTCACCCGGCTCGACGCCGAGCCCGGCCAGCGCTGCCGCGAACTTCGACGACTGCTCGCGCAGCTCTCCGTAGGTCAGATCGACGGAGACGAGTTCTCCGGCGTCGTCGGTCTCGATCACCGTGAACGCCACCGCGTCGGCTGGGTGGCGATCACACAGCAGGTCAGCGGCACTTGCGTCGGGGCGGTCGTACTGTGCCAGCATCTCGCTGACCCGCTCAGTTGTGGCAAACATATTCCCTTTGAATCCTCACTGGTCAGGACACTTCTACTCCGGAGTAGGATCCACGTCACAGTAACTCACCCGCTACCCCCGAAAAGGGCTGACTCACCGATGACAGGCCGGCACCCACTGCTGCGACCGCGCGATACCGACGCTCTCCGGGACGAGATGCGGGCACTGGCGACGGAGCCACAGACCCCGGTCCTGTTCGGCGGCGAGGTTCTTGCCGGAACGCTGCTGCTCACCGAGTTTCTCGGGGTCCGCACCAACGGGCTGCGGGGGTTGAATGTGAATCCCGCGGCCGGTCTCGGTGGCCGAGTGGTGCAGCGACGCCAACCGGCGTCGGTGTCCGACTACCGGACCGCGTCGGCAATCACCCACGACTACGACGGGCCGGTGTTGGGCGAGGGCCTGCGGTCGGTCCTGGCGGTGCCCGTCGTGGTCGGTTCCACCGCCCGGGCGGTGATCTATGCGGCGCGCCGTGACGCCGCGCCGATCGGCAGCCGTACCTCCGAGTCGGTGATCGCGGCGTGCCGGCGGCTGGCGACGGAGATCGCGATCCGCGACGAGGTGGACCGTCGAATCCGAATGCTCGCCTCCGCCACCGAGAACACCGCCACCGAGAACACCGCCGAGCGTCCCGACTCGGCGACACGGGAAGAGTTGCGCAGCATCCACGCCGGGCTCCGTGACCTTGCCGGGCGAATCGAACCGGTCGAGGGCCGTCGGGCCCGTGACCTGTCCGACCGGCTTGCTCGCGTCGTCGGCGGCGAGGCGGCAGAACCGGCACCCGATGTCGACCTGTCCCGCCGGGAGATAGATGTCCTGGCGGTGGTGGCGCTGGGTTGCTCCAATGCCGAAGCCGCGAAGACACTCTCGGTGAAACCGGAGACCGTGAAGAGCTATCTGCGCAGCGCGATGCTCAAGCTGGGCGTCCACAACCGGCACGAAGCCGTGGTCACGGCCCGGCGAATGAATCTGCTCCCCTAACCCGATGATGTGCCCTTCTGGCGGCGTCCACCTGGGCTTTTGATCGCCAAAGGGGCACATCATCGGGGCGGTCTAACGACCAGCTCGAATCATGATGTCCCAGTGAGCATGTAGAGCGTTGGTGTCGAGGACATCGCAGCTGAGCAACACCGGATCGATGCGTCCTTGCGCGGCTTCGATGGCAGCAACGGTCATGGTGGCCGTGATCTCGGATTGATTGCGGCCCTCGGTGTACAGCCATCGCCCGGTGTTGCGGTTACGGACCAGCACCGACCACTCCTCGCTTCCCGGCAGGTGCACCTTGCGCAGCATGGGCCGGCCCAGTGCCGGCATCAGTGCGGCAGCCCGCAACGCCAGCGTCGCCGACACCGAACTCAGGGTCAGGTAGTTCGCCACATGCGGTCCATCTGAGCCGATTGCCAGATAGTCGGGAAAGTCGGCTCGCACATATCGCTTTCGACTGTTGTGCGGGCCCTCGAGAATTCTTGACCTGACCATGTTCCGGATCCGCTCACCCGAGACATAATCGGTGAACGACGTACCGAGAAGGTCGACCGTCCATTCCACAGCCGCCCGGCCATGACGTTCACCCGCCCCGAGCATCAATCCGATGTCGACGCCGTCGGATGAGTCGGCGGCCAGTGCAGTTGCCAAGATGGTCGTGAGGCCGGGAGCGAGCCCGACACAGGTGAGCACACCACCTGCGGCCGGCGCGGCCATGATCGCCTCGAGATATCGCGGGGTGGCGCTGATGTCGACAAATCGTGCTGCCCCAGCCTCTTTCGCGAGGGCGGGATCCTCGATCCCGGAAGCGTTGACCACCACATCCATGCCATCAACCGCCGCGCGATACGCCTCCCCGCCCGCGTCGGCGAGATCGACCAGCACGTCGTTGTCGTCCGGTCTGCGGCCGATCCGGACGACATCGTGGCCGTCGTCGCGCAATTTACGGACCACCCTCATCCCGACCGCGCCATTGGCACCGAGCACCGCGATATTCATGTGACATCTCCGCCCGCCCACGTTTGTGATAGCTCACAAACATTGTGATACCAAATTTCCGATTGCAACTACGTTTTCGGTTCGTCATCTGCTCCGGGCCGTTTCGACAGACGGTGTGGGCGCGTCGCGTTGGCGGGGGTGGTCGCCGCCCTCCTACCCTGAGCACATGTCACGCCCCGACAGCCACGACCCCGCCACACTCGCCTTCGGCAGCCAAGCGGTGCATGCCGGCAACAGCATCGACAAGGGTTCCGGAGCGATCCGTACGCCGATCGTGATGGCCAATTCGTATGCACTGCCCGATGATCCGTCGCAGGTCAGTTGGTCGGGCACGGAGATCCCGCTCTACACCCGTAACTCCGGGGCCAATCAGATTGCGTTGCAGCACAAATTGGCCGCACTCGAAGGTGCCGAGGACGCTGTCGTCCTGGCTTCGGGGGTGGCCGCGCTGCATGCGGTGTTCTTCACCCATCTCGAGTCCGGGGACCACGTGCTGATCGCCGACGTCACCTATGAGGCGACGTTTCGGTTGTTCACCGAACTCCTGCCTCGTAAATACGGCATCGAGGCGACATTTGTCGATGCCTCGAACCTCGATTCGGTGCGGGCAGCACTGCGGCCCAACACCCGCCTGGTCCACATCGAGGCGATCGCCAATCCCACCACCAAGGTCACCGATATCGGTGCGGTCGCCGAGATCGCGCATGCCGCAGGCGCGCTGGTGGTCGTCGATTCGACATTCACACCACCGCCGCTGTACCGGCCACTCGCCGACGGTGCGGATCTGGTGGTGCACTCGCTGACCAAGTATTACAACGGTCACGGCGACGCGATGGGCGGCGCGGTCCTGGGCGCCAAGGCACTGATCGATCCCATCAAGACCGACGCGATGGTTGACGTCGGCGGCGTGATCTCACCGTTCAATGCCTGGCTGATCAGTCGCGGGTCGATCACACTTCCGTTGCGGATGGCCCGGCACCTGGAGTCGGCCGCGCAGGTCGCCGAGTTCCTCGAGAGCGACAGGCGCGTGGCCTATGTGGCCTACCCCGGCCTGGAGTCGCATCCTCAGCACGCGCTGGCGACCACCCAGTTCGGTGGCCGTGGCCACGGCGCGATGATGGCGTTTGCCGTCAACGGCGATTCCGACACCCAGAACCGATTCGTCTCGAATCTGCGGATGATCACCTCGGCCGTATCGCTCGGTCACGACGAAACGCTGATCGTGCACGTCGGTACGAGTGGTCCACGGGTGCAGCACTATCCAGAGGAATTCCGCACCTGGGGACACCTCCGGTTCTCGATCGGACTCGAAGACCCCGCCGATATCATCGCCGATCTGTCAGCGGCGCTGGACGCCACGTTCAGCTGATCGACTCGCGGGGCGGCATCAGCAAACTGATCAATCCGCCCAGTGCCAGGACGATGACCACGACCGAAAACGCCACACTCGCGGTCCTCAGGCCCCAGGCCTGCTCGGCAAACCCGGTGGCGATGATCGGCACCGAGATCGCCACGTAGGCGACCACAAAATATGCCGACGTTGCGTCCGCCTTGCGGTGCGGTTCGACGCGTGCGGCAATCGCCGCGATTCCCTTGGCGAACAGGACGCCCTGGCTCGCACCCGAGATCACCGCCGCAACAACCAACGCGATCAATGATTCGGCGTGCAAACTGACGATCAGCACAACCATGCTCACGGTCAATGCCACATATCCGTAGAGCAAGGACGGCCGAATGGGCGCTTTGGACAACACGATCTGGGTGATCGCCGACGAAGCGAACAGCACGAAGACCACCACACCGGAAACGATCGGCGACTTCTCGTGGAGCACGTCGGCAAGGAAGTCCGGCGCCACCGCGCTGAAGAGACCGAAGACCGCGAAGCCGGCAATTGCACCCACGGCGGCTTGGGCGAAAACGCCACGCACAGAAGGCGGGACACTGACCCGCTGCAGTTTCGGGCGAGCGCCCTTTCGCACGTCGACCGTTTCCGGAACCCTGAGCAGGCCCACACCGGCGATCGCCACCAGCACCGCTTGCACCACGAAGACCGTGTGGGTCGGATCCGGGGCCAGGTCGGCGACCACACCGGCGAGCAGGGTGCCGAGCCCGAGGCCGCCGATGTTCGCTCCGGTGGCCACCGCCGGCGCGATCCCGCGGCGGCTCTGTGGCGCCGACTCCATCACCGCCACCGTGGCGGTACTGGTGAAGATGCCGGCCGAGAACCCCGACATGACCCGGCCGATGAAGAGCATCTCCAGGCTTCCGCCGATGATGAAGAACACGGCACTGAGCAACGACAGTGCGACGCCGGCATAGAGCATCGGCCGGCGGCCGATGGTGTCGGAAAATCTGCCGACGCCGATGAGAGCAGCGAGCACGCCGAGTGCGTAGACGGCGAAGATGACCGTGGTCATCAAGGTGCCGAACCCGAACTCTTCGGAGAACTCCGGGTACAGCGGAGTCGGCAGCGTGGTCCCCATCATCACCACCGTGAACGCATAGACCACCGCCACAAACGCGATCATCTGCGTTCGGTTCCGCGCCGGGGCGGCGGCGTCCTCCGGCGATTCGGACGGGCCCACGGAAGTCACATCCCAGATCCAGTCCCGATAGGCAAACAGGGGTTACAGGTCGATCAGTATCTGTGAGTCACGATAGCCCCAGGCAAAACCACGATCAGGCGTTCGGCGATGATGCGCGCAATGCACCTCTTGCCTGATCAGGTGGCGCTACGCGGTCGCAGGAGCAGACCGGTCACCGTGGCCACCGCGATCACACCGATCACCGCGGAGAAGACGACGCCGGCGGCGGTCAGGCCCCAGGCCGAGGAGGCGATCCCGACGGCGATGATCGGGACCGAGATCGCCAGGTAGGCAACCACGAAGTACGCCGATGTGGCCTCGGCCTTACGGTACGGCTCGACCTTGGCTGCGATTGCCGCAATACCCTTGGCGAACAACACACCCTGGCTGGCACCCGAGATGGCCGACGCGAGAAGCAGCCCCGGCAGCGACTCGGCAACCAAGCTCACGATCAGAATCGCCATACTCACCGCCAGCGCGAGATACCCGTACAGCAGCGAGGGGCGGACGCGCGCTCTCATGAACACGATCTGGGCCACGGCCGAGGCACCGAAGGTCACAAAGACGACGATTCCGGCGAGCGCAGGCGATGATTCGTCGAGCACGTGGGCCAGGAAGTTGGGCCCGACGGCACTGAACAGCCCCGACACCGCGAATCCGGCCATCGCACCGACCGCGGCAAGAGCGAACACGCCACGCACCGACGGCGGGACGTTGACACGTTGCAGCTTGGGGCGCGCGCCGGTGAGTACCTTCACCGTTTCCGGCACGGTGATAAGCCCAAGTCCGGCGATCACCAGGAGCACCGCATGGACGACGAACACCGTGCGGGTCGGGCCGGGCGCGAACTCGGCGACCAGACCCGCCAGCAGTGTGCCGAGCCCGAGACCACCGATGTTGGCCGCAGTGGCGACCGCCGTGGCCATGGTCCGGCGACCTCTCGGCGCGGCCTCGATCACTGCGGCGGTGGCGGTACTGGTGAAGATGCCCGCCGAGAATCCCGAGATCACCCGGCCGACGAAGAGGATCGTCAGGCTGCCACCGATGATGAACAGCACCGCGCTGGCCAGCGACAGTGCCAGTCCGGCATAGAGCATCGGACGACGGCCGATGGTGTCCGAGAACCGGCCGACCCCGATCAGTGCGGCCATCACCCCGATCGCATAGGTCGCGAAGATGACCGTGGTCATCGCGCTTCCGAAGCCCAGTTCGCGTGCGTACTCGGGGTACAGCGGGGTGGGCAGGGTGGTCCCCATCATCACGACCGTGAACGCGAACACCACCGCGGGAAACGCGATCCACTGCAACCGACGTCGCGGTGTCCCGCCGATCCCGATCGCATCGGAGCCCATCGGGGGTCGGTCCACGGCAGTCACAAATCCTCTATCCGGGTTCTCAGTTGACGCAGCGATCGCTACGTAATCAGTCAACACCGCAGCGGCGCCGAACCACTCGTCACCCCCGGCCGTGGTGCGTTCAGGCGGGACCGACCTGCGGGTTTGCCCACCGGGGCCACCAACATCGGGAGTCGACGTCAGTGCGCGGCACCGATTTCGATGATCAGCACTCCCCCGGCTATCAAGGCGATGCCGGCCCCCATCAGCCAGGTGAGCGGGTCGTTGAACAGGATCCACGCCACCACCGCGGTCAGTGCCACGCCGACTGCCGCCCAGATCCCGTACGCGATCCCGACCGGCATGCCCTCGGCAAGCGACAACGCCAGCGCACCGAATGCGGTGAGGTAACCGAGCACGGTCGGGATGAGCCACACCATCTTCCGAAAGCCGTCCGAGGCGCGCAGCGACATCGTCCCGATCAGTTCGGCTCCGATGGCGATGGCCAGATAAACCCATTGCATCGGCGCTACTGCTCCGGCTCTGATCGGGGCGACTGCTCGGCAGGGTGGGAACCGAGTTCCACCAACAGCACACCCGCGATCACAATCGCGATGCCCAGACCGATGACCCAGGTGAACGGTTCGCTGAACAGCACTGCGGCCAAGACCGCGGTCAAGGCCATACCGCAGGCGGCCCAGACTCCGTACGCCACGCCGATCGGCATGCCCTCACGCAGAACCAGTGCCAGGCACGCGAATGCCGTGACGTACCCGATCACGACCAACGTCACCCAGGCCGCGTGATCGACCGCTGCCCGCAACGCCAGGGTCGCGCTGACCTCGGCAACGATGGCACCGGCCAACAGCGCCCACCGCTTCGTCGATGATCCGGTCATCTGCGGCAGTCATTTCTGACCGGGAGCCCGGCGATCCGATCCTTGAGATATTGCTCGACGTCGGCGGTGTTCACGTCGACGTGGCCGGCGGCGGGCTGAAAGTTGACCGTGATCGGTCCGCCCAGCTCACAGGCCCGGCCGATCGCGTCGCCGGTCCACCTCGGATCATTGAACCGATCGTTGCCGCCGTAGAGCACGTAGAGCGGGGCGCTCAGACTCGCTCTGGGCAAAGCCATCTCCTGCAGCAGGGAGCGCAGGGTCTCGGTGGCCGCAGGGGTCGTCGGCCGGAAATCCTGGGCCGAGACCTTGCTCAGCGCCGCACCGCGTACCGGCGATCGACCGCAGTCGCTCAGCGCATTCCACTGCGCCGCCAGTGCCGGGCTGCGCAATTCATTGAGGTTCAGGGAGGGATGACGGCGCGCGAGCGACTCCTCCAGCCACTGGAGAACGCCCTGCTGTTCGACGGTCAGATTCCCGGCGACCGCACCGTCGACCAGCGGAACCTTGGTGGTCGACGGCACGTGGGCGACCGCGCCCACCAAGTCGAGTTCTGGTGCGTACCGTCCGGCGATCTCGTCGGCAGCCCACGTCACGCCGCCGCCCTGCGAGATCCCGTATGACACCCAGGTTTCCGATATATCCGAATAGACCTCACCGATCGCGCGCACCGAATCGATCATCGTCCGGGCAGCGGCATACGAGTCGAGGTAGGGATGCGGGCCGCTGTTGGTGCCCAGCCCGGAGAAATCCGGGAACGTCACCGCGAATCCGGCGTCCAGGTAGCGCCTCACCAACCCGGACAGACCGTACAGATTGTCGGTCAGCGAAGGCGCACAGTTGGTGTTGATCCCGGTCGAACCGTGCCCGACCGCCAGGACCGGCCATCCATCGGCGGGCGCAACGCCCTCCGGCTTGAAGACCGTCCCCGAAACGATCACGCCCTGATCGTCGACATCGGTTGAGCGGTACAGGATCTTGCTGCCGGAGATCTGCCAACCGGCGGCGGCCGACGAGACCCAGTCCTCGGTCTGCACCACTTCACCGGGCATCGGGAGCTTCACCTGCCAGTGCGCCTGCGGTACCGGTTGCGCCTGCTCGGACATCGATGCCGAGAACGCATCGCCACACCCGGCCAGAACCAATACGGCACAGATGGCGGCCACACCTCGCCTCGGAAATCCCACTGCCGCAATTTACCAGCGATCGCTACCGGCGACAGCGAGGTTGGTCCCGATCGGCGAGTGTTCCGCGATACACCCTGCCGGAGGTCGATTCGACCGCACACACCACCCGATCCGGGCGCACGAGAACGGCATTGGCGCCGCACCGGCGCAACCACGCCCCGACCTCCTGTGACGCCCCACCGAAGTCGGTGGGCACCGCAGACCGGCCACCGGGTGCCAGGCGCGACAACCCATGGCCCGGCGGGCCGATATGGACCAGCGCGAAGCCGTTGCCCAGTACTTCGTCGCTGCCCTCGAACGCGCCGGCCGGGCCCGACCGGACGAACTGCGGAAAGAGTCTGCCGACCGATCGCGCTGCGGGTGTGATCCGATCCCGCAGCCGCATCGACGACCTGCCGAGCGGCGGATAGATCACCCGTGGTCCCACCTGCGCCGAACCGGGCATCCGGTGGAGTCCGCGTAGTGCCAGGTCGAGGGGGCCGCGAGCGGGTGCGCGGACCGACATCACCCGGCCGATCGTGGTGGCCGCGGCCACCGCACGCAGCACGTGCGGCCGACGTTCGGACTGATAGGTGTCGAGGAACCGCTCGTCGGCGTCTCCGCCGAGCACCGCGGCGAGTTTCCACGCCAGGTTCATCGCGTCCCGCGATCCGGCGCCGAGTCCCTGCCCGATGAAGGGCGGTGTCGTGTGCGCGGCATCCCCGAGCACGAAGAGCGGTCCGCAGCGCCACCTCCTGGCAACCCGGGCGCTGTGCCGGTACGTCGCGGTCCGGACGATCTCGATGTCCGGGGCTGCGTGCTGGACCTGCGCCCGAATGGCGCCGATCGCCCAGCCGTAGTCCGGACGCCCGGTCTCCTCCTCGCCGTATCTCCCGGCCTCGTCCGGGTCGTCGTGATCGGGCAACCGGAACTCCCATCGATACCGGTCGGCGCCGATCCGCATGAAGGTGGCGGCCTGCGCGCCCGCGCAGACCTGGTGCACCCCTGCCCACATCTGCAGGTCGGTCGCCGCCCGGACATCGACGACCAGCCAGCGCTGGTCGAAGCGGAGATCGATGTCACCCCCACCGATTTCGGCACCCACCACACTCGACCTGCCATCGCACCCGAGCACGAACCCGGTGCGCATCACCCGCTCCGATCCATCATCGTCACGTACCCGGACGGCCACCGACCCGTCGGGATCCGTCCGGACCCGCGTCACCGTGCACCCCTCGACGAGTGTTGTGGCCCGCTGCCGCGACGCGGTCGCCCGCAGCGCCCGCTCGAGATCGGGCTGGTCGAACATCGTGCTCTGCCGCCACCCGGAATGACCGACCGGATTCTCGCGCCGGAACTCCATCAGAGTCCTTCGACGGCCGTCGACCAGACGCATCCCCCGGGCAGCGCACTCAAATGGAGCAAAATCCGGTGCCGCACCGGCACTTTGAATGATCCGGTGGACCTCGTCGTCGATGTGGACCGCCCGCGGCAGCGGGTAGACACCGCGCCGGCGATCGAGCACCACCGATTCGACGCCGTATTCGGCAAGCAGACAGGCGGTCGTCAGACCGGTCGGTCCCGCACCGACGATGACTACCGGGGCCGCCACGGGCCCGGGGCTTCGCGTGTGTTCTTCGGTGGACGGGTGAGCGCCTCGCTGATGCCGCGGGCACCATCCATCCCGGCCAGTTGCGCTTGCAGCGCCAGCGCCCGCTCGCGGTATGAGGGGTCGTCGAGGACCGTCTGCACCGCGCGCCGGATGGCCGACGGCCTGGCGGACCGCAGGCGGACACCGCTGCCCGACCGCACCACCCGGGCGGCGACCTCGTTCTTGTCTTCCGTGGAGCCGACGATCACCATGGGGACACCGTGCGTGAGCGCGAAATGCACACCGCCCCAACCACCGTTGGTCACCAGCACGTCCGTCTTCCCGAACATCAGATCGAATGGGACGAACTCGGTGACAACCGCATTGGCGGCGGTGGTCTTCACCGATGCTGCCGCAGGACCGCCTGTCGTCGCGACGACAACCATGCCGGTATCGGCAAGTCCGGCGATGGTCGGTTCGATCAGTCGACCCAGGTCTTCATTGTCGAGCGTCCCCTGGGTCACCACCACAACGGGTTCGGGCCCCTGAACCCGATCCCACCAGGGCGGCGGTTCCGGTTCGGGACCACCACGCCCCAGGATCGGCCCGACGAAGTGGAGCACCGGGTCGAGGTCGCGGCGCGGATACTCGAATGCGGCGGCGGTCAAGACGAAGATGTCGTCCGCCAGCAACGGCCAGTCCAGGACAAACGACGCGGCGGCGCACCCGACCGTCGTGCGTACGGCGTCGTCCGCGATCCGGTTGGCCCGCCGCAAGACGAGCGACTTCGACGTGGCGGTGAGCACCCGATTCCGCAGCATGCCCAAAGGTGTTGTTGACGGCGGGAATCCGAGTCCGAAGGGCGCGGTGTCGGCGCTGCCGGCCATCAGCGGAGAGGTGCATACCGAACCGACCCGGGGTCGGTCGCGGTTTGCGCTCAACAGCGGCAACACTCCCAGGAACAGATTCTCCGCCAGCACCACGTCGACGGCACCGTCGTCGAGCACAGCGGTCAGGCCGTCGTGCTGGTCGATGATTGCCCGGGCAAAGAGGTGCTCGAGGTCGAAGCGGGAGCGCAGGACGCCGGGCATCCGTGCCCGACCCGGGAAGTGCCCGTCCAGATCTCGTTCGTCGAAGTCGCAGGAGGGTGGAAGCGATACATGCTCCAGACCGGCCTCTTCCACGCGGTCACGAAACCGGCTCCCCGTCAGCATCGTGACCGCCGCACCGTCTTGAACCAGTTGCCTGCCGATCGCGATCATCGGAGTCGCGTGTCCGGTCAGTGGGGCGCTACAGAGGACCACCTTCATCGCGTCATACCTCGGCTCCCATGTTGGCCCACATCTGCTTGCCTTCTGGCAACCAACTGCTAACCCGCTGGCGGACAGGGCATTTCCATTCGACACCATCACGGCCGAAACCGCGTCGACGCAAGCCGAAGAATCAGTCATCCGACGGACACCACTGTTGCGAGGCGGGCAGGACCCGACCTACGTTGGTGACGGTATCGGACAGACCAGGGCCACCTGAGTCAGACATCGGTTGCGACGGCGCAACTCCCCCAACGCTTTCGAACAAGACTTGGACCTCCTCATGCCAACTGCCTACGTCAACCAGATCAGCACTGCGGTACCGACATTCGACTGCCACGACCTGTTCGTCCGGTACGCCCCCGAGGTGATCGAGGAACGGGGCAAGAAGCTGCTGTTCAAGCGGATGGCCGAACGGGCGCAGATCAGCCACCGGTGGTCGTCGGTGGATGATCCGGTGCGGTTCTACGGCGCGAACCCCAGCTCCGTCGACACCGGGACCCGAATGATCGAGTACGAGGACAAGGCACCCGGGCTGGCGCAGAAAGCCGTCGATGGACTGGATCTGGGCGATGCGGCCGCCGACATCACCCATCTTGTACTGGTCACCTGTACCGGTTTCTATTCACCGGGTATCGACTACGACCTGATCGAGAACTGCGGCATCAGCCCGAACGTCGATCGCACCCAGATCGGCTTCATGGGCTGCTTTGCCGGTATCACCGGACTCAAGACGGCCAATAACATCGTGCGGGCAAACCCCGACGCCAAGGTGCTGCTCGTGAGCGTCGAGCTCTGCTCGGTCCACCTGCAGAAGCCGAAGAGCCTGGAGTCGATGTTGTCTTTCCTCATCTTCGGTGACGGTTGCGCGGCGGCGATCATCTCCGCTGACGAGACCGGCATCGCCCTCGATTCGTTCAAGCAGGTCATGGTCCCGCAGACCCGCGAGCTGATCACCTGGCGGATCGCCAACGAGGGCTTCGACATGGTGCTCTCGGGCAAAGTGCCCGGACAGCTGGGCAAAGCCCTCAACGCGGAGAACCTCAAGTTGATCCTGGCCGGCCGCACACCCGCAGACATAGACCTCTGGGCCATCCACCCGGGTGGCCGGACCATTCTCGACGCGGTGGAAAGCGCACTCGAACTCACACCCGAGCACCTGGCGGTGTCGCGTCAGATCCTCGAGAACTACGGCAACATGTCTTCGGCGACAGTGCTTTTCGTGCTGGCCGAGATGATGAGGCAAGCCGCCGACGGTGGACCGACGGGCATGGGTAGCGCCATGGCCTTCGGCCCCGGCCTGACCGCGGAGACCATGCTCTTCCGCCTCTGATTGCGCGGTTCGGTATCGTCCGCGCTTCGGCAGGGTCGGCGCGTGGGCTTTACTACTGGCATGACCGGTCGAGTAAAAGCGATGCCCACGGACAGCACGGCCCGTCCGGCGTACGGCGTACTGGTCGCACTGACCTCGGCGATCTGCTTCGGGACGTCGGGTCCGCTGGCCACGGCGCTCATCGACAGCGGCTGGTCGTCGGCCTCGGTCACAGTCGTCCGCCTCGGGCTGGGGTCGCTACTCCTGGCCATTCCGCTGATCCTGTTGCGCCGCCGATTGTTCGAGAATCTGCGGCGCGCCCCGGTCTTGGTGGTCGCCTACGGGGTTCTCGGTGTGGCCGTCGTGCAATTGAGCTTTTTCAACGCCGTGCGGTATCTCGACGTCCCGATCGCCCTGCTCTGCGAATACTCGGGCATCATCCTGGTCGTCGTCTACGACTGGCTCGTCCGCAGGCGACGGCAGAGCTTGCTCACCGGACTGGGCTGTGTGGTCGCGCTCGGCGGCCTGTTCCTGGTGATCCTGGGCGGGGAAGGCATCGGTGACATCGACCCGGTCGGTTTGCTGTGGGCAATCGGTGCCGCGATCGGGCTGGCCGCCTACTTCATCCTGGCCACCGACGACTTCACGAAGTCCGGCACCAGCGTCGACCCGCTGGCGCTGGCCGCCGGCGGTCTGATGGTGGGAACCGTGGTGATCGCGATCTCCGGTGCGATCGGGGTGCTGCCGATGTCCGCCGCGACCGACTCCGCGGTCCTGGCCCACACGGAGATCCCCTGGTGGCTGGTGGCCCTGGCGGTGGCCGGCATCTCGACGAGCCTGGCGTACGTCACGGGGGTGCAGGCGGTCCGCCTGCTCGGTGCAACGCCCGCCTCGTTCATCGCGTTGGTCGAGGTCGTCGCCTCGGCCCTGTTCTCGTGGTGGCTTCTCGGCCAGACGATGGCGTTCGCCCAGCTCATCGGCGCGGGTGTGTTGCTGGCCGGGCTGGTCGCCGTCAACGCGGGCGGGCGTCGAGGAATATCAAGCGGCCCTAAAGACCTTGAACCAGGCAGTGCCCTGCAGACACCGGGGTGAAGCATCGACTCCGCCATTTACGCGCAAAGGAGCACACCGTGGCAGACATACTGTTCGTCCTGACCGGAGCCAAGCACTGGACACTCGCCGACGGGACCAAACATCCAACGGGTTTCTGGGCCGAGGAATTCGTCGCGCCCTACGAGGAGTTCACCAACGCCGGTTACCGAGTGGTGGTCGCCACGCCCGGTGGTGTGGTCCCGGTCGTCGATGAGGCCAGCCTGAGCCCGGATGTCAACGGCGGCCAAGAAGGCGCCGATACCGTCGCAGCCAAGGTGCGCTCCAACCAGGCACTGCAACAACCCATCCCACTCGACACCGTGAATCTGGACGACTACGCAGCCGTCTTCTATCCAGGTGGCCACGGGCCGATGGAAGACCTCGCGGTCGATGAGGTCTCGGGCCGACTCCTCACCGAGGCATTGGATTCGGGTCGCCCCCTCGGTGTTGTCTGCCACGCCCCGGCCGCATTCCTCGCAGCTCACCGGCCCGATGGGACCGCGACCTTCGCCGGCTACCGGGCCACCGGATTCTCCAACACCGAAGAAGAGCAGGTCGGGCTCGCCGCGAAAGCAAAGTGGTTGCTGCAGGACCGGATGATCGAACTCGGCATCGACTACGAGCACGGCTCACCCTGGGAGCCCGAGGTGGTCGTCGACCGGAATCTCTTCACCGGCCAGAACCCGGCCTCCTCCGGACCGCTGGCGAAGGAGATCCTTTCCGCCCTCTCCTGACCGAGTGATCTCCCACCCACCGGGAACCTGCTGGAAAATCTCTGCGAAAACTGGTGATCTCGTCCGGTGACGTCAACGAACAGCGGTCCTGCTGACCTGCCGAAGAAGATCCTTCACACTGTCTCCCAGTATGTTTCGCTCTTGGGGACCGGGACAGCGGACGACATCGCCGCTCTCTACGCAGTGGAGGGAACGCTCGAAGACCCGGTGGGTTCCGAGCCACGCCGAGGCCGCAAGAACATCCGGGCGTTTTACTCGAAGATGGACGGTACGAGCTCTACGGCCGACCTGATCACCGTCCGGGTCGCCGGCAACTCCGCAGCGTTTCACTTCCGGGTCGCCACCACCACGGCGGATGCGGTGATCACCATCGAGCCGATCGATGTCATGACCTTCGACGACGACGGACTCATCACCAGCATGCGCGCCTTCTGGTCACCGAACGACGTCAACACTGTTCCACTGTGACCCCTCGCGGGTCCCGCGTGGCATTCCGGCGCTGACCAGGCTCACTCAGCTCGCCAACCAAGCACTTGCTAGGTTGGTCTGAGCAGACGTCTGGCGGCCATGTCAGCAAACCGACCACCGGCACGCCCGCGATGCTCTACGCGCTCACGTTTTCGAAGGGACTCCCCATGCCAGAAGCAGTTATCGTCGCCACCGCCCGGTCACCGATCGGCCGGGCCGTCAAAGGTTCACTCAAAGACGTCCGCCCCGACGAACTGGCCCGCCAGATGGTCGAGACCGTGTTGAGCAAGGTCCCCGAACTCGACCGCGCCGACATCGACGACCTGCACCTGGGCTCCGGACAGCCCGCAGGCAAGGCCGGCTTCAACATGGCCCGCGTCGTCGCGGTCCTGGCCGGAATGGATCACCTTCCCGGTGTCACCGTGAACCGCTACTGCTCGTCCTCGCTGCAGACCACCCGCATGGCACTGCACGCGATCCGCGCCGGCGAAGGCGATGTGTTCATCTCCGGCGGCGTCGAAAGCGTCTCGAACTTCGCCTTCGGCAGTGCAGACCGGTGGCCCGACACCAAGAACCCCGAGTTCGCCGAGGCGATGGAACGCACCGCCAAAGCTGCCGAGGGTGGCTCCACGTGGAGCGATCCCCGTGAGCAGGGACTGCTGCCCGACATCTACATCCCCATGGGTGAGACCGCGGAGAACGTCGCCTCCTTCTCGAAGGTCTCTCGTGAAGACCAGGACCGCTGGGCCGCTCTCAGTCAGAACCGCGCCGAAGAAGCCATCAACTCCGGGTTCTTCGCCCGCGAGATCGACCCCATCACCCTGGCCGACGGCACGCTTGTCAGCACCGACGACGGCCCCCGCGCCGGCACCACCTACGAAAAGCTGAGTGGGCTCAAGCCGGTCTTCCGCCCCGACGGCACCGTCACCGCAGGCAACGCCTGCCCCCTCAACGACGGTGCCGCCGCACTGGTCATCATGAGCGACACCAAGGCCAAAGCCCTCGGCCTGACCCCGCTCGCCCGGATCGTCGCCACCGCAGCCACCGGCCTGTCCCCCGAGATCATGGGCCTGGGCCCCATCGAAGCGGTCCGCAAAGCACTGCGCCACGCCGGCATGAGCATCGACGACATCGACCTGTTCGAGATCAACGAGGCCTTCGCCGCGCAGGTCCTCGGATCGGCCAACGAACTCGGCATCGACCACGACAAGCTCAACGTCTCCGGTGGCGCGATCGCCCTGGGCCACCCGTTCGGCATGACCGGGGCCCGGATCACCACCACCCTGATCAACAACCTCAAGACCTACGACAAGACCTTCGGCATCGAAACCATGTGCGTCGGCGGCGGACAAGGCATGGCGATGGTTCTCGAGCGCCTGAGCTGAATCGTCGGCCGACACCACCACAGAAAAGCTGCAACGATATGCGCCTTGGCATTTCAACACCGGTCCTGGTCCAGCACCCGAGCACCCGTTCGGCGTGGGAAGCCACCGCAACCATCGACGATGTGGCGGAGATCGCGCAATGCGCTGATCGTTTGGGGTTTCACCATCTGACCTGCAGTGAACATGTGGCGGTGCCGGTCGATGTGGCAGCCGAGCGTGGCGGGACGTATTGGGATCCGCTGGCCACGTTCGGCTACCTGGCGGCCCGCACTCGGCAAATACGGCTGGCCACACAGGTTTTGGTGCTCGGCTACCATCATCCGCTCGAAATCGCCAAGCGTTACGGAACTCTCGATCGCATCAGCGGTGGCCGTCTGATCCTCGGCTTGGGTGTGGGAACCCTCAAAGAGGAGTTCGAACTGATCGGCGCGCCGTTCGATGACCGCGGGGCCCGTGCCGATGACGCGCTTGCCGCAATTCGGATGTCCCTGTCGACATCGCAGCCGGAATATCACGGCCAGTTCTACGACTACGAGGGTTTCGTTGTCGAGCCACATGCCGCGGCGCAGCGGGTCCCGATCTGGATCGGCGGCCGCACCAAACGGTCGCTGCGCCGGGCGTGTGAACACGGCGATGGGTGGGTTCCGTTCGGGCTCAGCGCATCCGAACTGAAGACGATGCTGGAAGCCGCTACCCTCCCCGCGTCCTTCGAGGTCGTCCTGTCGGCCGGGTTTCCCCTCGATCCGCTGGATGATCCTGACAAGACCGTTCGCACCCTGGCGCGACTGCGTGATGCGGGAGCGACCATCGTCGGCACCTCGCTGGTGGCACAAACGGCCGAACACTACTGCGAACAGGCCGAAGAGCTCCATCGACTCGCAACGGACGAGGGCGTCGAGTTCACCGTCTGACCTGGTGAACTCGACACCCGCGCCGAGTCTGAAACTGCCGAGCTGTCAGAAGTGGACGACTCCGCGCAGGTTCTTGCCTGCGTGCATATCCGCAAAGCCCTGAGCGATGTCGTCGAGTTTGTAGGTGTTGGTCACCAGTTTGTCGAGCTCGAGCTTGCCCGAGGTGTACAGATCGATCATCCACGGGATGTCCGCCGTGGGCGCGCAGGATCCGAATAGCGAACCCTGCAAACGCTTTTGGTAGAGGGTCAGCTCCATCGGGCTGATCGGAATGCCCACGTCGGTCATCTTCCCGAGTCCGGTGACCACGCAGATCCCGGCCTTCCGGATCGCCGAGAACGCCGCCGCGATGTGCTCGCCCGTGGTGACGCCGACGGTGACGATCGCCGCGTCTGCCCCCTGCCCATTGGTGAATGACCGCGCGATCTCCGTGGCCTCCTCCATACCCGAAACTGCATGAGTGGCACCGAACTCCAGCGCACTGCTCCGTTTGAACCCGACCGGATCAACCGCGATGATGTGCGCGGCGCCGGCATGCGCGGCCCCCTGGACGGCGTTGATCCCGATACCGCCGATGCCCTCGACGATGACGGTTTGCCCGGGGTATACCTGTGCGGAATTGACCGCGGCCCCCCAACCGGTCACCACGCCGCAGCCGAGCAGGCACAGTACCTCCAAGGGCAGATCCTTGTCGATGATCTTGACGGCTGAATCCGTACTGACGGTGGTGTATTCGCTGAAGGTGGACAGACCGCAGGTCTGTGCCACCGGCGCCCCGTCGAGGCTGAGCCGGAAGCTCGTCGGATCATCCGGCCGAGTCCCTGCCATGATCGCCGCGCCGCGGTCACACAGGTTCTGCAAACCTTTTGCACACCAACGGCATCGGCCACAGGCGGCAACGAAGGAGAACACGACGTGGTCGCCTTCTGCCCAGCCATGGGTTTCCGGGCCCACGGCCACCACCACGCCGGCCCCCTCGTGACCACCGCAGATCGGATAGGAGGCAACCGCGTGGTCTCCGCAGGCAATGTGGTCGTCGGAGTGACACAGACCCGAGGCGACCATCCGCACGGTGATCTCACCCTGCCGTGGTTCGTCGAGGTCGAGCTCGGCGACCTCATAAGTGCCCGGGGCCTGGCGGATGATCGCGCCGCGTGTCTTCATGTGATTGTTCCCTTCGAGGGTGCCGGCGACGTCCGAGACGTCGGCCGGGGTCAGGTGGTCCGAACAGTGGTCAGGGCGTGATCTGAGCGGTCATCGCCGCGACAAAATGGTCACCGTAGGGCGGTAGCATCCCCCACTCGCGCCGGGGATCGGCGGCCGGAGCGATGAATACCGTTCGGGCATGGCTGAATTCGAGGAATCCCTCGCGTCCGTTGTAGTGTCCGATCCCCGAGGCGCCGACACCACCGAATGGGGCGTCCATCATGCCCGGGTGCATCATTACGTTGTCCACGGTGACGCCGCCGGAGCTGGTGCGCTCGAGCACCGTCCGACGCTCGTCCTGATCGGCGCCGAAGTAATAGAGCGCCAACGGTTTCGGTCCCGCGTTGACGGTATCGATGACGTCGACGATGTCGTCGTAGGCCGACACCACCATCGCCGAGCCGAAGATCTCCTCCGTGCGGATCCGTGATTGTGCCGGTGGATCGACCACGATGCGAAGGGGCCTGCGCCGATCAGCCCGGGACAGCTCCTCGTCCGGGGCGGTGACCACGCGGGCCCCGAGGTCGGCGGCCTCTCGCACATACCCGTCGACCCGTTCGAGGTGGCGCTCGTTCACCGCCGCCACGACGTCCGGGTTTCCGGACACTGTCGGATGAAGTTCCACAAACGCATCGGCGACAGCGCCCACGAACGCCTCGACGTACTCCCGCGGGACGTACACGGTGTCGGGGCTGACGCAGATCTGCCCACCGTTGGTGGCCTTGGCAATTGCGATCTTGGTTGCCGCGTCGGTCAGGTCCGCCGACCGGGCCACGATCACCGGGGACTTCCCGCCGAGTTCGAGTGTGACCGGGACCAGATTGCGCGCCGCATTGGCCATCACGGCCCGGCCGACAGTCCCGCTCCCGGTGACCACGATGTGATCGAACGGAAGGGACGTCAGCGCCTCGGCGACGTCGACTCCCCCGGTGAACACGGTGACGACCGCGGGGTCCAGTTCGGCTTCCACCGCCCGGGCGAACACCTCGGCGGTGCGACCGGTGATCTCCGACGGCTTGAGGACCGCACGGTTGCCGGCGGCCAGCACACCGGCCAGGGGGCTCAACAGCGTGAACAGCGGCGCGTTCCAGGTCCCGATGATCAGGATCGACCCCTTGGGCTGGAACTGGACCTCCGCGACTGCGCCGAGCGCGTCGTACGGCGCGAACGCCGGCCGTCCGTCGGGTTGCATCCACGACTCGAGGTGGTCCCGGGCGTGCTTGAGCGCCCCGAGCGAACCGACGACGTCATTCATGAGGGAGAACCCCCGGTGGCGGCCACCGAAGTCGGCGTCCATCGCCTCTGCGAGGTCTTCGTGGTGCCGAACCACGAGGTCGATAACGGCCTGGAGGTTGTCCCGGCGCTGCGCAGCCGTCGCGGGTCCGCTGGCGCGCTGCGCCCGTCGCTGCAGGTGAAGTGCGTCGTCAAAAGCAACGGTGGTTGTGATGTTCGCGGTCATCGCACGAGACTAAGATCACTCTCGGTGAACGGGCCCGGCGGTCTCGGTGAGCGGGACCCCGCTGCTCAGGCCGGACGTCAGGGCCCGCAGCCGCCCGTCAGCAGAGCGTTCGGCGGTGGTCGGGGCGCACCGGCGCAGTCCCGCTGAACGGGATTGATTGCACAATTGCCATTGTGGCGCATACGAATAGAATTGATTCTATTCTGGAGACCAGGTAGCCATCCGTCTCCGACGCGGTCGCCGACGCCATACCGATCCGACGGGCTCACGCGGAGGCATCGAGCACGAGGGAGTGCAATGAGACTGCAAGGTAAGACAGCAATCATCACCGGTGGGGCCGGTGGAATCGGCGGGGCGATCACCCGCGTCTTCGCCGCGGAGGGGGCCAACGTCCTGTTCGTGGACATCGACGACGAACGCGGAGTCGCGTTGGAGAGCGAACTGGGCAGTGCGTCAAGGTTTCTCAACATCAACATCTCGGAATCCGGTGCGGCGGAGAAGATACGCGACGCCGCGGTGTCGACATTCGGATCGGTGGACATCCTGGTCAACAACGCGCACGCCTCTCGCCAAGCCCTACTCGTCGACCACACGGCCGAGATGTTCGAACTGTCCTTCAACACCGGCTTTTATCCGACCGTGCATCTGATGCAGGCCTGCTACGAGCAGTTGAAGGCATCGTCGGGTTCGGTGATCAACTTCGCTTCCGGTTCCGGTCTCGAGGGCATGCCGACCCAGACCTCGTATGCAGCCGCAAAAGAAGCCATCCGCGGTATGAGCCGGGTGGCCGCCAACGAATGGGCACCCGACGGCATCCGGGTCAACATCCTCTGCCCGTTCGCAGCCACCGAAGGTGTGCTGGCCTGGCAGAAGGCTTTTCCCGAGCGTGCCGCCGAGTCCGTGGCCAAAGTTCCACTACAGCGGATCGGTGACCCCATGACCGATATCGCGCCCGTTGCCGTCTTCCTCGCTTCCGAGGACTCCAAGTACATGACCGGACAGACCCTGATGGCCGATGGCGGCATCATCAAACTTCGCTAGGCCCCGAGCACAAACAAGGAGCAGACATCGTGACAGACGGTTTTGAAGGACAGGTCGCACTGATCACCGGCGGCGCCCGCGGACAGGGGCGCAGCCACGCGATCGCCTTCGCCGAGCGCGGCGCCGATGTGGTCATCTGCGACAGATGTGAGGACAGCCCGGCGGTGGGCTACCCGCTCGCGACGGAAGCCGACCTTGCCGAGACCGTTCGCCTCGTCACGGCCACCGGACGCAGATGTATTGCCGTCAAGGCCAACACCGCCGACCGGTCCGCGATGGATGCGCTTGTCGCAGAGGCAGAGTCCGAGTTCGGGCGGATCGACATCGCGGTCGCCAATGCCGGTGTGTCCGTTGCGGCCCCGGTCCAGGCGATGACGCAGGCGCAGTGGTCCGAGGTCATCGCATCGAACCTGACCGGCGTCTTCAACACCGTCGGCGCCGTCTCACCAGGCATGATCGAGCGCGGGTTCGGTCGCATTGTCACCATCTCGTCCATGCTCGGCCGGGCCGGCAACACCAATATGGTCGGCTACGCGGCCGCCAAGTGGGGCGTCATCGGCCTGACCAAGAGCGCGGCGCTTGACCTCGCAGGCCACGGGATCACCGTCAATGCGATTGCGCCCGGCAATATTTCGACCCCGATGATCCACAACGCCCAGCTCTACTCGATGATGCGGCCCGACCTCGAAACGCCGACTATTGACGACGTGGCGCCCATCTTCACCTCCCTTCATGCCCAGCCCGTGCCGTGGCTGGAAGCCGGAGAGATCACCCGTGTGGTGCTGTTCCTGGCCGCACAGGGCAGTGCGCACATCAGCGGAACGGTCATCCCCGTCGACGCCGGCAACGCCGCACGCGTCACCGGCTGACGCCCTCCCAACCCTGCCTCCGCTGTGGCCTCTGGTGCTTCGATCACCGGAGGCCACAGCTCTCGGTCGCCTATCGGCGCGCCAGGCCGACTTCGCAGCAGGGTGACGGTGTTGACCTAACGGCCCACCGCCACAACCGGTCTGAAGCTCGCATCTAGTTTCCACTCAGCGAGACTGAACCCCGTGTGTGCCCTGCGTCACTGTATTTGTTTAGGCACTCGGCGGTCACGTTCCGCCTCGGATACAGGTAAGGACCACACAATGCTGAACGGCACAGCACCGGCCCCACGGCTTCTGCTCCCACGGTGTTGCAGCGCGACGACCATGCCCATGACACGTCGCCTTCTTGGAGGAGTTCGATGACCACCATCCCCGATCCGATTGCTCCCCCCAAGCCGCCGCCACCGCTGCCCACCGGTGGGCGTTACAACCGGCGCCGCTCGGCGGGGTTCATCATCACCATCCTGGTGCTGGTCGAGATCATCAGCGCCTTCGAGACCTCGATGGTGTTCGCCGCGATCCCGACCATCATCGCCGACTTCGGCAGCGACGCAGCCACAGTCGGATGGGCAGTGACGGCATTCCTTCTGGTCGCCGCCGCCTCGGCTGCGGTCTGTGGCCGGCTCGGCGACATGTTCGGACGAGAACGGGTCCTGGTGGTCATCCTGGCCATGGCCACGATCGGTTCGCTGGTCAGCGCCCTCGGCGACAGCATCACCGCGATCATCGTCGGTCGGGCGATCCAGG
The DNA here is from genome assembly GCF_059553395.1 of Williamsia sp. z34. Lineage (NCBI taxonomy): Bacteria > Bacillati > Actinomycetota > Actinomycetes > Mycobacteriales > Nocardiaceae > Williamsia > Williamsia sp. z34. Next base: position 29,681 of record NZ_JCANWW010000008.1, on the reverse strand, counting down.
GCGTGGCAGGCGCGATTCTCCCACTCTGCCTCGGCCTGGCACGTGAACACCTCGCCAAAGAGAAGGTTCCCGTTGCGATCGCGATCATCTCGGGGTCGGCGGTGGCCGCAGGCGCCGCGTCCGCCTACGTCGCGGGCCTGATGATCGACCACTACAGCTGGCACATGATCTTCATCGTCGCGGCAGTCTACGCAGCGTTCACATTGTTGTTGGTGCTGTTCGCACTCCCGTGGCGCCCGCCGGTCGGCACCACCCAAAAGGTCGACTACATCGGCACCATCGTATTCGCGCCGGCCATTGCCGCGATCTTGCTGGGTATCAACAAGTCCAGCACGTGGGGGTGGTCTGATCCGAAGACGAGCGGCCTGATCATTGCCGGTGTGGTGGCCCTGGGGCTGTGGGTGGTCTGGGAACTTCGCGTGACCGACCCGATCGCCAACGTGCGGCTGTTCACCAACCGTAAGGTGGCGCTGACGATGCTTGCGACGCTGGCTGCGGCCATCGGCCCCTTCGGTGTCGGTAACATGGTCACGCCCTTGGTACTTCAGTCCCCGACCACGGCGCCCTACGGCCTCGGCATGTCGCCCACCGACGCCGGCCTGATGGCTCTGGTCGGCGCGTTGATCGGTTTCGCGTTCACGCCGCTCAGCGGCCGCCTGACGCGCACCGTGGGTTCACGCGCATCGTTGATCGTCGGTGGTCTGCTCTACGTCATCGTGGCGATCCTGCTGGTCACCGCCCACGATTCAAAGGGTGGGATGTTCGCCATGGTCACCACGGCTTCCATCGCAACCGCTTTCGCGTACACCGCTCTCCCGAACCTGATCGTGGAGGCCGTCCCGGTCAGCAACACCAGTGAGGCAACGGGATTGCAGACTGTTCTCCGTACCGCGGGCCAGGGTATCGGCACCTCGGTCGCGACGACGGTACTGGCCGCTTCAGCAGTGGCGGGCAGTGTTGCTCCCACTGTGGCCGGGCTCAATGCCATCGCCGGCATCATCTTCGGTGGGGCCATCCTCACCGTCGGCCTGGCACTGTTGCTTCGCCGTGGCAGCGTATACGCGCACTGATCTCAGCAAGGCTCCAACACAAAACAATCGAGGTTGCATCGCCTGGGCGATGCAACCTCGATTGTTTGTCTGTTCATGAAATACGCTGGAACCTCAGCCCCACCGCGACTGCCCACCATCGAGGGGAATCGTTGCGCCGGTGAGATATCCGGCGTCGTCGCCGACCAGGAAGACAACCGCACGCCCGATATCGGTCTCCGGATCTCCGACCCGGCCCAGTGGAATACCTGCGACGAACGCCGCCGACTCCTCCGGGTTGCGCTCCATCCAGCCCTCGAGCGCCGGCGTGCTGGCATGGGGCGCCACCGACAGCACCCGGATCTTTTCCACGCCCCACTCACAGGCGGCCGCTCGGGTCAGCGACCGCATGCCCTCCTTGATCGAGCCGTACGCGCCATAATTGCTCGCGTCCCAGCGCACCGCGGCCGAGGTCACCAGATTGATGATCACGCCCCCACCACGGGCTTTCATGTGCGGGTGGCAGAGCTGCATCAGGCGCAGCGTGGCCAACGGGCCGGTCGCGAACGACTTCATGTACTCGTCGTCGTCGATCGACAGGATCGGTCCGGGCTTACAGTCGTTCGCGTTGTTGACCAGGATGTCCACCGAGCCGAGCACCGACACCGTCTTCTCCACGGCCGCGGCGACATTGGCGCGATCGCTGACATCACACACGACGGGCTCGGCGACCGCGCCCAGGTCCGACAGAAGCGCACAGGTGTCGAGCAGCTTGGACTCCGTTCGTCCCGCGACCGCGATCGCCGCGCCCTCCTTCGCCAGCGCCAGCGATATGCCACGGCCGATTCCCTGACCGGCGCCGGTCACCAGCGCCACCTTGCCATCAAGCGTTCCCATACTTGCTTCCTCTCCGCGGGGGGTTGCCAAAAACCGAACGCCACAGTGCATCTGACCGTCAGACAGCGGCCTGCACTCGGGCGACTCACGCCATCGTCTGCCCCATGTCGACCACGATCTTCGAGCCGGTGACCGCGCGGGACAGATCCGAGGCCAGGTACACCACGGCCTCGGTGATGTCGTCGACGCTTGTGCGCTCCAGCGCGGTGAGCGGCCAGCCGTAGGACTTCATGTAGTCCGGGTGATCTGCGAACAGCCGGGCCACCTCGGGATCATTGCCCATCTCGGTGTCCACTGCGCCCGGGTGAACGGTGTTGACCCGGATGTTGTGGTCGCCCAGTTCGGTCGCGGCGGTCCGCGCCAAGCCGACCAATCCGTGTTTGGCCGCCGAATAGTGCGCGCAGCCAGGCGAGGTCGCGACTCCGGAAGCACTGCTGATGATGACGATCGAACCGCCACGACCGCCCTCGATCATCGCCGGAACAGCTGCGGCCATGGTGCGCCAGACCCCGTTGAGGTTGGTGTCCACCACAGTTGACCACTGCTCGTCGGACATCTCCCAGAATCGGTTCCAGTTCACGATCCCGGCATTGGCGATGACCACATCGAGTCGTCCGAAACGCTCGACACCGGTGGCGACGGCCGCGCGCATGGCCCCGAGGTCCCTGACGTCGGCGACCACCGTGACGATCTCGCGCCCTTCGGCCCGGACCAGCCGAGCGGTTTCAGCGAGGTCTTCCACAGTGGCCGCCGCGTACCCGACATCATCTGAAATCGGTGCACACACATCGATTGCGATCACGTCTGCGCCTTCGCGCGCCAAGCGCACGGCGTGGTTACGGCCCTGCCCCCGCGCCGCGCCCGTGATCAGAACAACTTTTCCGGCAAACAATTCTGTCATCTCGGGCACGGTACCCAAGAGTTACCGAGATCACAGTGTTGTTCCCGTTGAACGAGATTCGGTCTTTTCAGAACTCCACGTTCAGGTGGTCGCTGATCGGACGCGCCTGGCAGGCCAGGATGTATCCGTCGGCGATGTCGTCGTCATCGAGGATGGAAGAATTGCCCATGTCGACCTTCCCGTCGACCAATGTGCAAGCGCACGAGCCGCATTCACCTTCGCGGCAGGAGAACGGCACATCGATGCCCTTGGACAGCAGCACATCGACCAAGGTCGATGACCGCGGCCAGTTGTACTCGTGGGCTTCGCCGTCGAGGGTGACCGAGACCGTTGCCGCGTCTCCGGCTTCTTCCTCGGTGAGCTCGGGCAGGACCACGTCGGCGAACGGATCACCGGAAAGTGAGGTGAACACCTCGGCATGTACCCGGTTGCGTGGGAAGCCCGCCCGCGCGGTTGCCTCATGCACGGTGTCCATGAAGGGTTTCGGCCCACACATGAAGACTCGGCGGTCGCTGAACCCGGCGGCCAGGCAGGCCAACTGGTCCGCGGACGGCAGGCCCTGCAGGCTCTCGAGCCAGTGGATCACCGTCAACCGGCCGCCGTGTAGCGCGGTGAGTTCGGCCAGCTCGCGCGCGAAGATCACCGAGTTCTCGTCCCGGTTGGCGTACACCATGACGACCTTGCCTGCGCCCTGACTCAGCGCCGACTTCAGGATCGAGATCACCGGGGTCACGCCGCTACCGGCGGCGAACAACAGCAGATCGTCATCGAAGTTCGGTGGGGTGAAGACACCCGCGGGTGGCAACACCTCGATCACGTCACCGACCTCGACGTTGTCGCACAGCCAATGTGAGGCGTAGCCGCCCACGGTCCGCTTGATCGTCACCTTCGGCAGATCGTCGGCGAACGGCGAACTGGCCAGCGAGTAGCACCGCGCGACCGAACCGGTCTGGTCACTCGGAACTCGCAGGGTCAGGAACTGTCCCGGCTTGTAGGCGAACTCGTCCACGCGGTCGCTGGGGACCTCGAAGACCAGTGACCGTGCATCGCTGGTCTCTTCGACGACCGCCGCGACGGTCACCTTCGCAGAACGCGAGCTGTTCGACATTTCAGCAGTTGTCATCGCGAGCGCTGCCTCTCCATACGTGAACCGGACTCGACGACACTAGGGCACCAGAAGTGTCCGAGCACACCGACTTCTCGCTGAACGGGATCAACGGGTCGTGCCATGGTCATCGGGTGAAGCCGGCACGGCCACCGGAAATAGTCGCACTGCCGTCCTTGACGAGCTCGAATGCCAGGTCAGCCGCATCGCCCCACACGCGCAGGTCTGCGGTCTCGCCCGGGTGGATCGCCGAGGCGAAACGTCCCTCGAGGGTCGTCAGGTCGGCCGGATGAGCACCGGTCAGGCGCGCAGCGTCCACTGCCGCGACGGCCAGCGTGCACAGCCCGTGCATGATCGGGCGCGGTTGATTGATCTTGGCCGCGGCCTCGGGGTCGATGTGGATGTGATGACGGTCGCCGGTCAGGCGGTACAGCGCTGCCTGATTCTCCGTGGTGTGCACCACGCCTTCGAGCGCCGGATCGCCCTGCGGTCCCTTCGGACGGGCCGGTCCGCGGTCTCCCCCGAATCCGCCTGCGCCGGGGGCGAAGATCGACCAGGTTGCCACGAAGTAGTCACTGCGGACCACCACCTCGAACACCGCAGCCGCGCCCTTGTCCCAGACCTCTCCGACCGCGGCCGACAGGGTCACGTCGCCGCTACGTGGCAACGGTGCCAGGACCGTCAACTGCTGTGAACCGTGCAACGCGGTGGTCATGTCGAACGCGCCGCGTGCACCCAGTTCGTCAGGAGCCCACTGCGCCAACGTCAGTGCGAATGTCGGCAGTACCCGCAGCCGGTCCTCGAACACGAGGTCGAGTTCGGTGGCCCTGGCGCCCACCGCCAATGCGTAGAGGATGGCATCGCGCTCGTCGTAGGAGACGGTGCGGGTGCCCAGATCCTCACCGCGCCACTGCCCCGCGGTCTTGGCGGTTGTTCCCGTCATGCTGTCAGAGGTCACAGAGAAGCTCCTTGTCTCACGCGGCGCCGAGGATCAGGCCACTGGTGGGCACCGCGGTTCCTGCGGTGACGAGCACATTCTCCACACCGTCGAATTGATTCGTCGAGGTACCCCGCAACAGTCGCACCGCTTCGGCAATGCCGTTGACGCCGTGCAGATACGCCTCACCGATCTGACCACCGTGGGTGTTCGACGGGAGCCGTCCACCGATTTCCAGGTTGCCGTCGCGGATGAAATCTTTGGCCTCGCCCGGTGCGCAGAAGCCGAGTTCTTCGAGCTGCGGCAACACAAGTGGCGTGAAGTGGTCATACAGGATCGCGGCGTTGATGTCGGCCGGTGAGAGCCCACTCTGACCGTAGAGCTGTCGGCCGACCAGGCCCATCTCCGGGATCCCGGAGATGTCGGGACGGTAATAGCTGGTCATCATGTGCTGATCTTTACCGCTGCCCTGTGCGGCGCCCTTGATCAATGCCGCTGTGCCGGTGAGGGTCTTGGCCCGTTCGGCAGAGACGATCACCAGTGCCTGGCCGCCGTCGGTCTCCTGACAGCAGTCGAGCAGGTGCAGCGGTTCGGCGATCCACCGAGAGTTCTGATGGTCTTCGAGCGTGATCGGCCGCTCGTAGAACCAAGCGGCGGGGTTGTTTGCGGCGTGCTTGCGCGCCACCACGGCCACGCGCCCGAAATCTTCACTCGTGGCGCCATATTGGTGCATGTACCGCCGGGCGAACATCGCCACCCACTGCGCGGGTGTCGACAGCCCCTGCGGCGTCATCCAGGCGTATGCCGCACGGTCGGCGGTGCTGTCCATCGGCCGGTCGTGCTGGCCGAGGCCGTACCGCACACCCGAGCGTTCGTTGAAGGCGCGGTAACAGACCACGACGTCGGCGACACCGGTGGCCACCGCCATCGCAGCCTGCTGCACGGTCCCGCAGGCGGCGCCTCCGCCATAGCCGATGCGGGAGAAGAACTTCAGTTCGCCGAGCCCGCAGTTGCGGGCCACGAGCACCTCACCGTTCGTCTCGGCGGTATAGGTCGAGAGGCCATCGACCTCGGACGGATCGATTCCGGCATCGGCCAGCGCGGCGATGATCGCCTCACACGCCAGCTGGAGTTCGGTGCGTCCGGAGTTCTTGGAGAACTCGGTGGCACCGATTCCGACGATGGCTGCCGCGCCGGACAGGGGGCTGATCGCCATCTACAGACTTCCTTCCAGGTATGTGAACGTGACGGTGCCCTTGACATGGTCCCCGAGGCTGTTGGCGCCCCGGACCTGCACGGACACGAGACCGTCCTCGACGCTCGTCACCGTTCCGGTGAGCGTCATGGTGTCTCCGGGGTAGTTGGGCGCCCCGAGCCGGATCGCGACCTTGCGCAGCGATGCACGTGGTCCGGCCCAGTCGGTGACGAACCGGCCCACGAGCCCGTTCGTGGTCAGGATGTTCATGAACACGTCCTTGGAACCGCGCGAGACCGCGAGATCGGGGTCGTGATGCACATCCTGGTAGTCCCGGCTCGCGATGGCCGTGGCCACGATCATGGTCCGGGTGAGCGGGATGGCGAGTTCCGGCAGGACCTGGCCCACCACGATCGGGCCGGGAACGGTCTGCCCCACCGCGTCGTCGACGGTCATGATGCGACCCCGGCGGCGAGCTGTGCGCCGAGCCGGCTCAGGTCGGCACTCGAACCGCCCAGGGTTGCCGCGATCTGCTTGCCCCACAACAGGTGCCGGTGCACCGGGTAGTCGGTGTCCACGCCGATGCCGCCGTGCACGTGCTGGGTGCGATGCACCACGCGCTGACCACCGTCGGTGGCCCACCACTTGGCCACCAGCACTGCGGTTTCCGGGTCGTGGCCGTTCGCGAGCAACCATGCCGCCTGCCACAGGGTCACGCGCATGGCCTCGAGGTCGATGTAGCAGTCGGCGAGCTGATGGCTGACCGCCTGGAACGTGGACAGTGGACGACCGAACTGCTGACGATCGTTGAGGTAGGTCACGGCCTGCGCGACCGCACCGGTGCCGACGCCGACCTGCAGGGCGGCCAGGGCGACCTCGACCCGGTCGACGAGCCACTGCACCGCTTCGCCCTCGGCGAGCAACTCGGCCGGAGCCGAGTCGAAGGTCAGGTTCGACGCGATTGCGCGGGTCGTTGTCTCGTTGTTCTCCGATACCACCCCGGTACTGGTCGGATCGACCAGGAAAAGCCCTGTGCCCGAGGGCGTCGCGGCCGACACCACGACGCGCGTGGCGATGTGGGCGGCCGGGACCACGGCCTTGGCGCCGGTCAACGTCCAGGTTCCGTCGGCGCCGGCGTGCGCAGCCGTCGTCGGTGCGGTCGGGTCGGTGGGACCGAACTCTTCGAGACCGACGGTCAGGAAGATCTCACCGGCTGCGACCGGACCCACATATGCCTGCTTCTGTTCCTGTGTACCGAACTCCGCGATCGCCATGGCGCCCAGCGCGGTCTCCCACAGTGGCACCGGGGCGACGTTGCGGCCCTGCTGCTCGAGCAGCACACATAGTTCGGTCAAACCCATTGCGTCGCCGTCGAACTCCTCGGGCAACGCGATCCCGACAAGCCCCGCCTGGGCAAGCTCGCGCCACAACTCACGGTCGATGCGTTCATCGGTGGACTCGACGGCCTTGACACGGTCGATGCCCGACTTGCCGGCGAAGATGTCCGCGGCCAGGTCACCGATCGCGGTCTGCTCTTCGTTGAAGGTGAAATCCATCAGTTCTCCTCGGGTGCGGCCGGCCGGAACGCGGGAAGCGTCAGATCCGGGTCGGCGTCGATCCAGTCCAGTACCACCGGCATGTCGACCTCCACCTGGTCCGGTTCGATACCGACCATGTTGGCGATCAAGCGGGTGCCCTCTTCGAGTTCGATGACGGCGACGATCAGCGGATAGTCGAACGCATCGATCTTGGGATGGTGGTTGACGACAAAGCTGTAGACAAACCCCTTGCCCGAGGCGTCCACGGTGTCCCAGTCCAGTGACCGGCAGTGTCCACACATAGGTCCCGTCGGATGCCGCAGCGTTCCGCATGCGGTGCACCGCTGGATGACCAGTCGGTGTTCCTTGGCGGCGTCGAACCAGAAGGCGTTGTCCTGGTTGAGTGCCGGCCGGGGCCGCAGCGCACGGGGTGCCGGCTTCTCCGCGGGACGGAAACGCAGTGTGCGCCACCGTTGGGTGGCCACGACGTCGCCCTCGGCGTTGCGGTAGGTCTTCAGCGTCGTCACGAAGTGCCCGGTACCCAGGCCGGTCTTCTTCTCCGGCGAAATCGATTCGATGACCTCGGTGACGTTGATCAGGTCGCCGGCCCGCAGCTCGGTGAAGTACTCCTGCTCCGAGTCGGTGGCGACCACCGAGGTGAACCCGGCGTCGGCCAGCAGACCGAAGAGTTCGACCGCCACCTCGGAACCGGTGCTGCCCGCCGCGGTTGCCGCATAGCCCCGCATGGTCCAAGCCTGCACCATCGTCGGAGGGGCGATCGCGCCATCGCGTCCGGTGCTGCGAGCCGCGTCGTCATCGAGATAGATGGGATTCTCGTCGGCCATGGCCTCCACCCAGTGCCGGATCATCGGTGTGTTCACCGGATCCTGTGCCCAGGTGGTGGGCACCAGCTCCTGACCGACCAGATTGCTCAGCGCCGCGTCGATCCCGCTCATTTTCCACGTCCCATGCGGGCGGTACCCAGGCCGATGGTCGCGACCATGTCCCGCAGCACCTCGTTCACGCCACCACCGAAGGTGTTGACCACACCCTGCCGGGAGATCTGCTCGATCTGGCCCGCCAGGATCGCACCCGGGTTGTCGGGCCGGATACGTCCTGCGGCACCGAGGATTCCGAGCAGGGTCCGGTAGACGTCGACGTGGGTCTCGGTGCCGAACACCTTGGTGGCACCGGCATCGGCGCCCGAGAGGGTGTCGGCGGCGACCGCGGCGGTCATCTTCCAGTTCATCAGCCGCATGGCGACCAACTTCGCATGCGTACGCGCGAAATCCTGCTGAACCCAAGGGATCTCGATGGCACCGGACTCCTTGGCCCATTCCAGCACCTGATGCCACAGACCCTCGGTCCGCCCGCCGAGTGCGGCCAGGCCGATGCGCTCGTGATTGAGCTGCGCGGTGATCAGGCGCCAGCCGCCGTTGGCCTCACCGACGAGGGCTTCGGGGCCGACCCGGATACCGGTGTAGTAGGTGGAGGTGACCATCAGACCGCCCACGGTCGGGATCGGCGACCACGAGAAGCCGGGATCGTCGGTGGGGACGATCAGGATCGAGATGCCCTTGTGCTTGGGCGCTTCGGGATCGGTTCGGCAGGCCAGCCAGACGTAGTCGGCGGTGTTCGCGCCCGAGGTGAAGATCTTGTTGCCGTCGACCACCCACTCGTCGCCCTCGCGGACCGCCCGGGTCTTGAGGGAGGCCAGATCGGTACCGGCGTCGGGTTCGGTGTAGCCGATGGCGAAAACGATGTCGCCGGAGAGGATTCCGGGTAGGAACCGTGCCTTCTGCTCCTCGGTGCCGTACTTCTGCAGCGTCGGCCCGACGGTGTTCACCGTGACGAACGGGAATGGCAGCCCGGCCCGCTGGACCTCGTCGAAGAAGACGAACTGATCCTCGATCGAACGGCCCTGGCCGCCGAACTCCACCGGCCAGCCGATGCCGAGCCAACCGTCCTTGCCGAGCATCTTGACGATCTCGCGGAAGCGGGGACCACCGACACCCTGCTCGCCGGCCGCACGGCGCTCCTCTTCGGGCAGCAGCGTGGAGAAGTATGCGCGCAACTCCCTCCTGAGCTCCTGCTGCTCGGGCGATTCAGTCAAATCCATCGTGGTTCTCCTATGACGTTTATGGCTATCGCTGCAATGTTCGCCGACGCTAACTGCGCGCCACGGATCGCGGTACCGAAGTCCCGCCTAGCGGGAGGAGGAATATCGAACCTGCAGACCGCATCGATCTGACCGCACTCGGCACTGGCACACCTGCGCACGCGACGTGGCATGTGACGTACCAGCAGACGGTGGCGCAGACCGGATCAGGGACAGCCGAGTTCCACCGGAATCACGATCCCGAGTTTCGTCGCATCTGGCCTTCCGTCGGTCGTGGATTCACAGGAACCGGGCGCGACCGTGTTCTTCGAATTCCTTGGTGAGGGCTTCCCGATCGGCATCGGTCATCAGCGTGTATGTCGGCGCGCCGCGACCGACCCAGTGGTACACCGGTTCGTCACATCGCCAGCCGTCTGCCTGCAGTGCACGCTTGAGGACCTTGTTCGATCCGGTGACCGGGAGAGCGGTCGACACCCGGATGAACCGGGGAGCGGCCTTGGTTCCCAGGTCCGCCTGTGCGGCAAGGTAAGCCGCGAATTCTTCGGGATCGAAGTCGCTGTGGTCGGCGACCTCGAGAGCGGCCATGACCTGATCGCCCGAGCGCGGGTCGGGCACCGCGAACACACCGGTGGCGATCACCTTCGGATGACGTCGCAGGACATGTTCGATCATCAGAGCCGAGGTGTTCTCGCTGTCGACCCGGATCCAGTCCCCCTTGCGGCCGGCGAAGTAGATGAACCCGGCTTCGTCGACGTACCCGAGGTCGCCGGTCCAGTACCAGCCGTTACGAATTCGCTCGGCAACCGCCGATTCGTTCTTGTAATAGCCCTCGAAGCGTCCGGCGCCGGCCTTGTCGATCATCTCGCCGATCGCCTCGTCCGAGTTACGGACGTGGCCGTGTTCGTCCAGGATCGCCCGCGGGCATTCCTCGAGGGTCTCGGGGTTGACGATGACGATGTTCTCGTTGGCAGGCCGCCCGAGAGCGCCCGTGGGTGCGGCCGGATCGAGACGGATCGACCCGGCACCCTCACTGGAACCGTAGGCCTCGTACAGCTTTGCCCCGAAGCGGCGGATGAACTCGGCCTTGTCCCCTGGCGACGCCTCTGTTCCGAACCCGTGGGTCAGCGTGTTCTCCGCGTCATCGGGGGCCTCCGCGGTCGACATGAGGTAACCCAGCGCTTTGCCGACATAGGTGAAGTATGTTGCGCCGTAGTACCGCACGTCCGACATGAACCCGGATGCGGTGAACTTCGGGACCAAACAGATGGTCGCGCCCTGGGACAATGCCGGTGCCCACAGTCCCATCAGTGCGTTGCCGTGGAACAGTGGCATGCAGCAATAGCAGACGTCGTCCCGGTCGACGTCGTACTTTTCGCAGTTCGCGTAGGCCAGACGGGTGATGCGACCTTGACTGCACCGCACCGCCTTTGACATCCCGGTCGTGCCGGAGGTGAACAGCAGCAGGAACAGTGTCGAGGCGTCTACCCCGTCCGCCACCTGAGGCTCGGTGGCCTGGGCGGCAACCGAATCGGCGTACGAGGCGTCGTCGACCAGCACAAAACGGTCGGCGCTGAGTCCGAGGTCGAGGCCGGAGAGCTTCTCCATACCGGCGCTGTCGGTGACGATGAGCTGACAGTCGACGTACCGGACCTCGGCTTCGAGCTCCTTGCCGCGACGGGTGGGGTTGATACCGACGATCGTCGCGCCGGTCAGCGCCGCGCCGCCCAGCCAGAAGATGAATTCAGGGGTGTTCTCGAGCAGGACCCCGATGTGAAAGGGACCCGGCTGCCGCAGTGACTGTGCGAAGGCGCCACGCGCCGCGCTCTCCCGGACGACCTCGTCCCAGGTCCAGTCCCGAGTACGGGTGCGCAGTCCGAGGTGCTCATCACCGAGCCGGTCCATCAGCATCTGCGCGACATCGTCGCGGGGAATTGTCGTGACGGGTGTGGTCGCGTTCAAAACTTCAGTCCTCATCGTGCTCGAAGCGCACAGTGTGTGCCGCCGTAAGTTGCCGTCATGGTGATACTCCTCCAACTGCGAATCTTCGCCGAACGGTATCGTCGCCAACGTCTGCATAAGAGCCCAGTCTCGCTGAGTGGTAACCGTCACCATGGATACCGCGGGTCGTGAGATTTTGTGGTGTACATCGCAGTACGTAACGAAAGGCTTTTGATGTCTGCCTCCACCGATCCGCAATTGCACATCACTGCGGTGATGACCCGTCTGACCGGCCCCGGCGGACCGTTCGAACTGGTCGAAGAGGATGTACTCGGTGCATCCATGCAGGTGATGAAGAATCGTCGGCGCGCCGTGGCGGAGCATCTTCCACAGTCGCTGAACTGGGGCGATTCCGATTATCTCGTCACCACCGACCGTCGAATCTCGTACACCGAGCACGCCAGGTCCGTCGCCGCGCTGGCCACTGCGCTGCGCGACAAGTACGGCGTCGGCAAGGGCGATCGGGTGGGAATCCTCGCTGCCAATACGCCCGAATGGGTCATGACGTTCTGGGCCACCCAGGCCCTGGGCGCCATCACCGTCGGCCTCAACGGCTGGTGGGTGCCGCGTGAGGTCACCTATGGCCTCGAGCACAGCCGGCCCATGGTCCTCGTGGTCGACGCGAAGCGGGCCGCCTCACTCCCCGAGGTCCCCGGTACGGTCACCGTCTTGACCATGGAAGAAGACCTTCCCGCACTCATCGCCGAATACGACGGCGCCGATCTGCCAGTTCCTGACGTCGACGAAGACGACCCGTCCGTCATCCTCTACACCAGCGGCACCAGCGGGCGGCCGAAAGGTGCGCTGCATTCACAGCGCAATCTCGTGGCCGTGGTCGACTATCAGCGCTTCAGTGACGCGTTCATGGCCGAATTCGACGGCCAGACATACGATCCCAGCCGGCCCAGTCCCGCGCGTCACCTGCTGACCTCGCCGTTGTTCCACATCGCGAGCCTGCACAACCTGGTGGTGCCGCGTCTGGCGACCGGTGGCGCGGTGATCCTGAATCAGGGTGCGTTCGACGCCGACACCATCCTGGGTCTCATCGAGCGGGAACGGGTCACCAACTGGGGTGCCGTGCCGACGATGGCCACCCGACTCCTCGAGCACGACAACGTCGAGAAGTACGACCTGTCATCTCTGAAGTCGTTCGCACTCGCCTCGGCACCCTCCTCCGTCGCGTTCAAGGAGAAATTGCAGGCCAAGTTCGCGTTCGCCCGCAACGCACTGGTCGACAGCTATGGACTGACGGAGTGCAGCACGGCCATCGCCGTCGCGACCCCCGCCGACATCGAGGCGTTCCCCGGCACCCTGGGCCGCCCCATCGTCACCGTGAGCCTGCAGATCCGCGATCCGTTCGGGGAAGTGCTTCCCGAGGGCACCGAGGGTGAGATCTGCGTACGCAGTCCGTTCGTCATGCTCGGCTATTGGGAAGACGAGGCAGCCACCGCCGCCGCCATCGCACCCGGACGATGGTTGCGCACAGGCGATTTCGGCCGCATGGACGGTGGACGGTTGCAGCTCACCGGCCGCCGCTCCGATCTGATCCTGCGCGGTGGCGAGAACGTCTACCCCACCGAGATCGAGCAGTGCCTCGACGAGCATCCCGACGTGGCCGAGTGCGCAGTGGTCGGCGTGCCTCATCCCGACCTGGGCCAAGAAGTCGCTGCCGTGATCGTCGCCCGGCCCGGAGCCTCCGTGACCGAAGACGACCTGCGCGCCTTCGCGACCGAGCGACTCTCGTATTACAAGGTCCCGACGCAGTGGCGGATCACGGAACATCCGTTGCCCCGCAACGCAACCGGCAAGATGATGCGACGCGCGATCACGGTCTGACGAACCAAGACTGACCACCGTGGTGTCGGCGCTCGGCATGTCCCGGCGCCGACACCACAGCCGCTCACACTGTGAAGTTGTCAAAGATGCATGCGCGGTCCCGACACGATCTCGGGTGCGCTGGTGGGAAGCTTTGGTGAAGTGGTGGAGAGTTTGATCTGGTCAGGCGGCCAGGGTCAGGGTGCGTCGGTTGTAGGCCGGTAGAGGTTTTCGCTGCGGATCGATATCGGCCGGCGGGATCATCCACGGGTGTCCGTCCGAGCCCATGATCACGTCCCAGCCGGTGTTGTGGACCGCCATGTGGCAGGTGCGGCACAGCAAGCACCCGTTCTCCAGAGTGGTCAGACCGCCGTCGACGAAGTGCACGATGTGATGGCAGTCCGACCAGCTCGCATGTCCACCGCATTTCACACAGCAGGTGTCGCGAATGATGATGGCCTTGCGGACCAGACCGGTGAAGAGCCGTTTGGGTGGACTGAGATCGATCGGGACGTCCTGCCCGTCGAGGGTGATGGAGGTGATCGACGAATCACACGCCAACATCGCAGCGGTCGCTTCGGTGACCGGACCCATCCACGGCAGGGTGGCAGCCTCCGGATGATCGGCAGGCACGGTGACCATCACCTCGGTGCGCGGCGCTGACACCAGCGTCTGTCCACCACCGCCGCAGTCCAACAATTGATGTAGCGCGTCCGCGCGGCGTTGGGTTGGGGACCGCGGATCATCCGAACCATCTGGCTCAGGACGTGCCCGGGACCAGAGATCCAACGCCGAGTGCAACTTTTCCCCGATCACCGCATCAAGATCGAATGTGCCGACACAGCGGCCCTCGCGGACTTTGTATTCCAGACTGTTCAACGACCGGTCTTCGGCCGGCGGCGGACCACCAGTATCTGCGGCGATCTCGTTGCCCAGTGCGCGGGCTGCGGTGCTGATCTCCGCCGGCGGTGCTCCGGAGATGGCGTGGTTCAACAGTTTCCGCACGAACCCGACCTGCTCCTCGGCGGCGACCGGATCCTCCGACCGCCCGACAACATGGGCGACACCCTTGACTACCGCATCGACATGCTCAGAGGACAGAAACCCATCCTTCGAATACCCGGCCGTACGATCCAACCCGACCAAACCAAGTCCGATGCGCAACCAGCGATACGCCGAAACTGGTGCCGCACCGTTGGCCTGCAACAACTTCGACGTCGTCGACCCCGCCTCACGGGCAATGCCCGACTCGTCGATCACCGCCGCACACACCGCCAGCTGATGCTCGGTGGCATTACGCAGCGTGATCAGATCTTTCACCACCCCCAACACCGCGTTCGCGTCATCGGGTATCGCCAGGTCGACCAGATCGTCGACCATCTCGAGAAGTCGCATGGCACAGCACCTTCCAAGGAGAGAACACACAAACCGGGGCGTCGACCGGGTGTCTCTGCGGGGAAGGCGTCAGATACGTGATGCTCGGGGCCGACTAATTACAGCCTAGTCGATCGAACATACGTTCGCAATGGTTTTTGTGAATCAATTCCGCTCGGACCCAACGTCTTTCGGTAGCAAGACGAAATACCTAACCTCAATCTCGATCGAACAGCCCAATAGACAAGGTGTTGTAACTGCAGGAACCAATGCCGATTCGGCCTGCCCTGCACCAATTGCAGTAGTTTGTCGTTCTTTGGCGGAGTTCTCCAGTCGCAGCGTTTGCGTGGGCGGCCGTTGAGTTCAGGTACGACGTTGGCAAGGGTACCGACCCCCGGATCAGCAGCGCCTTCCCCAATACCGTGGTAGCCCTCGAACCTCGACCTCACCGCACGCAGCGTGGACACCTGAGCCCGCGTTTGCCCGTTGAGGGCCGTCGCGCCAGAGATGAAAGACGCTGCTGCCGCCGGTAACCCGCCCGCAAACTACCCCGCTACTCATCCGCCAACACCTGGATCGCGTCACCCCGGACAGCCGCGTCGGCATCGATTCGCATACAGTCAGGTGTGTTCCAGCGGCACCCGCCGGGAACTCCGATGCACGCAATCTGACGTAGAGGCCGGCCGGTGGCATCATCTGACCTACTGGGTCTGACGGCGTCACTGACGTCGTCGACGCTCATCGTCGCGTTCGCTGCCGGACTGATGCCGCGACTCGTCGGTGACGAGCCGAATCCCGTCATGGGCATACGCACGAAGGCGACTTTGTCGAGCCCTGAAGCGTGGCAGTTGGCCCATCAGGTTGCGCGGCCGCTTCTGCGCCGGGCGGTCTGGACAGCCTTGGCGGGGTTATGCATACAGGTCGCGATCGGCGTCATCACAGGTTTCGGATCTGTGGTGTCAGCTGTCGCTGCAGCCGTCATGTTTCTGGTGGTGCTCGTCGTCCTGCTCTATTCAGCGGTGAAGGGCAACAACGCGGCGAAATCGCTGCGGCCGCGCAGGTAGCAACCGCAGGAGCCCGAAAAAATGCCAGAGACGACCCTAATCGACGGCCGGCGCCCATTGGACACCGTTGATGTGGGCACCACCGTCGACGAAAAGGGTGTTGCCGGTGAGGTAACGGCTGTCATCACCGGCCAGGAAGACGGCAACGGGACCGATGTCGTCCAGCGGATCACCGATGCGACCCATGGGGTTCTCCGCGGCCATGCCGGCGGCCATCTCCGGGTTGGCCTCGACAACCCGCTTATAGGCCTCGCTCTGTGCACCCGGACAGATCACGTTGCAGCACACCTGATGCGGTGCCCACTCACGGGCCGCGGTCCGGGTCAGGCTGCGCAGGGCCTCTTTGGCAGCGTTGTATTGAACCGAGTACATGTGCGCGTTGACACCATTGAGCGAACACAGGTTGATGACGCGGCCGGTGCCGTGTTTCTGCAACTCGGGCAGGGCTCGTTGCATGGCCCAGAACGCGGCCATCACCGCCATGTCGAAACCACCGCGTAACTGCTCGTCGGTCATGTTCTCCAAGCGCGCATAGCCGGAGCCGCGCCAGGCGTTGTTGACCAGGATGTCGAGCCGCCCGAAACGTTCCACCGCAACGTCCACCATGGCCAGGACCTGGGCCTTGTCGGTGACGTCGGTGCGGACGAACTCCGCTGCCACGCCCCATTCGGCACGCAACCACGCAGCGGTCTGTTCGCCTGCAGCGGTGTCGATTTCGGCAACGACCACCGAGGCGCCTTCGCGCGCAAACGCTCCGGCCATCCCTCGACCGATGCCCATACCAGCTCCGGTGACCACAGCCACCCTGCCGTCCAACTTGGCCATGAAGACTCCTTCGCCGGTTCCGCCTAACGAGGGCGGGGCACCGTCTTGTCGATGAACAATGCCTCAACCGACACACAGACTGTTCCGTCCGCGGTACGGATGTCACCCACTGTGGTGATCTTTCTGCCGTTCTCTTCGATCAACTTGCCGCGCACCGTCAACGGCTCGAACAGCGGGGTCGGAGCGTGATAGCGCACATTGAGCTGAGCCGTGGCACCACTGCGGCCGGACCAGGCGTTGGCCACACCGAGCGTGTGGTCGAGCAGCAACGCCGCCACGCCGCCGTGGACGTGTCCGGGAGGACCCTGGTACGGGAACGTCAGCGTCACATCACCTTCGACGTAACCGTCGTCGCGGCCGACCAGCGTCAGCGGCGGTGCGATCGCATTCTCGGGTCCGGTGGCCGGATCGTGTCGGGTGACACCTTCGCCGTGCCACATGTCGATCAGGCGGTCGGCGACCTCCGGAGCGTGTTCTTCGAGATGCTCGGCGATACTGTTCAATTCCTCGGCAACCCGCTGCAGGTTCGCGTTGCTGCGATCGGTACGCAACAGTGCATCCACAACGCGGCGCGCGGCATTGGCCGCGAGGTCGACCGGTTCACCGTTGGGCAGGGACGTCAGGACGATGCCGTCCGGCGCGTTCCCGACGGTCGGGTGCTTTGCCGGGTCCTGGCTCATCGGATCCCCATCGTCGCGTGGGTGAGGATCGGCTGCTGCTCGCGTTCGACGCAGACGGCCTGCAGGATCAACTGGTTGCCTTCCCGCCAGACGGAGGTCTCGATCGTCTCCCCCGGGCACAGCGATCCGGCGAACCGTACCGAATAGGACTGCACCGCTGCAGGATCACCGTCGAGGACGCCATCGATCACGGCCTTGCACACGACGCCGTACGAGGCGAGTCCGTGCAGGATCGGCTGGTCGAAACCGGCCATCTCGGCAAACGCCGGGTCGACGTGCAGCGGATTCATGTCCCCACTGAGCCGGTACACCAGCGCCTGTTGTGCGGTCGTCGGGGTGACGAGCACCTTGTCCGCTTCCCGGTCAGGAATGGCGGTGGCCGCATCAGGACCGGCCGGTCCGCCGAAGCCGCCTTCGCCGCGGGCCCAGATCTGCATCGAGCTGGTCCACAACGGGTTTCCGTCGGCATCGGTGGCCGCCTGTTCGAGCACGATGACCGCAGCCTTGCCCTTGTCCCAGACATCGGAAACCCGCGATGAGATCTGCGCGGTGCCCGACGCCGGGATGGGCGCATGCAGTTGCAGCGATTGTCCACCGTGCAGGATCTTGCGCAGGTCGATGTCGATGCCCGGCAGGTTCATACCCGGCGCGGCAAGTGCACCGGCCGAAACGCCCTGTCCGGCAACCATCGCGAATGTCGGGACCACCTGCAGGTTCTTCTCGTACACCCAGGCCAATTCGGCCGGATCCAGATTGTCCATACCCGCGCCGAGGCCCAGGTGATAGAGCAGGACGTCCCGCTCGGTCCAGGACACGTCGCGGACGGTCGGATCGGCGGACAATGCCACGTTCAGGTCGATACCCACGGCTAGGACTCCTTCTGTGTGGTCATGCCCGAACTGGTTTCGCGGGCTCCGGATCGCGGGGCAGGCCCAGGATCCGCTCGCCGATGATGTTCAGCTGGACGTTGGTGGTACCGCCGGCGATCGACAGGCACTGCGAGTTCAGGAACTGCTGGGTAGGTGACCATCGATCCTGCTCGCCCAGGAGCGAGGACGGGCCGGACCACTCCATCGCGACCTCCCAGACCTGCTGGATGTGCTCGACACCGAGCAACTTTGCGATCGACGACTCGGCTCCCGGCTGCCCACCGGTGAGCGACCGCAACGTGGTCCGCAGACCCATCAGCCCGCCGGTCTGCGCGTCGCACAAAACCTTTCCCAGCACGGTCATCTGTTCGGAGTCCAGGCCGCCTGGCATGGTGGCCGCGAGTTCGAGCAGCGCTTCCCCACCGGAACCCAGCGACGAGTCGTTGGACAGCGAGACCCGCTCGTTGGCCAATGTGGTGCGAGCCAGCTTCCAGCCGTCACCGGGCTGCCCGACCAGCAACTCGTCGGGTACGAACACGTCGTCGAAAAAGACCTCGTTGAACAATGATTCGCCGGTGATCTCCCGCAGCGGCCGGATGTCGAGGCCTTCGCTGTTCCGGATGTCGATCAGAAAGTACGACAGGCCCTTGTGTTTTGCCACGTCGCCGTCGGTGCGCGCCAGGCAGATGCCCCAGTGTGCGTCGCGAGCCATGGAGGTCCACACCTTCTGGCCCTGCAGTTTCCAGCCACCGTCGACCTTGGTCGCCTTGGTGCTGAGTCCGGCCAGGTCCGAACCCGCACCGGGTTCAGAGAACAGCTGGCACCAGACGATGTCGCCACGCAGCGACGGCGGGAGGAAACGCTGCAACTGTTCTTCGCTGCCGTGCGCGATCAGGGTGGGGACCACCCAGTTGCCGATGATCATGTCGTGCGGCTCGAGGTCGGCGGCCCTGAGCTCGTCGGCGATGACGAGCTGGGTGACGGCGTCGGCACCCTTGCCCCATGGGGCGGCCAGATGTGGTGCAGTGTAACCCTTGTCGGCCAGGAACGCCTTGCGTTCGGTGTCGTCCAACGAGACGGCTCCGGCGAGTTCGGCCCGGATGTCGGCGCGGATCTTCTCGGCCTCGGGCGGCAGTTCGATGCCCAGGACGCGACGGGCGCCATCGATGGTGAGGTTTGCGACCCGGCGACGCCAGGTGGCGGTCGAGCCCAGCATGATCCGAAGCGTCTGGGCGCGACGCAGATACAGATGCGCGTCGTGTTCCCACGTGTACCCGATACCGCCGAGGATCTGAATGCAGTCCTTGGTGACGGTGAACGCGGCCTCGGGCGCCACCGCGCCGGCGACCGCCGCTGCCAGAGAACCCTCGACACGATCAGTGTCCGGGCCCATCGCACGCGCGGCGTCCCATGCCGTCACCCGCGCCTGCTCGGTGAGCCCGAGCATGCGCGCAGCCTTGTGCTTGACGCCCTGGAACTGGCCGATGACCCGGCCGAACTGCTGTCGTACCCGGGCATATTCGGCCGCGGTGGTGGTGGACCAGTCGGCCAGACCGGCCGCCTCTGCCGACAGCAGGGTTGCCGCGATGTCGAGGATTCGCTGCGAATCGAGGCCGAGTACGTCCATCTCGGACAACTCGAGACCGTCGACCCTGGCCTCGGCGTTGCGTCGAACCAGATCGTGACTCGGCAGGTCGGTGATGTCGAGGCGGTCCCGCGACACAACGACATACGCGAGGGAGCCGTTGTCGTCGGCTGCCAGCAGGAAGAGGTCTCCGACCTGTCCCCCGAGGATGTGGCTGGAGGTTCCGGACAGTGTCACGGTGCCGTTGTCCCGAGTCAGGCGCAGCGAACCTGGTTGCAACGCAATGGCTCCGAAGATCGATCCGTCGGCGAGTCCGGCGAGTTCGGCGGTCCGGCCCGCTTCGTGTAGGACCGTCGAGACGACAACCGTCGGCAGGAACGGTCCGGGCACCATCGAGCGTCCGAGTTCCTCGGTGACGATGGCCAGCTCCACAAGTCCGACGCCGGCACCACCAACTTCTTCGGGCAGGTGGAGTCCGAGCATGCCGAGTTCGGCCAGTGACGGCCAATAGCTCGGGCGCAGTTCGGTTTTGGCTTCCACCGCATCCCGGATCACAGTCGGGGTCGCGTGACGCGCCGCCCATCCCCGCACGGAATCGCGCAGTTCGCGGTCGTCGTCGGTGAGTTCAATTCCCATGTCGTTCAATTCCCATGTTGTTCAGGCCGCTGCCGGGTCGGGCGAGTCAGGTGGGGGGTGTCAGATACGTTCGATGATGGTTGCAGTCGACAACGCACCGCCGGCGCACATCGTGATCAGCGCAGTCGACTTGTCGCTGCGTTCGAGTTCGTGCAGCGCGGTGGTGATCAGCCGCGAGCCGGTCGAACCGACCGGATGTCCGAGGGCGATGGCTCCACCGTTGACGTTGACCTTGGACATGTCCGCCTGATGCACCTGCGCCCACGACAGAACCACAGACGCGAACGCCTCATTGATCTCGACGATGTCGATGTCGCCCAACGACATTCCGGTGCGCTCGAGCACCATCCGGGTGGAGTCGACCGGGCCGTCGAGGTGGTAGTACGGGTCGGAGCCGACCATCGCCGAGGAGACGATGCGTGCACGGGGGCGCAGGCCCGCCTGTGCGGCTTTCTCCTCGCTCATCAGCAGCACCGCCGCGGCGCCGTCGCTGACCTGCGACGAGTTGCCTGCGGTGTGCATGCCGTCCTCGATGACCGGCTTCAGCGCGGCCAGTCCCTCTGCGGTGGTGTCGCGCAGTCCGCCGTCACGGGTCACCGTGGCGATCTCACCACTGGGCGTGCCCTCCTTGTCGACAACCGGTGCCTGCACCGGCACGATCTCGCGGTCGAAGCGACCCTCTGCCCACGCAGCGGCGGCACGGAGCTGCGACTGCAGGCCCAGCGCATCGACGTCGCCGCGTTTGATGCCACGACGCTCGGCGATGCGCTCAGCCGAAGTGAACTGATCACGCATGTCGATGGTCCAGTCATCCGGGTACGGATTTCCGGTGCCGGGGGCATTCGCCTGGCCCAGGAACACCCGGCTCATCACCTCGACTCCACAACCGATACCGGCGTCGATCTGTCCGGAAGCGATCAGGCCGGCAACCATGTGAACGGCCTGCTGCGAGGAGCTGCACGCACAGTCGATCGTGGTCGCAGCCGTCGTGTACGGCAGTCCGGCATGCAGCCATGCCTGGCGGGTGACGTTGTTCGACTGCTCCCCGGCCTGGGTGACACAGCCACCCACGAGCTGACCGACCTCGGCCGCGGGCAGACCCGTGCGGTCGAGCACGGCCTGCTGAGCAGCACCCAGCAAGACGGCCGGATGAAGGCCTGCCAACGCGCCGCGACGACGACCGATCGGTGTGCGCGCTGCTTCCACGATGACGACATTGCTCATGTTCGCTCCTTTGGATGGCGCGAGGACTTCCAGCGCCAAGATCGATATTTCTAGAATGTATTCTATTTTTCAGTGCCGAGCAATGTGCCACCACGGGTTGGGTCGGTAAGTCTCAAATCTGGTGCGGCAACCGTTTTGGCACGGTCAACGGTGGTTTCGGCACGGTCAACGGTGATTTCGGCACGCTCGACGGATGGGTGCTGGGGTGCGAGACAAGAATGTATTTCAGTCAGAAATCGCTGTGCGACATCCGCGCCTGGTCGCTGGGTGACATGCGCGCAAGCAGTAGGTCACACGCTGTGCGGATATCCGATTCCGCGTCAGGGATCGAGATCCGGCCGTTCAGGCACGACTGGATCACGCCGAGCCACAACTGCATCAAGAGTCGGACCGCGGTGTGGTCGTCTTCGGTGGGATGTTCGATCCCGGCCGCCGACATCACGATCTCGTGGAACAGCCGGTCCACCTTGCCCGCATCGGGCACGGTCGCCGCGTTGGCGGTGCTGCTCGACTGGATCATCGCCGTCGACAACGCCGGCCTGCGCAGCAGACCTCGTGTCGACCGGACGAGCACTTCATAGATGGCGTCCTTGCCGCCGTTCGCCACCGGTGGTCGCTGCGCCAGATTGTCGCTGATCTGCTCGATCTGCTCGACCATCACGGCCACGAAAAGGTGCGTTTTCGAGGGGAAATACCGGTACAAGGTACCGATCGCCACGCCGGCGCGTTTCGCCACTTCCTGCATCTGGACGCGCGCGAATTCTTTCTCGTTCGCCAACTCCGCCGCGGCCTCGAGTATCCGGACATGGCGGGCCCGCTGATGGTCGGAACTGGGTTCCGCAGCGTCTCGCGCCTCGGCGATCCTGGGCACCGTCCAACCTCCTCATCGTGCGCTGCTGTGCGAACTGAACATCTGACTGTCTCACCAGACTAGGAAACGATCACATTCTGCCCACTCAGTGGGATCTTCGGTGTGTCTGAAGCGGGAATGCGATTGCGTGGGACACCGACTCGACCAGATGGAGGAATGACGATGCAAGACTGGACCATTCAATGCGACGTGCTCGTTGTGGGATCTGGCGGCGGCGCCCTGACCGGCGCTTATACGGCGGCAGCGAACGGCTTGGACACCATCGTATTGGAAAAGACCGGTCTGTTCGGTGGTACGTCGTCATATTCCGGTGCGTCGGTCTGGTTGCCCGGAACCGTCGCCCAGGAGCGCGCCGGACTCGATGATTCAACAGAGAAGGCCCGTACCTATCTCCGGGCCGTGGTCGGCGACAGCGAACTCGAGCGCCAGGAGGCCTACGTAACCACTGCCCCCGCGGTGGTCGATTTCCTCGAACGCAGCCCGAGCATCGAGTTCAGGTACCAGCCCTTCCCCGACTACTTCAAGGCACCGGGCCGGATGGATGCGGGCCGCTCGATCAATCCCATCGATCTGCCCAGCGACGAGATCGGCGATCTGCGGGAGCTGGTCCGGCCCGAACCACACATCGACCGGGCCGGACAGAAGCATCCGGACATGACCCTCATCGCCGGGCGTGCCCTCATCGGCCGTCTGCTGTTGGCGCTGAAGGCCACCGGCCACGCGGATCTGCGCACCGGGACTGCCGCGCGTCGGCTCTTGACCGAGGGCGACCGCGTGGTGGGGGTCGAGGCCGAGACCGCTGACGGTGAGGTCCTGCGCATCCACGCCAAGCGCGGCGTCCTGCTGGCCGCCGGCGGTATCGAAGGCAGCGCCGAACTCCGCGAGGCCAACCACACACCCGGTCGCGCGCAGTGGAGCATGGGTCCGCAGGGCGCCAACACCGGCGACCTGATCCGGGCCGCGGTCGCGGTCGGTGCCGACACCGCCCTGCTCGACGAGGCGTGGTGGTGCCCCGGCGTCGAAATGCCCGACGGGTCAGGCGCATTCATGGTCTGTGTTCGTGGCGGTGTCCTGGTCGACCAGGCCGGCAACCGGTACCTCAACGAGTCCCTGCCCTACGACCAGTTCGGCCGCGCCATGATCGCGCACGGCGCCGATACGTCCGTGCCGTCGTACCTTGTCTTCGATTCCGCCGAAGGCGGCCCGGTGCTCCCGTCGATGTCGATCCCCGCGGCCTCCGCCGACGAACACTTCGCCGCCGGCACGTGGGTGGCCGCGGACACCATCGAGGAACTCGCAGAGAAGATCGGCGCGCCCGCCGACACCCTGCGGCACACGGTCGAACGATTCAATGACCAGGCCAAGCGGGGCGTCGACGAAGACTTCCAGCGCGGTGAAGACCCTTACGACACGTTCTTCTGTCCGCCGAATCCGGAGCTTCCGAACGTGGCCCTGCGTCCCATCACGACCGGTCCGTACTACGCGGCCCGCATCATCCTGAGCGATCTGGGCACCAAGGGCGGCGTCCGTACCGACGCCGACGCCCGGGTGCTGCGCACCGATGGGACCGCGATCGACGGTCTCTATGCCGCAGGCAACACCAGTGCATCACTCAGCGGCCCGTTCTACCCGGGACCCGGTGTTCCGCTCGGTACCGCGATGACGTTCTCCTACCGCGCCGTCCAGCACATGCTGGACTGATCGCCGGGTCAGACGAGGTTGTCCTCGACGGTCAACCCGAACGCTCCCCGGCCGAACAGGGCCAGGGCGCGTTCGGGTTCGTTGGCGACATGGACGCTGCCCGCATGGGCGTCCCGCCACGCCCGTTCGATCGGATTACCCCGGGTCAGCGAGTTACCGCCGGACGTCTTGAACAACAGGTCGATGGCTTCGAGCGATCGTTCGACCGCGCGGACCTGGTCCCGACGGGCCCGTAGCCGCATCCACATCGGCAGATCCTCGCCGGCGCGGGCCAGCTCCCACATATCGCGGACGTTGCGGTCCATCTGCAGGATCGCCGCATCGATCTCCGACGCCGCACGCGCCACCGCCACCTGCGCTGCCTGATCCTCGGCGAACCGACCGCCGCCCAGGCTGAGCCGCACCCGCTCGCGCATCATCGTCAGATAAGACTCGTGACATCCGGCGACGACGCCCACGATCGGGGCGGCGACGGCCGAGGTGAAGATCGTTGCGAACGGCAATCGGTACAGCGGACCTCCGTTGACCTTCTGTCCCCGACCACGCAACTGGGCGGTCTCGTAGTTCCGGATGGTGCGGTATTCGGGGACAAACGCCTTGGTGACGGTGATCTCGTTGCTGGCCGTCCCGCGCATCCCGACCGCGTCCCACACATCCTTGATGCCGTAGTCGGTCCGCGGCACCAGGACGGTCATGAAATCGACCGGTCTGCCTTCAGCACCGAACACCAGGGCACCGAGCAGCGCCCACGACGCGTGTTCGCATCCCGAGGAGAACCGCCAGCTGCCCGAGAGTTCATATCCGCCGTCGACCGGCGTCAGTTTGCCCACCGGGGCATAGGCCGATGACAACAGCTCCGACGTGCTCTCACCCCACACGTCGTCCTGGGCCCGCTGATCGAACAGCGCCAGATGCCACGGATGTACCCCCAGCACCGATGCGACCCATCCGGTGGATCCGCAAGCCCCCGCGATGGCCCGGATCACCTCGTAGAACTCCACCGGGTCACTTTCGGAGCCGCCATATCGTTTGGGCTGCAACATTTTCAACACGCCCGCCTGCTGCAGGTCGGTGATGCTCTCGACCGGCACATGCCTCGATTCGTCGACCTCACGTGCCCGGTCGGCGATGGTCGGTAACAACGTGCGAACTGCTTGCAAGACCTCGTTGGTCATGTTCAGAAAACTCCATCGGTGTGTTGCGGGCCCTCCTGACGATGGTAGGCCGGTGCCCGGCACCGAACCTTCGGCGCGGTAGGTCTCGGTTAGTGGGACATGAGCTTTGGATGTGTGCGTGATCACCTAGCGTTTTGAGAACAGGTCTGCAGCCACAACTCTCCATGGAAAGGACGGACGCATCGTGACCACATCGCAGTCCGAATCAGTTGAGATCCGCGAGATCGAGACCGGGGCACCGCCCGCGCGGTTCGCCCGAGGCTGGCACTGCCTCGGCCTTTCCGATTCTTTCCGGGACGGCAAACCCCATGCCATCCACGCTTTCGACACCAAACTGGTGGTGTTCGCCAAGAGTGACGGAGAGCTCGCCATCCTCGACGCGTTCTGCCGGCACATGGGTGGCGACCTGAGCCAGGGCACCATCAAGGGCGACGAGGTGGCCTGCCCGTTCCACGACTGGCGCTGGGCTGCCAACGGTCGCTGCAAGAACATCCCCTACGCCCGCCGGGTACCGCCGGTGGCGAAGACACGGTCGTGGAAGGTGCTCGACCAGGACGGCATGCTGTTCGTCTGGCACGATCCCGAGGGCAATCCGCCGCCGGCCGACGTCACCATCCCCCGCATCGAGGGCGCGCTCAGCGACGAGTGGTCGGATTGGGTCTGGTACCGGATCGAGGTCGACACCAACTGCCGCGAGGTGGTCGACAACATCGTCGACATGGCTCACTTCTTCTATGTGCACTATTCGTTCCCGACGTTCTTCAAGAACGTCTTCGAGGGTCACGTCGCCAGCCAGTTCATGCGCGGACAGGCCCGCGAGGACATGCGCCCGCACGCTGCCGGTCAGCCGAGGATGCTGGGAAGCCGTTCGGAGGCAACCTATTTCGGTCCGTCCTTCATGGTCGATGACCTGGTCTACCAGTATGAGGATCACGACGTCGAGTCGGTTCTGATCAACTGCCACTATCCGGTGAGCGCCGACAAGTTCGTGTTGCAGTACGGCATGATCGTCAAGAAGTCGAGCCATCTCGAAGGCGACGCCGCCGACGAGATGGCCAAGAACTTCGGTGTCTTCATCGCCAAGGGTTTCGAGCAGGACATCGAGATCTGGAAGAACAAGACCCGCATCGAGAATCCACTGCTGTGTGAAGAAGACGGCCCCGTGTACCAGCTCCGCCGCTGGTACGAGCAGTTCTATGTCGATATCGCAGACGTGACACCGGAGATGACCGAACGCTTCGAGTTCGAACTCGACACAACCCGTGCGGTTGAATCGTGGAAGAAGGAAGTGGAAGCAAATCTCGAACGGAAGGCAACCGAGACCGATGCAACCGTTGCAGTGCACTGAGTGCGCAGCTCAGGTCCTGGTCCAGAAGAACAGCTGGGAACACACGTCGGTGCAGTGGAACCCCGCTGCCCGCAGCGCCTGCCGAGATTTCTCGGGTGAACAGTCCGGCGCAGCCCGCCGGTCCGGCGCGCCCCGCGAGCGGTGCCGTTTCCTGACCGAGGCGATCGAGGCCGCCGCGCACGCCGGTTCGGTTGCCGTGCTCGATCCCACACCGGTTCGCCCACTCGGCTCGCTGCACTGAGTCATTCGCCGGCACAGCAGATTTGCCCGGTAACGCAGATTTGAAGGAGCATGTCTTGATCGACAAGAGTTACTACGGTCCGTGGGCGGTGATCGCCGGCGGTTCCGAAGGTGTCGGCGCATCGTTCGCCGACGAACTGAGCGCGGTGGGGATCAACCTCGTGCTGATCGCCCGCAAGCCCGGCCCGCTCGAGGAAACCGCACAGAAGTCGCGGGCCAACGGCGTCGAGGTCCGCACCCTGGCCCTCGACCTGCTGGCTCCCGACGCCTTCGACCAGATCCGTCAGGCCACCGACGATGTCGAGGTCGGACTGTTGATCTTCAACGCCGGAGCCAACAGCTACGGCCACGAGTTCGTCACCGGCGAACTGGCCGGATTCCAGGGCGTGATCGACCTGAACATCACCTCACAACTGACCCTCTCGCATCACTTCGGTGCCAAGATGAAAGACCGTGGACGCGGCGGCATCATGCTGCTGGGTTCGTTGTCGGGTTACATGGGTGCCGAACATCAGAGCATCTATGCGGCGTCAAAGGCCTTCGGCCGCATCTTCGCCGAGAGCTTGTGGCTCGAACTCGAACCGTTCGGTGTGCACGTGGTCGAACTCGTACTCGGTGTCACCCGCACGCCCGCGATGGTTCGGGCCGGATTGAACTTCGACATCCCCGGTATGAACGTCTCCGAGCCCGAAGATGTTGCGCGCGAGGGACTCGAACACCTCGCTGACGGTCCCCTATGGGTTGCCGGCGGCAACTACGAGGCTGCTCAGAAACGCAACGGCTTCCCGCGGAACAAGCTCGTCAAGGGCGCCGCCGAGAGTATGCGCAAGCTGCTCGGCCGTAGCTGAGCGGTCGGCGACAAGCCCGACCTGAAGTTCACAGCGATGCCCGGCTCGTCGTCAGACGAGCCGGGCACACCTGTCTCTGGAGCATGATGGATGCAGGCGGATTCTGGGAAGTCGAGAAGACCATCAACTCGGTCCGCAAGGCCTGCCCCACCGTCGAGCGTGCCGAAAACGCCGTTGACCGTGCCCTTATCACCGCCGACCGTGCCAAAGTTGCTCAACTACCCTCCGTGTCAGCCTCAAGGTGAGTCACCGCACCGAGAGGAAGCCCGATGCTCGCCTTCACCACCGATGAGAAACGAGAGTTCGTCCTCGATTACCTCCAACAGCGCCACGGCAGCAAGACCGCCTGGCTGCAGGACAAACCGTTCAGCCTCCGACAGTTAGCACGCTGGCGCAGCGCCTATCTCCACGGCGACCTTGACCGCGACCTCGTACCTCGCAAGACTCGAGGAATGACCAGCCACCCTGCTCGACTTGAGGATCTGGAAAAACTCCTGACCCAACAACAACGCGAACACGACGCGCAACTGGCCGAACTCCACGAGGAAAACTCCTCCTTACGAGCGGCCAACGACGCGTTGGGAAAAGCTATCGGGCTCATGCACAAGTGGAGCGAGCACACGCCCGACGACACCCCCACTCCACCCGAGCCACCCAGTTCCTGACCTCCGAAAACATGCTGGTCACCCTACTTGCACAGCTACCCGGGATGAGCCAACGCAAAGCCCTTGCCGTACTGAATATTTCACGGTCAACCTGGCAATAC
Organism: Williamsia sp. z34; assembly: GCF_059553395.1. Taxonomy (NCBI): domain Bacteria; kingdom Bacillati; phylum Actinomycetota; class Actinomycetes; order Mycobacteriales; family Nocardiaceae; genus Williamsia; species Williamsia sp. z34. Next base: position 942 of record NZ_JCANWW010000008.1, on the reverse strand, counting down.
CGCCAACGCCCCCGAAACCGGGTGAGCAACCCGATCTCACACCCCCAACGCCACCAACCACACGCACTGAATCTGACCGAGATCACCACGATCGAGGAGCACGTACTACGGGCCTGGACGCGCGGCGACTCCGTCGACCAGGCCTACGCCACCGCCTGGGACCAGGGCATAACAGTCGGCTCACGCCGCACCTGGTGGCGCTACGCCGCAGCCTTGGAACAATCACAGCGACCAGTCAAAACCCACCGCACCAAAACCGGGCCCCGCGAAAAACCCGTACTGCTGGCCACCGGACCGAACCAAATCTGGTCCTGGGATATCACCGACTTCAAAGCCCCTTACCGCGGACAAGCATTCAAGGTGTACTCAATCATCGACATCTTCTCCCGCAAGATCATCGCCAACCGCGTCGAAAACCGTGAACTCGACTACATGGCAGTGGAAATGTTCGAAACCGCATTCACCACAGAAGGAACCAAACCCCAATGGGTACACGCAGATTCAGGATCAGCGATGCGCTCCGATGCCATGAAAACCATGCTCGGCAACAACAAGATCAACGAATCGCACTCACGTCCCAGCGTCTCTAACGACAACCCGTACTCCGAGTCAGAGTTCCGAACCCTCAAACACCGCAAACATTTCCCCGGCATCTTCGAAACCCTCAACGACGCCCGCAACTACGTCACCACCTACACCGACTGGTACAACAACCACCACCGCCACAGCGGCATCAGCCTCTACACACCCAACGACGTCCACGACGGATCCTGGCGAGAAACCCACCGCCGCCGGCAACAAGCACTCGACGCCTACTACACCGAACACCCAGACCGATTCCGCCAACCACCAACCGCCCCACCCGCCCCGAACTGGTCAGGAATCAACTCCACCGGACCCCAACCCGCCACAAAATGACTCCACACAGGTTGACATCTACCG
>NZ_JCANWW010000007.1:0-309954 GCF_059553395.1 Williamsia sp. z34 | reverse complement strand
CCCTCCGTGTCAGCCTCAAGGTGAGTCACCGCACCGAGAGGAAGCCCGATGCTCGCCTTCACCACCGATGAGAAACGAGAGTTCGTCCTCGATTACCTCCAACAGCGCCACGGCAGCAAGACCGCCTGGCTGCAGGACAAACCGTTCAGCCTCCGACAGTTAGCACGCTGGCGCAGCGCCTATCTCCACGGCGACCTTGACCGCGACCTCGTACCTCGCAAGACTCGAGGAATGACCAGCCACCCTGCTCGACTTGAGGATCTGGAAAAACTCCTGACCCAACAACAACGCGAACACGACGCGCAACTGGCCGAACTCCACGAGGAAAACTCCTCCTTACGAGCGGCCAACGACGCGTTGGGAAAAGCTATCGGGCTCATGCACAAGTGGAGCGAGCACACGCCCGACGACACCCCCACTCCACCCGAGCCACCCAGTTCCTGACCTCCGAAAACATGCTGGTCACCCTACTTGCACAGCTACCCGGGATGAGCCAACGCAAAGCCCTTGCCGTACTGAATATTTCACGGTCAACCTGGCAATACCGCCAACGCCCCCGAAACCGGGTGAGCAACCCGATCTCACACCCCCAACGCCACCAACCACACGCACTGAATCTGACCGAGATCACCACGATCGAGGAGCACGTACTACGGGCCTGGACGCGCGGCGACTCCGTCGACCAGGCCTACGCCACCGCCTGGGACCAGGGCATAACAGTCGGCTCACGCCGCACCTGGTGGCGCTACGCCGCAGCCTTGGAACAATCACAGCGACCAGTCAAAACCCACCGCACCAAAACCGGGCCCCGCGAAAAACCCGTACTGCTGGCCACCGGACCGAACCAAATCTGGTCCTGGGATATCACCGACTTCAAAGCCCCTTACCGCGGACAAGCATTCAAGGTGTACTCAATCATCGACATCTTCTCCCGCAAGATCATCGCCAACCGCGTCGAAAACCGTGAACTCGACTACATGGCAGTGGAAATGTTCGAAACCGCATTCACCACAGAAGGAACCAAACCCCAATGGGTACACGCAGATTCAGGATCAGCGATGCGCTCCGATGCCATGAAAACCATGCTCGGCAACAACAAGATCAACGAATCGCACTCACGTCCCAGCGTCTCTAACGACAACCCGTACTCCGAGTCAGAGTTCCGAACCCTCAAACACCGCAAACATTTCCCCGGCATCTTCGAAACCCTCAACGACGCCCGCAACTACGTCACCACCTACACCGACTGGTACAACAACCACCACCGCCACAGCGGCATCAGCCTCTACACACCCAACGACGTCCACGACGGATCCTGGCGAGAAACCCACCGCCGCCGGCAACAAGCACTCGACGCCTACTACACCGAACACCCAGACCGATTCCGCCAACCACCAACCGCCCCACCCGCCCCGAACTGGTCAGGAATCAACTCCACCGGACCCCAACCCGCCACAAAATGACTCCACACAGGTTGACATCTACCGCTATGAGCGATTTCGGCACGGTCAACGGTCATTTCGGCACGGTCAACGGGTCTGGATCGGTCGGTGATTCACCTGCGATCTCCGGCCACCTGCGTCTGTCACCTCTGCCGATCAGGCCCGCGCGGCGGCGTGAATCAGCTCTTCGCCGGTGGCGTGAACGCTGCCAGCGGTTCAGAACCGGACCAGTCGTGGCCCCAGTAGCTGTCCGCGGTGATTTCCTCGGCCGTGTAATAGCGTTCGTCGACGAGCATGCCCTCGGTACCGAATTCGAGGTCCCAGCCGCCCGGTGCGCGCACGTAGAACGAGACCATCTTGTCGTTCGTGTGACGGCCGAGTGTCGAGGACAGGCTGAAGCCGAGTTTGTTCACCCGGTCGAGCGCCTGACCGACTGCGTCGAGGGTGTCGACCTCGACCATCAGGTGCACCATGCCGGGATCCTGGCTCGCCGGCGCCGGGCACAGTGCGAGGCTGTGGTGACGCTGGTTGACGCCGAGGAACCGCACGCGCCGCGCCGGACCGGGAGCGTCGGGCCCGCCGAGCCGGATGGCCCCGCGTGGTAGGAATCCGAGGACCTCGGTGTAGAAGGCGTAGGTCTCGTCGAAGGCCGGCGTGGGGAGCACCACGTGTCCCAGACCCTCTGTACCGGTGACGAATCGGCCACCGTGCGGAGTGACGACCGGGCTGTGGTCGAGCACGGCACCGAAGAAGATCTCGGTCCGGGACCCGGCGGGGTCATCGAATGCGATGACCTGCTCGGCATCGCGGTAACGCGACTCCTCTTCCGAGAGGGTCTCGACCGCGATCCCCGACTTCTCGACCGCTTCGCGTACACGTTGCAGCGCGAACTGATCGCGAACCTCCCAGCCGATTGCCAGCGCCTTGTCACTGTCGCCGGGCAACACGATGATGCGGGAGCGGCGCTCGTCGAGCCGCAGGTACAACCCGTCGGGTTCGGGACCCGAACCGGTCGACATGCCCAGACCATCGACGGTGAGCCGGCGCCAACGGTCGATATCGCGGGTCTGGACCCGGAGGTATCCGAGTGCTCGGATGTCAGTCATGGAAGAACCTTTCGGTGGTGCGGCCTTAGATCATCGAACGTTGGGCGCCCTGGGGTTCGCCGCCCATCTGGGTCAGGGCCGAGGCGTGATAGATCGAGCCCGGAACGTGGATGGCGTGCGCCAGACCGGCGTGGGCGTCGCGCCAGAAGCGCTGCATCGGGGTGCCGAGCTGCAAGGCTCCACCACCCGAGCGCGCGAAGATCTCATCGACGGCACGCACTGCCCGCCAGGCCGCACTGACCTGACTGCGGCGTCCGATGGCACGCAGTTCGAACGAGATCTCCTGGCCCTTTTCTGTCATGTCCCAGAACCGGTCGACGGTATCGAGGATCGCCGCCCGCGATGCCGCGATCTCCGCCGCCGCCTCGCCGATGGCGAAGAGTACGTAGGGATCTTCCTTGATCGCGACGCCGGACACCGTGACCCGCTCACGCTGAGCGTTGATGTGGCAGGCCAGTGCGCCTTCGGCGATACCGATCAGCGATGAGGTGATGCCGAGCGGGAAGATGCACGAGAACGGGAAGTTGTACAGCGGCTGGGTGCGCCCGAACTCCTTGGGTGCCGAGCCGTCGAAGACCTTCTTGGCCGAAAGGGTGCGGTAGGCGGGGATGTACGCGTCCTTGACGATCAGGTCCTTGCTGCCCGTGCCGCGCAACCCGACGACGTTCCAGCTCTCCTGGTCGATGTCGTAGTCCGATCGCGGCAGCAGGACGTGCAGGTGCTGCGGCGGCATCAACGGCTTGCCGTCCTGGTCACCGACGGTCGCACCGATCATGACCCACCCGCAGTGATCGGTACCCGACGAGAACGACCACCGACCATTGAGGATGTAGCCACCGTCGACCGGCTTCGCCACACCCATCGGGGCGTACGGCGAGGCCATCCACATGTCGGGATCCTCGCCCCAGACCTCGTCCTGCGCCTTGCGATCGAAAAAGGCCAGTTCCCAGGGATGTACCCCGACGATGCCGCTCACCCAGCCGGTGGCGCCATCCATGGCGCCGATGCCCATTGCGGTCTCGGCGAACTCGCGCGGATGCGACTCGAAGCCGCCGTACTCTTTCGGCTGCAGCATGCGGATCACACCGGCGTCACGCAGGCGCTTCGCCGCGGTATCCGACAGTTGCATCAACCTGTCGCCTTCGGCGCCCTCGGCGCGGATCTCCTCGGCGAACTGCTGAATGTTGTCCAGAACCTGGCCCATGGTCTTCTCGGCTTTCTTGTTCAGTACCCGGGCGAACGCCTGGGCAATGGTTGTGTCAGTGAGGTTTTCGTCGATACGCGGCCTCGCGTATCAGCCGGCCGCCACATCAACGGAGCTGTTGCGCTCTGCCCCGGCCACGTGCTGGGCCGCGATGTATCCGAACACCATCGACGGACCGATGGTTGCTCCGGCGCCTGCGTACTCATTGCCCATCACCGAGGCGGACGTGTTGCCGGTGGCGTACAGGCCGTCGATGACGCTGCCGTCTTCCCGAAGCACCCGACTATGGGCGTCGCAGACCAGTCCGCCCTTGGTTCCCAGATCTCCGGCCTCGCAACGGATTGCGTAGAAGGGCCCCTTGGCGATCTCGTCGAGGTTGGGGTTCTTCATGGTCGGGTCACCGTAGTACCGGTCGTAGGCACTGTCGCCGCGACCGAAGTCCTCGTCTTTGCCGGTACGGGCAAATCCGTTGAATCGCTCGATGGTCTTGATCAGTTCTCCGGCCGGGATCCCCACTGCCTGGGCGAGTTCGGTCAGCGTGTCTGCCTTGTGGATCACGCCGGAATCGTAAAACCCCTGCGGGAACGGCATGTTCGGAAGCACCTGGGCAAACGGGTACCGATTCTTGGCCTTGGTGTCCATGATGAACCACGCCGGCACATGGTCGCCCTCGAGCTGATCGTGGACGAAGTTGACGTACGGTCCCGATTCGTTGGTGAACCGGCGACCGGTGCTGTCCACGATGACCGAGGCCGGAATGCAGCGCTCGGACACCAGCGGGATCACCGCACCCATGGGGTGGAACACCGACGGCATCCACCAGGCGTCATCCATCAGATCGACAGCGGCACCGAGGCGCTGGCCGGCGATGATGCCGTCGCCCACATTCTCCTTTGCGCCCGCGCTGATGTCGGGTGCACCGTTGGCCGGCAGGTATTTCGCACGCATCTCTTTGTTGTGGTCGAACCCTCCGGTCGCCAGCAGCACACCCTTGCGGGCACCGATGCGGACGGTCTGGCCATCACGGTCGGCGACCACACCGATGACGGTGCCATGGTCGTCGGTGATCAGCTCGATCATGGACGTCTTGAGCCACAACGGAACACCGGCGTCCTTGAGTACCATGCGCAATCGGGCGACCAGCGCGCGGCCACCGGTTGCCATGTGTCGACGCCGGATGACGTTGGACGCCACGCGCCACGCGGCGACAAGCGAGGCCTTACGCCCTGCCCAGGTCCGCTTGACCATGGCCAGATCGTGGTAGTCCTTCGAGGTCACCCACAGACCCATCGGGCCCTTCATGCTGTTGGGACGCTGGAACTTCTCGTCCTCCTTCAGCGCCCGGGTGTCGAACGGCTTGCACTCGATGGTGCGCCCCAGCGCGCTTCCGCCTTCGAACTCGGGATGGTAATCGGAGTAGCCCTTGACCCAGTACATTTTCATATGCGGGCTGGCCTCGAGCAGGTCCATCAGCTCCGGGCCGTTGTCGACGTAGGCGTCGAGCCGGTCCGCGGGCACCTTGCCCTCGGTGATGACATCGAGGTAGCGGCGGATCGAACTACGGCTGTCCACTGCACCTTTGGCGCGCAAGGTCGGAGCATTGGGGATCCAGATCCCACCACCGGAGATCGCGGTCGACCCGCCGTACTTGCGGCCCTTGTCGATGATCAGGGTGTCGAGGCCACGGTGCGCTGCAGTGATACCCGCAGCCATGCCTCCGCCTCCGCTGCCGACGATGAGGAAGTCGACCAGATGGTCGAAGTCCTCGTGTGCGTTGAGGTTGTCCGTCATCGTGATGTCCTGTCTGTACGGGTGAGAAACGCCAGCACGGCGCTGAGCCAGGCCTCGCGGGCCTCGATCATCGTCCAGTGCCCACACTTGGGGAAAACGTGGAGTTCGGCGTTGGGGATGTCTCGCATCGGCAACATGGCCATGTCGACGGGGCTGACCCGGTCGTCGCGACCCCAGGTGAGCAGCGTCGGCGCGGTGATCTTGGCCAACCGGGCCCAGTACGGCGTGACGTCCGAGGCGGCGGCAGCGGCCATGCTGGCACCGAATGCCTTGCTGCTGTACATCCGTCGAGCGATTTCGAGTGTGGTCGGTTCGGTCGCCAGGGCCCACCGTTCCTCGATCAGTTCCGGGGTGACCAGTGCCGGATCATGGACCATCGAGAGCAGCCAGCGGACCAGACCATCGCGGGTCGGGTTGTCGGTGAATTCCATCAACAGCTTGATGCCCTCACTCGGACCCGACGAGAAGACGTTCTTGCCCATGCCGCCGATCGTGACCAGTTTTGCGACGCGCTGCGGTTCATCGAGCGCGACCTTGGTCGCGATGATGCCGCCCATGGAATTGCCGATCATGTCGACCGCACCGAGCCCCAGGCCATCGAGGAACTGCCCGACTGCTGATTGCGCCATCATCATCGGGTGGCCCTCACCTGGGTCACTCACGCCGAACCCCGGGAATTCCAGGACCAGGCAACGGAAGTGCTCGGCCAGATCGGCGAGCACACCGCGATAGTTGCGCCAGCCGGTGACGCCCGGGCCGGATCCGTGCAGCAGCAGCAATGGAGGGCCGACGCCGGCCTCGTGATACCGCAGGACCCCGAGACTCGTCTCGAGCTCCCTGCGGGTGCCCTCGTAACTCACGTCTGTGGTCATGAAGGAGACGTTGCCAGGACGTAACGCCGCTCACAGAAATCGTCCCGTTCAGCGAGATCGGGCATCGGCGGTGAACTGACCATTCTGCCTTCTTCCACTCAGCGAGACGACGCTACGGAGTGCCCCGAGGCCGGTCATACGCTCGCAGACATCAGCTGGAGTCGAATCACCGACCACACAACGGAATCCGAGGTGGATCAGATGTCGATCGAAACGATGTCACAGGCCGAGATGCGCAGCGCGCTGGGCCAGTTCGCAAGTGGCGTGACCGTCGTGACGGGCATGGACGACGAGGGGCCGATCGGGTTCGCGTGTCAGTCGTTCGCGTCGGTGTCACTCGAACCCCCGCTGATCCTGTTCTGCGCCGACCACCGCGGCCGGTCCTGGCCCCGGATCCGCAACACCGGCCGGTTCAGCATCAACGTGTTGCACGAGGAGCAGACCGATCTCTGCGCGCGGTTCGGAGGTCGCGCCGGCCGCAAGTACGACGAGCTCGAGTGGGAACTGTCGAAGTGGGGAACCCCCTCGCTACCCGGCGTGCTGATGCGGGTGCACGCCGAGGTTCATGACGTCCACACCGCCGGAGATCACGACGTGGTCATCGGCCGCGTCCTCGAATTCGAGTCGGTGACCGAGGAGCGTCCCATGATCTTCTTCCGCGGCAAGTTCGGCATCGAGACGCCCTCGACGTTGCTCCGCGCCTGAGCCGACAGCGCCGGAACCGGTTACCGCGCTAGAGCCATTGTTCCGACTCGACGGTCAGCAATCGATCAAGAGCTTCCGACGACCACGTCTTCTCCGGCGCGGGCACGGCTTTGCGGGTGCGCCGCGGGGAGTCTGCTTCTGGGTACAGCACCTTGGACACTTCCCGGGCCGCGTGGACGACCAGGGGCGCAACCCTTTTGAGCTGTGATGTACGCGCGTCGCCGCTGAGGGAGATCGCGGCGACCGGGCCGTCATAGCTGCGGATTGCGACACCGACACACGCCACGTCACGCACCGCCTCGCCTCGTTCGAACGCCAGACCGCTGCCCTGCCGGATGCGGTTGAGTTCTTGGTGCAATGTCGGCAGATCCGTGATGGTCCGTTCGGTGCAGCGCCTCAGCAGATGCGGATACAGCGCATCGATTCTCTCCGGGTCCATCCAGGCAAGCATCGCTTTACCGCCGGCGGTGGAATACGCCGGGGCCCGGCCGCCGACCCGAGAGGGCAGCGTGGAGGCGAACCGCCCACCGACCTTGTCCAGGTAGACGCTCTCGTTGCCGTCGAGCACGGACAGGTGCACCACCATCCCGGTCTGCATGTGCAGGTCGTGCAGAAGCGGAGCTGCCGCTTCCCGAAGTTGGGCGTGCCCCCCGTCGCCGCCCCCGAGTCCGATGGCGCGACGTCCCAGGCTGTAACCGAACGAGGCATGTTCCACCCAGTTCAGGCGGACCAGCTGATCCAGGATGCGATGCACCGTGGAGCGCGGCAACTGCGTACGGCAGGCGACCTCCTCGAGCGTCAGTCGCGTCGTCGGGCCGTCGAACGCGTCCAGGATGAGTGTCATGCGCTCGACCATCGACGGCGGCAAATCGCGCCGTGGGGTCTTGGTCGGGACGGTAGTAGCCGTGTCAACTGTCATCGGGCCTCCAAACGAACCTGGCCAGCTGTAGGCCATGGCGACAAAACTGAAATGAATTCTCATTATCGTAGCAGCAGTCCCGGTGACCGGGAAGCAATTGCCGCCGGGGGGTAGCTCGCGCTCCTCGGCATGCACCTTCCGGTCACTGCAGAAAAATTGCCCGAAGCACGACAGACCCGCTCCTCTCAGGAGCGGGTCTGTCGTGCACGGATACCGGGGGGTCAGGCGAAGGCGTCAGCGGCCTTCACCGGGGGTTGCAACTTCGCAGCTGCGCCGCGAAGGAGCAACACACCCATGAGACCGGCGAGGGCTCCGGCCACCGCCAGGGCCGAGAAGGCATAAACGAAACCCTTTTCCGGGTACAGCCCATACGAACCCAGCATGATCAGGCCCGGGATCGCCAGGATGCTGAGCATCACCTGACTGCCTACTGCACTGCCCATCGACCCGGAAAGGTTGAGCATGCCGCCGCCTATCCCCTGATCCTCGGCAGGCACCGTGCGCATTATCAGGTTCGGCAACGACGCCGACGCAGATCCCAGGCCCAGCCCCATCACGAACTGGCCGACCAGCAACTGTGGTGTCGTATCGTGCATCACCGCAATGAGAATCGACCCCACAGCGAGAAAGAACCCACCGAACGCGAGCATCGGTGCCGGCCCGAAACGCTTACTGAGGTGCCCACTGACCGGGCCGGCGATCATCGATGCGACGCCGGTCGGCACGGTGTAGAACGCCACCCCCAGAGCGGTTGCGCCGAACCCGTAACCGAGCCCCAAGTCGGCTTTGGTCATGACCATCATCGGAATCAGCATCGAGTGGCTGATCAGGACGAACTGCACAAACGCACTACCCGCCAACGCCTTTGCAACCGGCGCGTGCAACAGCAGATCCAGGTCGATCAGCGGTTCCTGCGGCTTGCGCTCGTAGTACAGCCAGGCCGCGAGAATCACCACACCGGCCCCAATGCACAGCAGGGTCTTCGGGGAGGTGTATCCCCAGGCGTTCATCTTGCCCAGTCCGAACAGCACCACGAACGCGCCGACGGCGAGGATCGCAGCGCCGACCACATCCAGCCGAGACCTGGTGCGCAGGGTCGATTCGGGCACCAGGATCGCAAAGGCGATGCCTGCCGCGGCGACATGGATCAGCTGGGCCCAGAACACGCCGGTATAGCCGAAATGGTCGATCAGATAGCCGCCGATGATCGGGCCGAGAATTGTGCTCGCGCCCATTCCGGTCGCGACGAAGCCAACAGCGACGGGAATCATGCTGCGGGGCATGATGTCCCGGATCAAACCGTAGGCGAGTACCAGGATCGCCATGCCGATGCCCTGCATGCCGCGACCGACCAGGAACAGCGCGAAGTTCGGCGCCACCGCGGCCACGAGGGCGCCGACACCGAAGATGACCGAACAAAACAGCATCACGCGCTTCTTGCCGTAGATATCGCCGATCTTGCCGACGATCGGCGTGGCTGCACCCAGGAGCAGTGTCACGATCGTGATGACCCAGCCCACCTCCGTCGTGGCGAAGTGCCGGCCGATCTCCGGCAATGCCGGGGTGACGAAGTTGTAGGCGAGCGGGATGACCTCGACCAGCAGGATGATGACCGCCAGCAGCGCCAACGATTTCCGACGGGTCAGGGGCGCACGCTCGGCCTCCCCAGATGAGAGGGGCAGCAGGTTCATATGTGTTCGACTCCGAATTAGAGGGGTAGACAAGCTGCCCAAAGGTGACAGCCGTCACGTGATACCGGCCACACGCTCCCACTGACCGAGATCCGGGTCGTGCCACTCTCACGTCGGCGCATCAGTGTGACGTCTAACCCGCAGTTCAGCATCGAAGAATTCGCCCATCGGCGACCAAAGGCCCAGGTGGGCATGGGCTCACATGCCTCGCCCCGCCGAACGAGGCGGAATGCAGCTCGCACTGGCCGGATCACCCTCGTCCCGGTCAGTGAGACCGTGAAACCCCCTCGCTCCCTTGGATAAAACTAGAATGAATACTAGTTTTGAAGCGTCACGAAATTTATGAGGAGCTCAACATGGTGGAATCACTCGATCTGTCCGGCCGCACAGCCGTCGTCACCGGCGCGGGCGCCGGGCTCGGGCGTGCAGAGGCACTCGCGCTCGCCGAGGCAGGCGCCGCTGTCGTCGTCAACGACATGGGCGAAAACGCGCACGTCGTCGCCGAGGAGATCAAGGCCGCCGGTGGTCAGGCAGTGGCCCTGACCGGCGATGTCTCCGATTGGTCGCTCGGCGGGCGTCTCGTCGACACCGCAGTTTCCACCTTCGGATCGTTCGACATCCTGGTCAACAACGCCGGGATCGTGCGCGACAAGATGATCTTCAACCTGTCCGAGTCCGACTGGGACGACGTGATCCGCGTCCACCTCAAAGGCCACGCCGCCACCTCCCGCGCAGCGGCCGTCCACTGGCGCGCTGCCAGCAAGGCGGCGGGCGCACCGGTGTTCGGTCGGGTCATCAACACCTCCTCGGAGGCATTCCTCTTCGGTGCCGCCGGTCAGCCCAACTACTCCGCGGCCAAGGCCGGGATCACCGCGCTGACGCTGTCGACCGCACAAGGCCTGTCGCGCTACGGAATCCGCGCCAATGCCATCTGCCCGCGGGCCCGTACCGCGATGACCGCCCAGGCCTTCGGAGAGAACACCGGAACCGCCGACCTCGATCCGCTCGCTCCCGAACGCGTGGCAACCCTGGTTTGTTACCTCGCCTCTCCCGCGTCCGACGAGATCAACGGACAGGTGTTCGTGGTCTACGGAAAGATGGTCGCGTTGATGGAAGCACCCAAGGTGGAGAACCGTTTCGACGCTGCGGGCTCGGCGTTCTCCGTAGAAGAACTCAATGATCAGCTCACCCCGTATTTCTCGGGACGCGGTCCGTACGAGACCTACGCCGCCTACAGCGTCGCCGGTCTGGAGAAGGTCGCGTTGGCAACCGAGCCCGCCGGCGTCTGAGCCCGAGCACCGGAGTACTTGCGGCCGGCATGCGCCATCGACCCGGTATGCGCCCCGTTGCCACTGAGCGGGACGGCGATTGACCCTCGCCCGCTGCCGGCCGCAAGCTCTGATTCATGTCGCAGGCTTCTCCCCCACCGCACTCGCTATCGGCTGCCGAAGCCGTCCTCGCCATCGAGGAGATCAAGCGGGTCTTCGCGGCCCGGCTCCGGTGCATGGACACCAAACAGTGGCACGAGTACGCGCCGCTGCACACCGACGACGTCGTGAGCGAGACGTGGGGCGGCCTGCCGGCAGACAAACAACCCCGCACCGGCGACACCGCGAACCGCATTGTCGGCAAAGAGAAGCTGGCCGAGGCGATCCGCAACCTGCTCGACGGACCGGTCAGCGTCACGACCGCTCACCACGGTCACACACCGGAGATCGAACTGACCTCCGACACCACCGCCCGAGGTATCTGGGCGATGGAAGACATGCTGTGGTGGCAAGACGGTGACGAAGAGCTACACCTTCACGGTTACGGCCATTACCACGAGGAATACCGCAAGGTGGACGGACGGTGGCTGATCAGCTATCGAAGCCTCACCCGCCTGCGGGTCGACTCATCACCCGGATTCTTCCGCTTCATGAAAGCACTGTGACCCCATGAAAGATCATGCCTCCGCACTCTTCGAGCCGCTGAAGATCCGCTCGCTCGAGCTCGCCAATCGGATCGCGATGTCGCCGATGACCCGATCGTCCTCGCCCGCAGGCGTTCCCGGGCCCGATGTCGCCCAGTACTACGCACGTCGCGCCCAGGGCGGCACCGGGTTGATCGTGACCGAGGGTGTCGCCATCGAACATCCGTCCGCCGTGGACAACGACAACGTGCCGCACATGTACGGTGACGACGCGCTGGCCGGCTGGCGCGCGGTGGTCGAGGGCGTACACGCGGTCGGCGGCAAGATCATTCCGCAGCTCTGGCATGTCGGGCCGCTCTGGGGTGCCATGGGCAAGGTCGACCCGGCGATCAAGCCGATGCGCCCGTCCGGGCTGTGGGGTCCCGTCGGCGTCACGTCTTACACCGACGAATATGTCACGGATGCAACACAACCGACCGCTCCGATGACCGAAGAAGACATCGCCGACGTCATCGACGCCTATGTTCGAGCCGCACGCAATGCCGTCGCAGCCGGGTTCGACGGGATCGCCCTGCACGGCGGCCACGGCTACCTCCTCGACTCGTTCGTCTGGCACGGCACCAACACGCGTGACGATGCGTGGGGCGGAGACCTGTTGGCCCGCAGCCGCTTCCCGGTCGAGGTCGTCACCGCGATCCGGACGGCCATCGGTGACGAGCTCCCGATCTTCTACCGATTCTCGCAGCACAAGCAGCAGGACTACACCGCCCGTATCGCCGAAACCCCCGACGAGCTCGGTATCGTGCTCGGGGCGCTCGCCGATGCCGGTGTCGACGTGTTCGACGCCAGCAACCGGCGTTTCGACGCACCGGTTTTCGACGGCAGCGACGTGTCGCTGGCCGGATGGGCCAAGAAGCTCACCGGCGCCCATTCGATGGCGGTCGGCAGTGTCGGTCTCGGGAAGTCGCTGCGCGACAGCCGCATCGACGGAGCGGCCCCGGTCGTCGACAACATCGGCGACGTGGAGCAGCGCATCGGTTCGGGTGAGTTCGACATCATCGCGATCGGGCGCCTGCATCTGGCAGACCCGGCGTTGGCAACGACGCTTCGCACCGGCGCACCGTTGACCGCGTTCAACCGAGCTGTCCACGAAGGCAGCCTTCTCTGAAAGCTTTACCGCCGATCCCGTGTCGTCTCCGGGATCGGCGGTAATACCCAACCGCTCAGTTCGCCGCAGCGGCGATACCCGCACGCCTGCCGAAGTAGCTGCCATCGCCGAGTGAGGCACCGCTGGCGTACCCACCGGCACACACCCCGGCGGTGGACCGACCCGCTGCGAACAGACCCGGGATCGGGTCACCGGATACGTGCAGCACCTCGGAGTCGAGGCCGGTGCGCAGGCCACCCAACGTGAATCCGCCGGTCATGCCCCGCAGATCGATGGCCGCAATCGGCGACCCGATCGGCTTGACCCATTCGGCCTTCTTGCCGAACGACGGGTCCTCACCCTCTGCCGCATGCCGGTTGTACAGTTCGACCGTTGCCTGCAGAGCCCCTGCCGGAAAGCCGATTTCGGCTTCGAGTTCTTCAACGGACTCGGCAACCCAGGTCGGCTGCCGCCGCAACTGGGGACTCGACGTCGGTCGCGTCAGTGCTTCCTCATAAGCCGCCTCGTCGATGACGAGGAACGCCTCATTCTGGTTCTCGATCAGAACTGCCTGACCGACCCGTCCCGGATAGGTGTCTTCGTTGATGAATCGCTGGCCGCGCCCGTTCACCAGGATGCCCCGGATGAACAATTGCGGGTCGCAGAAGAAGGCGACCTCGGTGGCGTCCATGTGTGCCAGGTCGGCACCGAGCGATTGCGCCATGCGGATCGCGCGGCCATCGTGTTCCTCGATCGAGGCGGCCGGGCGATTGATCAGCCGAGGCGCGAACGACTCGACCATCGTGGTGTTGTAGGCGAAGCTGCCGGTGGCGAGCACCACGCCCTTACGGGCGCGCACCGCGACACTGCGGCCATACTGTTTGGCCTGCACACCGACCACACGTCCGGCGTCGTCGATGATCAAAGCCTCGACGCGCATGTCGTATTCGGCCCGGACCCCGAGATCGGTGGCCTTGTCGGTGAGCGGCTTCATCAACATGTAACCGCCGCCCTTCTCGGCACTGACGTGCTTGTCTTTCATCTGCGGTACATGACCGCGGGGCGCCGGTGGGATGGTCGCGTTGAACGGCGCCGCATTCTCCCCTCCGGTGTACTGCAGACCGTCATCACCCGGTGGCTCCCAACCGGGTTCACCCCAGAAGCTCTCCTTGAACGGAACACCGCATTCGTCGACGAGCCAGTGATAGTGGTCGACACTGCCCTCGCAGTAGAGGTCGATCTTTGCCTCATCGACACCGGGTCCCAACGCGGCTTTCATGAAGGCCTTCATGTTGTCGACGGTGTCGTCGAATCCGCAGGCCTTCTGCAACGGGGTGCCGCCACCCATGTAGATGAAGCCGCCGGACATCGCCGCGGCACCGCCCCATCCCCCGGTCCGTTCGAGCACCAGGACCTCGGCACCGGCCTGCGCCGCGCCCACTGCCGCTGCCGCCCCGGCCACGCCGAAACCGGCGATGACCACGTCGGCCTCAAAGCCCCACTCGGTGATCTCGCCCGCCGGGATGGGCTTGATGGATGAACTGTCGGCCATATGCTGTCTCCTCACGAAAAACGCTGTAACACCTATGTGTTACGCACTTTCCGAGCCGCCGACAGCCGAGATCCCGGCCAACGGGAACCCCGCCCGCTCCCAAACGCGCCATCTTTACGAAGACGCTCCACCTACAACCGGCGCGTCTTCGTAAAGGTGGATCGTTTGAGGTTGAAGGGGGCGGGAGGACTCAGGACAGCCGCATCGAGCCCGTCTCGAGATACCGCTGCTGGAATGCGAAGGCCTCTCCCAGGAGGTGCGGTGTCTGTCCCGCACCGGGCACCGCTTCGGCCCGGTTCAGGTAGTCGTGCAGCAGCGGACGAAAGTCCGGGTGCGCGCAGTTGTCGATGATCACGCGGGCCCGGCGCCGCGGCGACAAGCCGCGCAGGTCGGCCAGACCCTGCTCGGTGACGATCACCTGGGTGTCGTGTTCGGTGTGGTCGACATGCGGCACCATCGGAACGATGGCAGAGATGGCACCGCCGCGGGCGGTCGACGGGCTCAGGAACATGGAGACGTAGCCGTTGCGGGTGAAGTCGCCCGAGCCGCCGATGCCGTTCATGATCTTCGTGCCCATGACGTGCGTCGAGTTGACGTTGCCGTAGATGTCGGCTTCGAGCATGCCGTTCATCGCGATGATCCCGAGCCGGCGGATCACCTCGGGGTGGTTGCTGATCTCCTGCGACCGCAAGGTGATGCGGGTGCGGTAGAAGTCGACGTTGGCAGTCAGCTCTTCCATACCGGCTTCGCTGAGCACCAGGGCGGTCGACGACGCGTGGGCGACCGTTCCGTCCTTGATCAGGCGGAGCATGCCGTCTTGAAGGACTTCGGAGTAGCAGTTCAGACCCTTGTACGGTCCGCGGTCCAGTCCACCGAGCACGGCGTTGGCGACGTTTCCGATACCGGCCTGGAGCGGCAGGAGTGTGTCGGCGGGCAGGCGGCCCGCGCGCACCTCGTAATCGAGGAAGTCCAGGACGTGGCCGGCGATGGCCTCACTGACGGCGTCCGGCGCGGTCACCGGGCTGGCGCTGTCCCGGCAGTTGGTTTCCACGACGGCGACAACCTTGGCCGGATCGACCCGGAAGGTGGTCTGGCCGATGCGGTCCTCGACATGGGTGATCTGGAGGGGTTTGCGATTCGGCGGGAGCGCGGTGCCGTAGTAGACGTCGTGCATGCCCTCCATCGCCTCGGGCACCCAGGAGTTGACCTCGAGGATGATCCTGTCTGCGACGTCGAGCCAGGTCTTGTTGTTGCCGATCGAGGCGGCGGGGATCAGTTCACCGGACTCGGTGATGCCGGCGATTTCGACGATGGCCACGTCGACGTTGCCGTAGTAGCCCTCCCACACCTGTTGCGCGACGTGCGAAAGGTGGATGTCGACGTAGTCCATCCGGCCGTCGTTGATGCGCTGACGGGCCGTCGGCTCCGCCTGGTACGGCATCCGCAGAGCGATTCCGTCGACCTCGCAGAGAATCCGCTCGGCCTCGGACGCCACCGAGGCGCCGGTCAGGAGATTGATCGTGAAGTCCGATCCATTCTCGCGGGTGTGCTCAATGCGTTCAGCCAGGGCCGGGATGGTGGCCTTGGGCGTGCCTGCGCTGCCGAAGCCACTGATGGCGACGGTCTCACCTGGGTGAACGAACGACACGGCGTCGGCAGCGGACATCACTTTCGAAGCAAACGCAGCACTTCGAATACGACCCGAGGTCGTGGGCTCACCTGATGTGGTCACGGCAACAGGATAAGCACCACACTTCGCGAGGATCTGGCCACATTCCGTGCGAATGAACCACAGTGGCGTGGTATAAGCAACCGGCGATCCGCAATCCACAATACGCTCCACTTGCCCGTGATCGCTTCGGGGTACACGCCGATCAGACGCAGTAAATCAAGCGAATTGTGGACGCGGTGACATCCCCGACGTCTTCCCAACTGTGCCCGTGGTCACACTCCGGACAACATTCGGGTTCGAACCCGACTGCTTGGGGAACCCACCCATCGACGGACGCCTGACCAGGGGTTCAACAGGAGCATTCGGATCGTCACATGGAGGGAGTGAGCATGACTGAGGACAACAGGGCCGACCAGGCCCGCAAAGGTCTTTTCGATTCCGTGAAGGGCAAGGCCAAGGAAGTGGCCGGCGCCGTGACCGGGAACGATTCACTGACAGCCGAGGGGCAACTGGAACAGACCCAGGCCCAAAAACGCAAGGAAGCCAACGCCCAGGAGGCCGTCGCCGCGGCGGAGGCCAAGCAGGCTCAGCGCGAGGCCGCCGAGGCCCGTGTCGAGAGTGCACAGGAACGGGCTGAGGTGGAAGCACAGGCTGCGAGCACCGAGCGCGTGGCCGACACGATGAAGCAGGCCCAGAAGGGCGCGGCTGCCCAGCAGGCGGAGCACATGCGCGAGGTCGAACAGGCACAGGCGGAGCGTGACGCCAAGGCCAAAGAACATCAAGCCCGAGCCGAAGAGCAGGCCGAGGTCGCCGAGGCGACCAATGAAGTTGTCGATGCAGTCGACGAACACAAGGAAGCGACCGACGAAGCGAAGCTGGCCAATGCCGAGGCCGAGCGGCTACGACGCCAGGCGGAAAACCTCACCGATCAAGCCGATCTTCCGTAGACCGACCGACCCCCCCACCGATATCGAGGAGAGTGCAGATGAACATCATCGAACTACCGTTGGTTGTGCTACGAACCCAGTATCGAATCGCCCGAATCCCGTTGCAGCTCTTCGAGACCAGAGTCGTCTCGCGACTGGACTCCGATGCCGCCGCCCGGCTCCTGTATGAACGTTCGCTGGGCGTTCTCGACTCGACCGTCGGGAATCTCCTGGGGGACAAATCAATCGAGATGCGCGGATCGGCGCTGACCGAACGCAGTGAGGCCCTCGGACGCGCGTCACAATTGGAAGCCGAAGCCGAACGTACGCGCCAGCAGGCCACCGCCACGCTGAAAGCCAAGGCCGACAACGCCATCGAAGACCGGAAGGTGGCGCGCGAAAACAAGCAGGCGGAGATCCAGGAGGCCGAACAGCAGGCGGCGGAAGACAAACGAGCCGCTGCGGCGAAAGCGCGAGAACGAACCACCGAAGCCCACCAGGAGGCCGACGAACTCGCCGCCAAGCGCAAACAAGAGGTCGAAGCCGCCAAGCGGGATGAGCAGGCCAAGATCAATGCGGCTGAACTGAAAGCGACCGCCGCCGCTGCCGCAAAAGCAAGGGAAGCAGCAGCCAAGCGGAACGCCGCGGAAACCGATCGCGACCAGGCCGACCACATCGAGAAACTCGCCGACGCCGAAAAGGAAAAACGTCAGGCGGACCGCGCCAACAACAAAGGCTGACGCCCGACGTTTGGAAGGATCAGGCCTTCGTCTGGAAGAGGGCTTCGGCGCCCAGTGTCCGCCGCAGTTCGCGCAATGAGTCCTCTTCCTCTGCACAAACGAGCTCGGTCGAACTCACGAAGGCTCCTTCTCACGAAAGAGCACCAGGTGCTCGTGATACAGCACGCCATCGCGGATATCCCCGGTCGCGGTGAACCCGGTGTCGTCGCGGTAGTCCAGATGTGCGCCGGTCACGGTATACGCACCGGTGTAGGCGCCGGCGGTATTTCCTCGTGCCTCTTCATAGCGTCCGTTCGGAAGCAATTCCTGTCGTATGTATCCGTCTGCCGTGACCCACATTCCGACGACGTCGAGGTTTGCGGTCGATGCGTTGCTCATGCCACTCCCATCCCTGAATCCATATGTTTCCACTCCTTCTCACCAGCTGACACGGAGTTGAGATGATTCGAGAGTATGGCGAATCCGAAGATTGAACATGGGTGCATTGCACCCATGTTCAACCCAATCCGCCTCAGCCAGAGGAGGGTCAACCCGCAACGACGCCGGCCGACTGTGGTCGATACGTGACCGTGGGATATCCGCTGGTCGGGTCGATGGTCACGTCCGCCCGGACCTGATACACCTGCTCCACCAACTCCGCGGTGATCACCTCGGTGGGGGTGCCCACAGCAACCACCCGGCCCTGGGCAAGGACCATCACCCGATCACAGAACATCGCCGCCAGATTGAGGTCGTGCAGTGCGATGTAGCTGGTGACGGGCAGTTCGGCCACCAACGCCAGGATGTCGAGCTGATGCCGGATGTCGAGATGATTGGTCGGCTCGTCCAACAACAACTCATCCGGTTCCTGCGCAAGAGCCCGCGCGATCTGCGCGCGCTGACGTTCACCGCCGGAAAGGCTGTGCCACAGCCGGTTCGACTTCGACGTCATACCGGTACGCTCGAGCGCCAGCTCGACGGCCGCATCGTCCGTGGACTCGTCGCCACCGAAAACTCCCCGGTGCGGAATGCGGCCGAGCCGGACTATGTCGAGAACAGTTATGTCGACCTCGGTGTCGGAATGCTGATCGACCATTGCCACCCGGCGGGCGACCTGACGTCGTCGCATACTTCTGATCTCGAGGTCGTCGAGCAGAACACGACCCGCATCCGGTTGCGCGATGCCGCTCAGCACCCGCAGCAGCGACGACTTTCCGGAGCCGTTCGGACCGAGTAGTCCGATGGTCTCACCCTTGACGGTCTCGACGGACACCCCGTCGAGAACGATCCGACCGCCGCGGCTCCATCCGATATCTCTGGCGCACAGGGTCATTGGCTCGACCTCATCCGGAAGAGGATCAGCGCGAACGCCGGGACACCGATCAGGGCCGTGACCACTCCGACCGGAACCTCCTGCGGTGCAAAGACCGTACGGGCCAGGGCATCGACCCACACCATGAAGATCGCGCCGGCCACCGCAGCAGTAGGAAGCAGACGGTCGTGTCGGGGTCCGACGAGGAAGCGGGCGGCGTGCGGCAGGACGAGGCCGACGAACCCGATCGCCCCGGCGGCGCTCACCAGGGTCGCGGTGACGAGTGCCGTGATGCCGAGCAACAGAATCCGGATCCAACGGACCGAGATGCCAAGGGACGCAGCAGCAGTATTGCCGAAGGTGAAGGCGTCGAGCGCGGCCGACTGCGTCAGGCACACCAGTAGGCCCACCACCGTGACCGTGCCGCAGAGCAGGACGCTCGCCCAGTCGGCCCCCGACAGCGAACCGAGTAGCCAGAACAGCACACCGCGGGTCTGTTCGGCGTCCGCCGAGGAGATCACGATGAACGACGTCAGCGCCGAGAACAGCTGTGTGCAGGCGACTCCCGCCAGTACCACCCGCGACATTCCACCGCCCGCGCCGGCGGCCAGCAACATCACCAGAGCGAATGACAGGACTGCCCCGAGAAACGCACCCACCGACAGCGACACCGCGCCGGCGCCGAGTCCGAGGACGACGATCACCACCGCGCCCGTGGACGCCCCGGACGAGATACCCAGGACAAACGGGTCAGCGAGCGGATTGCGCAGCAGCGACTGCATGATCGTTCCGCACAGCGCCAGACCGGCACCGCAGATGGCCGCGAGTAGGGTGCGCGGCAGCCGCAGCTCCCACACGATGCCGTCCTTGATCCTGCTCACCCCGGAGTCACCGAACCCGAGATGGTCCAGAACCACCCGATAGACGTCGCCCACCGACAGGCCGGCCGGACCGATGGTGATGACGATGGCAATGGACACCGCCAGCACCGCCAGGCCGACCAGCAGCAGAATCCCGAGAACGGGGGCCGAATCTGTCGGTGCCGGTCGGACCCCGCGGTGGGTGCCGGCCGCGGTCAGCGCGCCAGTCCCCACTGCTCGAGTGCGGCCGCGGTCTTCTCCACGCCGTCGATGGTGCGGATCGACGGATTCAGGTCGGCTCCGTTGACCACGATGTATCGCTTGTCGCGGACGGCGCTGAGCCGCTGGGTAACCGGGTTCGATTCGAGGAACGCGATCTTGCTGTCGAGGGCGTCGCCATCGACACTACGCCGGCTGAGGTCGGCGAGCACGAGGGCGGTGGGATCGCGATCGAGGATGCTCTCCCAGCTGACCTGCGGCCATTCGTTGGTGGTGTCGGCGAAGATGTTCTCGGCGCCAATGGAATTGGTGATGATGCCCGACGAACCGCAGCAACCGGCCATGTACGGGGTTTTGGTGTCGGCGAACCAATAGGCCAGCGACACACCGGCGGCGTCCACCGATCCCGTGGCGTTTTCGAACCGTTGCTGAAGTTCGACGACAAACGCCTCACCGCGCTCGCGGACGTCGAAGATGGCTGCGAGGTCTCGGATTTCCTTGTAGACGGTGTCGATCCGCAACGGATCGGTGCGGGCGCCGTCCGCGTTGACGCTGGCGGCGGTCTTACCGTCGCAGTCCGTGGGCGAGAGGTAGGTGGGCACGCCGAGCTGTTCGAACTGGTCGCGGTCGGCGACACCACCGGGTCCGAGTGTGCCGCCGAAAGATGCTGAGACGAAGTCGGGTTCGGTGTCGAGGACCACTTCGAAGGACGGATTGTTGTCCGCCAGACGCGGCACGTGGGCGTTGTCGGCGGCGAGGTTCTCACGGACGGGATCGGTCCAGGTGGCCGTGCCGACCATTCGATCCGCGAGTCCGAGCGAGAGAAGGATCTCGCTGGAGCCCTGGTTCAGCGACACCGCGCGCTGCGGCGGCGCATCGATGGTGACGGTATGACCGCAGTTCTCGATGGTCAACGGGAAGTCGAACCCGCCCGAAATCGTCTCCGACACTTGCTCATCCGCCGTGGACGAACATGCCGAGAGCAGCAGGATCGAGGTGATGGTGAAGGTGGTGGCAGCAATGTGCCGCCAAGACTTGCGCATGAAACGGTAACTCCTACATCAGGGCCCAGTCGCGGAGCCGAGGAACTTCTGACCGATCGATGAGTAACCGGACTTCGGCCCGTCAAGGCCGTCACCGTTGCGCGTCAGTCCCGGATTCACACCGGGTTCCCTCGCCGATCGTGGCCGCATGGGCGGCCTCGGCAACCATATACGGCGCTCACCCGTCCGTGGTCATGCGGCCTACTCCCCCGGCCGGGCTATTCAGGGGAAGCGTGTACGACCATGACCGGGCAGGGCGCGGTGTGAAGAACGGCCTGGCTGACCGAGCCGAGGAGCAGCCCGCGGAATCCGCCGCGGCCCCGGCTTCCGACCACGACGAGTTGGGCGTCGCGGGCCGTGTCGATGATGTAGGGCGCCGGCGCCTGGACCGCGATGCGGGTTTCGACAGGGACGTCGGGGTAGTCCTCGCGATGGCCGGCCAGCAACACTGCGAGTCCCTCGACGGCCTCGTCGTGGAGCCGTTGAACGGCGTCGGTGTGGCCGGGGAACACATCGCTGGAGAATCCCGGATAGGTGTGCACCGCGATCACCGAGGTGTCCAGTTCGTCGGCTTGGATGAATGCCTGCTTCACCGCCGCCTGCGACGTCGGCGAGCCGTCGACGCCGACCACCACCGGACCCGCTGCGGGAGGTTGACCGGGGACCACGACGACCGGGCAGTCGGCGTGGGCGGAAACATCGGTGCTGACCGACCCGAGAAGCAGACCGGCGACCCCACCAATGCCGCGGCTGCCGACGACCAGCATGTGCGCCCGGCCGGAGATCTCGCGCAACACCAGCGCCGGTTTGCCGTCGAACAACTGTCCGCTGACCTCGACATCGGCGTTGATCGCCTTGACCGTGCCGACCGCGGCGTCCACGATCCGGTGGGCGTCGTCGCGGACGGCGTCGATGACGTCTTGGGTCATCACGACCCCGGGGGCGTAACCGGCCGCGATGGTTCCCACTGCCGTCACCACCCGCAACATCCGACCCTCCCGTGCTGCGGCGGCAACGGCCCAGCGCAGAGCGTTCTGCGCGTGCTCGGAACCATCGACGGCCACCACGATCGGCGCGTTCAACGTAACCATTGCCTGCTCCTTTGCAGCTGAGATCGTCCAACTCGTGCGGTGACTCCACGATTGCCGATCTGCTCGCCGGTTGCAGGCGAACCGCAAACCACACATCGAAACGTGCCCGGCACCTTCTGACCCGAGGAAGCGGTCCCGACGTCACTCACCCGGACGGGTCCACGGACCGGGTGCGCCCGGTTCTCCGAATCCGCCGACCCCGAGGCTGGTGCGCAGTCAGGTTTGATATCGACAACATCCGGTCCATAAGAGTGCAATCATGTTGTGGAGCCGCGACGCGAACCCGGCCCGCGATCTCTCGCCGTGGCAAGGGAATACCCGCCCGTACGTGTCCAGATGCGCTCGTGCCGATCCGACATGTGTCCGGTGGTTGCGTAACCACTCCGCCATTGAAGCGTTGCCCGGTCGTCGCCGAAAGGTCTTGACGATGAACAACATCGGACCGTCTCCGGTTCATCTACGGGGTGGGATCCTTGGCTGATCGTGAGCGCCCGGCCGATCACATCGACCCGCAGGAGGCGATCACCGGACTCCTTCGCGACCTCGAGACCGATATCACCGGCTTATCCGAGCGGGAAGTGGCCCGGCGGGCAATCGTCTACGGTCCCAACCGACTGGTGAGAAGGCGACGTACCCACTGGTCGCGGCAGGTGATCCGGCAACTGACCCACCCACTGGCATTGCTGCTCTGGGTGGCTGCGGTTTTGGCCTGGATCAGCGACTCACAACCACTGGCGATCGCGATCGTGGTGGTGATCATCATCAACGCCGGGTTCGCATTCATACAGGAACGTCACGCCGAGCAGGCCGTCGAGGCGCTGTCGGCGATCATTCCCGAGAACGCACGCGTGATCCGGCAGGGGCCGGAACACACCGTCGCCGTCGCTGCTCTGGTGCCGGGTGACGTGATCGCACTCTCCGAAGGCGACAAAGTCCCTGCCGACGCGCGGCTCATCGAAGGCGCAGTCCAGGTTGATCTCTCGACGCTGACCGGTGAGTCCGACTCTGTCCACGTCGAGACGCGATCCGAGCCGCAATCGGGTCCACTCCTCGAAGCGACCGACATCGTCTTCAGCGGCACCAATGTGGTCGGCGGAGAGGCGCGGGCCGTTGTCTTCGCAACCGCGATGGGGACCGAACTCGGCCGCATCGCGGCACTTTCTCAGCGCGTCACCCATGAGGAGAGCCCACTCGAAACCCAGGTGAAACGTGTCGCCTGGCTGATCGCGGCGGTCGCGGTGGTGATGGGCGCGGCGTTCATCCCGATGGGAACGTTGTTGGCCGGCCTGTCCCTGCAAGACTCGGTCAATTTCGCCATCGGCCTGCTCGTCGCGAACGTCCCGGAAGGCTTGCTGCCGACCATCACGCTGGCGCTGGCGCTCGGCGTCCGGATACTCGCCCGCAGCGGAGCTCTCGTCAAGCGGATCTCGGCAGTGGAAACCCTCGGCTCGACCACCGTGATCTGCACGGACAAAACCGGCACCCTGACACAGAACAAGATGCAGGCAACCAGGCTGTGGACTCCGCAAGGCGAGCTCACGTTGCCCACCGGTGATGCCGATGCGGCCGTCCGGCGGGCCGCTCAGGTGATGGTCGACTGTTGCACCGCGACGATCACCACCGACGACTCGGGGGCCCTTGTCGAACGCGGGGATCCGACCGAAGTGGCCATCCTGCGCGCGGGCACCCAGCTGCTCGATGGTTCGCCGCCAGAGCACGCCGAACAAATAGAGCAATTCCATTTCGAATCCGCGCTGCGCCGAATGTCCACCGTGACCCGCTCGACACGTGGGACAAGAGTGAACGTCAAGGGTGCCCCTGAGGAAATCCTGGAGCGCTGCACCCGAATCGTGGAGAACGACGGCACCGACCGAGAACTGACGGATGCTGAGCGGCAACCAATTTCGGAGATGCTCAAGCAGTGGGCAGCGGAAGGGCTCCGACTCTTGGCAATCGCCGACCGCCAGATCGACGACACCGCTGCGGCGACTCTCGATCGAGACCAAGCCGAAAGCAACCTCACCCTCCTTGCGGTCGTCGCATTGCTCGATCCTCCGCGACCGCAAGTGAATGAGGCTGTGGCGAAGTGTCATTCAGCGGGAATTCGAATCCTGGTGGTCACCGGTGATCACGGGCTCACCGCCCGCGGCATCGCCGAAAAGGTCGGCATCGGCGCGGGCACCGGACTGCGGGTGGTCTCCGGTGCCGAACTCGAAGCCATGCCCGAGACCGAGCTCGATGAACTGTTGGCCGCACCCGGAGAGATCGTATTCGCACGCAGCTCCCCCGAGGCAAAACTTCGGATCACCGATGCACTGCGCAGTCAGGGCAACGTCGTGGCGATGACCGGAGACGGCGTCAACGACGCGCCGGCACTTCGCCGCTCCGATATCGGCGTCGCCATGGGCAAATCAGGCACCGACGTGGCCCGCGAAGCAGCCACCATGGTTCTGACCGACGATGACTTCGCCACCATCGTGACCGCGGTGGAGGCCGGGCGGCGGGTGTACGACAACGTCCGCAAGTTCATCGTCTACATCTTCGCCCATGCCACACCCGAAGTGATCCCGTTCTTGCTGTACGCACTTTCGGGCGGTCAGATACCTCTGCCATTGACAGTAATGCAGATACTCGCGATCGATCTGGGCACCGAAACCCTTCCCGCACTCGCACTCGGTCGTGAGCGCGCCGAGCCCGGCGTGATGGATCGTCCGCCACGAAAGCGCAACGAGAACGTCGTCGGCCGAGAGATTCTCCTGCGTTCCTGGGGAATCCTCGGTGGCGTGTCGGCACTGATGGTAATGGGATTGTTTGTGCACACTCTGCTCGATGGTGGTTGGCAGTTCGGGGATTCCGTCTCCTCGGGGCCCCTGCACGAGACCTGGCAACTTGCGACCACCATGAGTTTCCTGGCGATCGTGGCGTGTCAGATCGGGACGGCCATGGCCTCCCGAACTCAACGGACTTCACTACGTCGGATTGGGATCGGGACGAATCCGTTGCTGTTGTGGGGCTTCGCCTTCGAGATCGTCTTCGTCGTCCTCGTTGTCACCGTGCCTGTACTGCAGCGCATATTCGGAACCGTCAGCCCGCCATGGGATCTCGTCGTATGGCTGATTCCCATGCCGATCATCGTCTGGGGCACCGACGAAATCTACCGATGGCTACGTCGTCGCAACAGTGCCCCGGGAGCCGGGTTGGCATCACGCAGTCGAACACATTGACCACGTCCCCGTCGCGACCTCGACGAGTGACCGGCCGATTCGGTTCTGCGCGTGGAGAACAGCCACGCCGTTTCTTCAGTAGCCTCGACTCACCACCTCATCAAGGGAGACATCACGTGACGATCGCTGACACCGCCACCGGGACGATCACCGGATTCATCGCGGGCGCCCTGCTCGTCAACACCGTCCCGCACACGGTCAAAGGAATATCCGGCGAAAAGTTTCCCACGCCGTTCGCAAAACCACCGGGAGTCGGACTGTCCTCCCCCACCACGAATGTCGGATGGGGCGCGATCAACTTCGCGATGGGCAGCGCGCTGCTGCTCCGGCGCCGGGGAAAGGCACGCGATCAGATTGCCGTGGCCGTCGGCGGCGTTGCAACGGCCTTCTTCCTCGCGCACTATTTCGGTGGCCTGGACCTCGACTGAGGCCCCACCGAGTGGACAGCTCAGCGGGTTCGATAGTGCGCGTAGATCAGACCGCTGTTGCCGAAAGCACGTTCGGTGACCAAATCCAGATCAAGGCGCACTCCGTCGGGGAAGAACCGTTTGCCACCACCGACCACACTCGAGGTGATGAATAGGTGGTACTCATCCACCAGGCCGGCCATAATCGCCTGGGCCGCAAGGTTCGGGCCGTCGACCGTGAGGTCGCGGTCGGTCTCGGCCTTGAGCTTGCGCACCGCGTCCGGGTCGAAAGTCCGCTCGATCCTGGTCTTCTCACTCGACACCGACTCCAGCGTCGTGGAATACACGACTTTCTCCACCGCCTGCCAGTCGCGGGCGTACTGCAAGGCGTGCGGAGGAATGTCGGGCTCGGTGTGCGCAGTCTCCCAGTAGACCATCGTCTCGTACATCCGCCGGCCATAGAGATACGTCCCGACCGGACGGAACAGATCGTTGATGAAGGTATGCACCTCTTCGTCCTCGGCGGCGCCGGTGCCCAGGTCGCCCTCCGCCGCCTCGACGTAACCGTCGAGCGAGGTGATCATCGAGTAGATGAGCTTGCCCATGACTCTCCTTCGCGTACCACCGACCGCGCCGGTCTGTGCCTGTCCTACAGGCTTTGACTCCACACCACCAGGAACTCATCGATCGGGTGCACCCTCCGGCAACGCAAAGACCCCCTTTCGGCAACCTCGGAAGGGGGTCTTCGACTGCGAGTTGCTGTGGCGCCGACTCAAGGACGGAAGACAGCCCTCACACACCCGTCAGATTTGTTCTTGAACAGCTCGTATCCGTGGGCCGCGTCGATCAGCGGCATTTCGTGGGTGATCAGGTGGCTGGTGTCCAGGCGGCCGGACTCGAGCAGTGACAACAGAGCCGGTGCATAGCGTTGTCCGGGCTGCTGCGCCGTGCGCAAGGTCAAGCCTTTGTTCATGAGTGCACCGGTGGGGAATTTGTCGGTGACGCCGTACACCCCGAGCATCGCGACCGTCCCGCCTTTGCCGCACGCCACGATCGCCTCCCGCAGCGCCGCCGCACGATCGGTTTCCAGGCGAAGGGCTTGTTTGGCCTTGTCGTACAGGTGTTTGACTCCGTCGGTAACACCTTCCATACCCACCGCCTCGATGACGGCGTCCGGGCCTCTTCCCCCCGTCATCTCACGCACCGCGTCGACCACGCTGTCCGTCGACGAGAAGTCCACGGTTTCAGCACCGACCACCTGTTCGGCCAGTTGCAGCCTTTCCGGGATCTGGTCGATCACGATCACCCGCTCGGCACCGAGCAGGCGCGCACTGGCGGCCGCCATCAGGCCGACGCCGCCGGCACCCCACACCGCCACGGTTTCGCCGCCGGACAGGTCACAGAAGTCGGCTCCCATATACCCGGTGGGCAGAGCGTCGGAGACGAACAACGACTGCTCGTCGGTGACGCCGTCGGGTATCGCGAAGCAATTGGTATCTGCGAAGGGCACCCGGATGTACTGCGCGTGTGACCCCTGATATCCACCGAAAGGGTGTGTGTAGCCGTAGATTCCGCCCGTCGGGTAACCCAGGAGCGGTCGCTGCAGTTCGGCGTTCGGATTCGTGGTGTCGCAGAGTGAGTACAGGTCGTCTTCGCAGTACCGACACGCGCCACAGCCGATAAAGGAAGGAACCACCACCCGGGTGCCCACCTGCGTCCGCGACACCTCGGGACCGGTCTCGACGACACGGCCCATGAACTCGTGGCCGATGACGTCGCCTTCGCGCATCCCGGGAAGGTAACCGGACAGAAAGTGGAGATCCGACCCGCAGGTCGTGCTCAAACCCACCTCGATGATCGCATCATGGGGATTGACGATGGTGGGATCGGCAACGGTTTCGACGCTCAACTCGTTGACGCCCATCCAACATAGTGCCTTCATTTTGCAGGTCCTTTCAGGAGGCGCCGGGACGGGCGGATGGAAGCGGCGTCAAAGTGGGGATTTCGCCGGTCTGAACCAGCGCCCGCGCGCGATATAGGACCTTGAAAGCCGCTGTGCGAGAAACGAACCCCGGTACCGGTAGCGTCAACTGCAACGAGACGACAGTGCCGAGATCGCCGGGTGCGGCAACCGTGCGGATCTGTGCCAGCGGCGACGCATCGGGATCGTCGGTTCGCTCGAACACGATCTCGTGTTCTGTTTCGGTGACGGTGGTGTTCACCTCTGTCGACTCCCCGGCGACGTCGAAGGTCCAGATGACCACATCGTCCGACGCCTTGACCGATGCCACATCACCGACAATTCGGGAGAGCTTGTCGGGGTCCTGCCACACCGCCCTCACCAGCGCCTCGGGAGCGGCAATGGTGAGGCTGACCGGCGTCGACAGGCTGTCAGGATCCTGGCCGACACCTGCTTTCGCGGCGACCCGGCTTGCGGTTGCCACCGCCTGTTGCGCGATTCTCCTGGCTGGTCCGCTTGCGTCCATGGTCGACGACTACCCGACTGCGCCGGCTGACAAACGACATTCTCAACAGTTGTTCCGGAACTCTCCAAGCCGTTACGGCTGAAGCGCCCTCGAGTGCCGGTGTCAAGACAGACACACGTGGGTACCCGGTCGCCATGAACAAAGACGGGTTGACTGTGGTCGTCACGGGCGCGACGGGCAATGTCGGAACCAGCGTCATCGCAGCACTGAGCAGGCGCCCCGAGGTCGGGGTCATTCGCGGGGTGGCGCGCCGACGAACCACCCTGGACCACCCGAAAACCGAGTTCATCGTCGCAGACACCGCCGTCGACGACATGCGAGGAATAGTCCGGGGCGCCGACGTTGTCGTCCACCTGTCTTGGATTTTTCAACCAACCCACAATCCGGCGGTGACCTGGCAGAACAATGTCGGCGGGGCGATGCGGGTGTTCGAAGCGGCCGCGCAGGAGAATGTCTCTGCAGTGGTCTATTCATCGTCGGTCGGCGCGTATTCACCGGGTCCGAAAGACACCACGGTCGACGAGAGTTGGCCCACCCATGGTTGGCCCGGAGCCGCCTATCCCCGGGAAAAGGCCTACCTCGAGCGATGGCTCGACGATTTCGAGCACCGGACCCCGCAGCTGCGCCTCGTCCGGATGCGACCGGGCTTCATCTTCAAACGCGAGTCCTCGACGTCGCAACGACGCCTGTTCCTCGGACCCTTCGTGCCCCGCCGGTTGCTCCGAGGCTCGTTGATACCCGTCGTGCCTCAGACACCCGGACTGGCGTTTCAAGTACTCCATAGCTTTGATGTCGCAGAGGCCTTCGCCGAAGCCGTCATCCGACCGGTCAGTGGTGCATTCAACGTATGCACCGACGAGGTCGTCGATGGACGTTTTCTGGGCGACATGCTCGGCGCCCGGGTGGTTCCCGTCCCTGCCGGTGTGCTTCGTGCCGGCATCTGGGCCGGATGGCATGCCCATCTTGTGCCCGCCTCGCCCGGCCTGTTCGACACCGTCTTGCGCATACCACTGATGGACACCGGCCGGGCTCGCCGCGAACTCGACTGGAAACCACGATTCACCGCGCGGGACGCACTGGAGGAGGTGTTGACCGGTATGCGCACAGGTGCCGGGCTGGACACCGAACCATTGGCCCCCGACAGCGCCCGTCGCCGCCTCAGCGAAATCGCTCAGGGTGTCGGACGGCGCGATCGGTGAAAGTCACGCCCCGAACCCGGTATGGAAGCGGGTTTGAGCAACGAAGCGAACCGGTATCCATACTTTGAGCAACTAACCGAATCGGAATCCATACGGAGCCACCGTCCCCTCCGGCGCAGATTGCAGTTACCTGCCGGTCGACTGCACTCGTCGGATTCACACGTCAAGGAATCGCCGTGATCAAGCAACTACGCACTCGGTATGT
This sequence comes from Williamsia sp. z34, assembly GCF_059553395.1. NCBI lineage: Bacteria > Bacillati > Actinomycetota > Actinomycetes > Mycobacteriales > Nocardiaceae > Williamsia > Williamsia sp. z34. The sequence goes on along the minus strand of NZ_JCANWW010000007.1, from coordinate 280,250 downwards.
TCTGGCAATTGCAGTCGCAGCAGCCTTCGCACTGGGCGCTGCAAGTCCTGCGCATGCCGATACCCCCTTACCGCTACCGGTCCCCGACACAGCGCTCAGCGGACTGGCGAACGCGATTGCCGCTCCGGATACGGACCCGCCCGGATCCAACGATTGGAACTGCACACCGAGCGCCCAGCATCCGAATCCGGTCATCCTCACCCACGGCACCTTGGAGAACATGACCATCTACTGGGCGGCGTTGGCACCACTGCTCAAGAACAACGGATACTGCGTCTTTGCCCTCAACTACGGCCAACAACCCGACAAGGCAACGCCTCTCACCTTGGGCATCCCCGGTTCGGCGGTCGCCGGGGGAACCGCCCCGATCGAGCAATCGGCACACCAGCTCGCCGCGTTCGTCGATCGCGTCAAAGCCTCCACGGGGGCCGCGAAAGTCGACATCGTCGGGCACTCCCAGGGCGGATCGATGCCCCGCTACTACCTCAAATACCTCGACGGCGCCCGATCGGTCGACAAACTCATCGGACTGTCCCCCACCAACCACGGCACGCTGTGGACCGGAGGACTCATCCCGCACGGTCAACCGTTGACGGAAGCATTGGCCTCACTGAGCCAGGCATCCCGCCAGCAGACACTCGGCTCGGAGTTCCTCGCCGAACTCAACGAGGGAGGCGACACGGTCGACGGTGTCACCTACACGGTGATCACCACCCGCTACGACGAGGTCGTCACGCCTTATACGTCGTCATTCCTGAACGGGCCGGGCGCCACGAACATCACCCTCCAGGACACGTGCCCGCAGAACTACGCAGACCACTTCTCGCTGGCCTACGACGACCTCGCACAGAGCTACGTCCTCAACGCACTTGACCCCTCGTATCCCATTGCCCCCTGCAGCTTCTCCCCGCCACTGCTCGGAAACTGACCAACACCAAGGAGACCATGATGACCGATGTAGCTTCCCAAGGATCCGGAGCCGCCGACGACCGCGACATCCTCACCGATCGCCAGGGCCATCCCATCTACGACAACCAGAACCAGCGAACCGTCGGCGAGCGCGGACCGGCCACACTCGAGAACTACCACTTTTTGGAGAAGGTCAGTCACTTCGACCGCGAGCGCATCCCGGAGCGCGTGGTGCATGCCCGCGGCGCGGTGGCGTATGGATATTTCGAGGCGACCGGTAAGTGGGGCGATGAACCGATCGAGCGGTACACCCGGGCCAAGCTGTTCAACGAACCGGGCAAACGCACCGATCTGGCCATTCGCCTCTCCAGTGTCATCGGTGGCCGCGACTCCTCGGAAACCGCCCGCGACCCACGTGGTTTCGCGGTGAAGTTCTACACCGAGGACGGCAACTGGGATCTCGTCGGGAACAACCTCGGCGTCTTCTTCATCCGCGACGCCGTCAAGTTCCCCGACGTCATCCACGCTCTCAAACCGGATCCGGTCACCTTCCGGCAGGAGCCGGCCCGGATCTTCGACTTCATGTCACAGACGCCTGAGGCGACGCACATGCTTGTCAATTTGTTCTCGCCGCGGGGCATTCCGGCCAACTACCGCACGATGCAGGGCTTCGGGGTCAACACCTACAAGTGGGTGAATGCCGAGGGCGAGACGGTCCTGGTGAAGTACCACTGGATGCCGAAGATCGGGGTCAAGAGCCTGACCGAAGCGGACGCAGCCGTCATCCAGTCCCAGGACCTCGGCCACGCGACCAAGGATCTCTACGACTCCATCGAGGCCGGCGACTACCCGGAGTGGGAACTGCTGGTGCAGATGATGAGCGATGACGAGCATCCTGAGCTCAACTTCGATCCGCTCGACGACACAAAGCTGTGGCCCGAGAACGAATTTCCGCCGAAGCTGGTCGGACGCATGGTGCTCGACCGCAACATCAGCAACCACTTCAACGAGAACGAGCAGATTGCGTTCGGCACGGGTGTCCTCGTCGACGGCCTGGACTTCTCCGATGACAAGATGCTCGTCGGCCGCACGTTCTCGTACTCCGACACCCAGCGTTACCGCGTCGGGCCGAACTACCTTCAGTTGCCGGTCAACAGGCCCAAGAACGCCAAGGTCGCCACCAATCAACAGGGCGGCCAGATGCAGTACGGTCTCGACAACAGCGGAGCAAACCCGCACGTCAACTACGAGCCTTCCATCACCGGCGGGCTACGCGAAGCCGAGTACCCGACCCATGACGAGCAGGGCCCGGTGATCGAAGGTCGGTTGACCCGAAAGCGGATCAACCGCACCAACGACTACGAGCAGGCCGGCCAGCGGTATCAGTTGCTCGAACAGTGGGAGAAGGACGACCTGGTCAACAACCTCGTCACCAACATCTCCGAAGCCGTCCGTGCAGTCCAGGAACGCATGGTGTGGCACTTCTTCATGGCCGACGACGAACTCGGCAACCGGGTCGGCGAAGGTCTGGGTATCTCTGCCGACGATGTACGTCACCTCGAACCCCTTGCATCTCAGACGTTGTCCGAGGACGAAGAGAAGCGCCGCACGAACCTCGGCAAGAACGGCCCGCGGGACGTCGAAGGCCTGACGATGACGCACTGTGTACCCAACGAACACGTCTCGTTGACGTAATCGACTGGTGGGGCACCCTGATGGGAAACCGTCCAGACGGGTCGGCATTCAAGTCGCTACAGGTCGCTCCACCATCTCTGTCCGGCGCCGGATGCCAAACTTGTCTTTGCACGACAACGCCAGCACACTGTGATCCATGGCCGTCCTGACGCGGGGCTCGCTGATCTCTCGAGCAGACGAGCTCATCACCGAACTCGGCGGTGATGCCCACGCTCTGCTGCGGGCCCACGGCATCGACCCGCTTACCACAGGCGACTTCGACCGGTATGTCCGCTACGAAGACGCGGCCGCCGTACTTGGGCACGCAGCTCGCGAATTCGACTGTCCCGACTTCGGATTGCGCCTCGGTGGCATGCAGAGCATCGCATCGCTGGGACCGCTGAGCGTCATCCTGCGCAATGCCGCGACAGTGGGCGAATCGATCACGAACTTCTGCCGCTTCCTCGGAAACCTTGCCCCTGCCGACACCGCGCGGCTGACCACGTCGCCGGGATCGGCGGTCTACTCGTACTCGACGATCCTCCACAACGACTTCGACCGGCGCCAGATGGTGGAGAAGAACCAGGCGCTGGCCATGAACGCCATCAACGTCATGATCGGCGACAGAATCGGGCCGATAAGGGTCACGTTCCAGCACGAGCGGCTCGCACCACTGGAGTCCTATTTCGAGGTGTTCGCTTGTCCAACCGAGTTCGGGCAGAGCCAGAACACCATCCAGCTGTCGCCGGCACATCTCGCCCGCCCCATCGAGGATCGCGACGAAGCCGCACTCACACTTGCGCAGGAGTACCTGTCCCGGGTCCATTCCGGCGTGGCGCTGGCCGAGCACGTCCGCGACGTCACGCGGCGCTTGCTCCTGGTTGGCGAGGCGGGTCTGAGCCAGGCAGCCCGAGCGGTGTCGCTGCACGAGCGCACGCTGCAACGGGAACTTTCGGCCGAAGGCACCACCTTCGAGAAAATTCTCGACGATGTTCGCCGGGCGACAGCCTGGGAGCTCGCCGCCACCGGCTTGCAGGCCTCACAGATCGCCTCGGCCCTGGGTTATGCCGAGCAGAGCAGCTTCACCCGTGCCTGCCGCCGCTGGTATGGCGAATCGCCGCGCGCGCTGCTGCAACAGCGCCGCGGGAGCCGACCGGAGGATCCGATCTTCTAGCGGCGATCTACGCCGGCGCCTCCACCCCCCACACACCACTGTCGCCAAATGACAACTCTATGTCGCCTGAGGGCAAGTTTTTTGCGGCCCCCGCTTGCGACGCTTGTAGGCAACGTCACACAAACGCTCAACTACGGGAGTTGACATGCCTTCAGCCTCGGCGCCTGGTTCAGGCGGCGCATTCGATCACGTCGATGTCCTCGTTGTCGGCGCCGGCCTGGCGGGGATCGCGATGGGATACCAGCTCAAGCGTTCACAGCCCGGCCGAACCTTCGCTGTCGTCGATGCGCGCGAATCGATTGGCGGCACGTGGGATCTGTTCCGCTACCCAGGGATTCGCTCCGACTCGGACCTTCAGGCCCATGGCAGGCTCCGCAGGACTTCAACCGCGACCGGATCGTCCTCGGCAAGGACCCGATCGCCGACCCCGAACTTCGCTTCATGTCGGCCACCTCACCTGCCGACATCTCGGACGACACCACCCGACAAGTCAAGGAGACCGTCCAGTGACGAATACACCGACCACGCATGGGAACCCGATACTCACCGCCAACAATGCCGCCCGGCCAGGGGATCCGACGCGATTCGCCGACGCCACCGACGGCGTCAAACTCGCGGTCTACGAGTACGGCGACAGCACGCGGCCCAGCGTCCTACTCGTCCATGGATTTCCCGACGACCACACGGTCTGGGATCCGGCAATCGCCCTCCTTTCCAACGACTTCCACGTGGTCACGTATGACGTGCGTGGCACGGGCGCCTCAGGTCAGCCAATTAAACGAACCGGGTACGCGATGTCCCAGTTGCGCGACGACCTGGCTGCCATCATCTCCCTGACCAGCCCGGACGCACCTGTCCATCTGATCGCCCACGATTGGGGATCGATCCAGAGCTGGGCCGCTGCAACCGATCCAGAGTTTGCCGACAAGGTCGCCTCGTTCACGTCCATTTCGGGACCGAGCCTCGACATGGCCGGCGCCTGGTTGCGCCGCGGGTACCGCCATCCACGCGAGTTGGTTCGTCAACTCGCCGATTCCTGGTACATCTTCGCATTTCAATTGCCATTCCTCCCAGAGACGTTGGTGCGGCTCGGTGTCGTCGAGAAATTGGTCTCCCGATCCGAGAGCATCGGTGTGCCCGTCGATCGGCGAACTCCGGCCGGACGTCGATCGCGGCGCGATGCCATCAACGGAATCCAGTTGTACCGCGAGAACTTTCGTTGCCTTCTCTCGCCGCGACCCGCCCGCGCGGTGTGCCCGGTACAGGTCCTTGCTCCGACGGACGACGCGCACGTCACTGTCCCACTCGGACTCGAGGCACCGAAACCCTTCGTCGACGACCTGCGTACGCGCGAGGTCCCCGGCAATCACTGGGTGGTGGAGCAGAATCCCACGCTGATCATCAGCCTCGTCACCGAATTCATCAGCACCGCAGTGCAGCAGAAGAACGGAGATCCGAGATGACCATGACACCTCAGCGCCAGAGCGACCCCGGCAAGGTCGCACTTCACGCCCGCAACGTGCAATTCGACTGGACGGGTTTGCCGTTCGAGTGGATTCCGGGTGAGCCCTTCTCCTCGCATTACATCAATGTCCTCAACCTCTTGCTCCCCGAGGGTGAGCGGTGGTTCGTGAAGGTGTTCAGTGAAGTTCTGCCGATGATTCAGGACGACCAGCTGCATGAAGACGTCGTCGGGTTCATCGGTCAAGAAGGTGTCCACGCAGCCTCCCATCAGGGGGTGCAGGACTACTACACCGCCAACGGCCTCGATGTCAGGCCTTACGTCGCGGAGATCGAGGCCATGTTCCGCAAGGTGCTCGGTGACCGTGACCTCGCGGGGCCGGCCAGAGAAGAATGGCTGATCGAGCGTGCCGCGATGGTGGCCGGGGTGGAGCATCTGACTGCGGTGCTGGGCAATTGGAGCCTCAACTCCCCCAAGCTCGATGCACTCGACGCGAACGCGACGATGCTGGACCTGCTCCGGTGGCATGGAGCCGAGGAAGTCGAACATCGCAATGTTGCGTATGACGTCTACCAGCACATCGACGGCAGATACTGGCGCCGAATCCGCACCTACGCGGTAGGAGGCATGCTGCTGTTCTCTCTGTGGTGGCGCGGCGTGAAGTTCATGATGGCCAACGACCCCACCATCAAAGCCGATGTAAAGCGCCCCCGCGCCAGAATCGTCAAGCTCATCTGGGCCGAGGCCCGTCACGTCGTACCCGGACTGGGCACCTTCGCGAAGGCCTCGTGGAAGTATTTCCTGCCGACCTACCATCCGTCCCATGAGGGCTCGACATCGCAAGCCGTCGCCTACCTGGCGAAGTCGCCGGCAGCCATGCGGGCGGATGCTCTTGCCACCTCTCAGACATCATGAGAAGCACTGCACACCGGGTGGATCGGGGTCGCGCGAGTAGTCGCACCGTTCGCTACAGACCGGGGACCGATATCCCGGACGCATTCGTCTTCCGGTTCTTCGAGACGGTCGCCGGAAGATGGTGGACCCGCGCCGCAGCACGTTCGGCCCGTGGCCGACCGCCAGTGGACGCCGTCGACCGCGACCTATGTGTTCGGGTCACGCGGGTCAGCGACGAGGCCGATGATGTTCGGGCATTGTGGTTCACCCGCACCGACGGTCAGCCGTTGCCGGCCTGGGACCCCGGCGCCCACGTCGACATCGTGCTGCCCAGCGGCCGCGTCCGCCAGTACAGCCTCAACAGCGACCCCGACGATCGACGCACATATCGCATCGCGGTCCGCCGCATCGAGGAAACCCGCGGTGGCGGCGGAGGTTCGGCAGAGGTCCACACCCTTCAGGTCGGCCAGGAACTGACGTTGAAGGGACCGCGCAACGCATTCCCCTTCATCAGTTCCCCGCGCGGGTACGTATTCGTCGCCGGCGGCATCGGGGTCACACCCATCCTGCCGATGCTGCGCGATGTGGCTCGCCGCGGCGATCCGTACGTCCTCATCTACACCGGCCGCGATCGCGCATCGATGCCCTTCCTCGACGAGATCGCTCAGATCGTGGGAGACCATGACGTCCATATCTGGCCGGACGACGAGTGCGGCATACCCGACGCAGCCAAGATCATCGGCCTCGCACCAGCCGGCGCCGCGCTCTACACATGCGGTCCGACACCGATGATCGACGCGATCCGCGCACAGATCCCGGACCCGCAGATCGACACCCTGCACTACGAACGATTCAGCCCACCACCAGTTCTCGGCGGCGAGGCGTTCACCATCCGGCTCGCGAACACCGGTGCAGAGGTGCAGGTCAAATCCGACGAATCCGCTCTGACGGCGATTCGGCGGACCAAGCCAGGGCAGCCCTACTCCTGCCAACAAGGCTTCTGCGGAACATGCAAGGTCCGATTGCTGGACGGCCACGTCGAGCACCGCGACCACGTTCTGACCGACGGCGAACGCGACGACCACATGATCCTGTGCGTATCTCGCGCTCAGGGCTCGATTTCCATCGATGCATAGGAGAAGGACGCGATGAAGGCAGTTGTCTGCACGCAGGGCGAGCTCACGGTTCGGGACGTGGACAGACCCAAACCAGGTGCGGGCCAAATCCTGATCAAAGTACTGCGGACCGGGATCTGCGGATCGGATCTACACGCCACCAAGGACGCCTCCGAGCTGAACGCATTGATGCTCGAGTCGGGCTACACAACTGCGATCCTTCCGGACCAGGAGGTAATTCTCGGTCACGAGATCCTCGGAGAGGTGGTGTCCTACGGCCCGAAGACCCGGGGCCGATGGTCTGCGGGTACGCCGGTGACGGCGCTGCCCATCCTCCACACCGAGGTCGGAATGCACCTGACGGGCTTCGATATTCATGCGCCGGGTGGTTACGCCGAATACACCCTGGTCGAGGAAGCGCTGACATTTCCTGTCCCCGAGGGGGTCTCCCCCGACAAGGCAGCGTTCACCGAACCGCTCACCGTCGCACGTCATGCAGTACGTCGATCGGGAATCAGCAAGAGGCGCCCCGCCGTCGTGATCGGCTGCGGTCCCATCGGCCTGGCTGTGATCCTGATGCTCAAGGCCGCAGGCGTCACGAAGGTCATCGCCTCCGATCCCTCATCCGGCCGACGGAAGCTCGCCACGCAGTGCGGTGCCGATGTGGTCGTCGACCCCACGGTCCGATCGCCCTGGGACACCCTCACCATCAAGGATCCGGTCAACTCGACGCCGGAGCTCCTTGCGTTCGCACTCAAGATGACCAAGGCCGTGCGCCGGATCCCATTTGCCTCGGTGGAGAAGATCTTCTTCGGAGCCGACCGACTAGGCCAATCCCCCCGCGGTCCGGTGATTTTTGAATGCGCCGGCGTCCCCGGCATCATCGATCACATAGTCGCCCATGCGCCGATTCGGTCCCTGGTGACGGTGGTCGGAATGTGCACCGAGGTCGATGAGTTCCGACCTGCCGTTGCACTCAGCAAAGAGATCGACCTGCGCTTCGTGTTCGGTTACGACCCGGCCGAATTCAGCCAGACGCTGGGCATGATCGCCTCCGGCAAGGTCGACCCATCGCCTCTGCACACGGCGACGGTCGGCCTCGACGGCGTCGCACAGGCATTCAACGACCTCGGCGATCCCGAGCGCCACGCGAAAATCCTCATCGATCCGTCCCGGTGAGAGGAAGCGTGCAGCGGCGGTTCGGCTCAGATCTCGATACGGTTGCCGGTGCATAGCGTCCAATCTCCCATCGGGCACGCAAACGCTCCACCTATGCAAAGACGCTCCACATGTACGTGGAGCGTCTTCGTGTAGATGGAGCGTTTGTGAATTCTGTGGAGCTAAGGGGAATCGAACCCCTGACCTTCTCGATGCGAACGCGATCAACTGGGCGTTTGCCGGAGTTGGTTGGCGCGGAGGAGTGGAATCGTCGCAGTTGGGGGCGTTTTCGGTGTTAGCGGTCTACGACAAGCCTCGGAGCTTCTGCGGACAAACTGCGGACAAACTCTTAGCTTCGTGCCACGACCACAATCCATCATCTACACTCACACTTCCCCAACGCCACCTTCGCCACGGGATGGACGCACAGGACTTCGCGATCAGACCTTCCGAGACGGACAATCACCCAGCATTGCGAGTCAATTCGTGACTAGGGCGACCGTACCAACTCGCCGCAGCAGCGGCGGGTCGGAACCGGTACGGTCGTTCCAATCTGCGATGTTGACGGTGCGCGTGTAGCGGCTTACCCGGCATTGCCAGGAATGCTTCTCCGAGCGCTTCGTTTCGGGTCGGGTGGCGTGGACGTCCGGGGCCACGTCGTCGGCTTCGGCTTCCCAGTTGTAGAGCAGCTGCGCCTCGCCGATGAGCTCACCGCCCCGCGATCCGACGATGTGAATCCCGACGACCGGCCCCTGCTCACCCTCCGCAATGGCCTTGAAGACTTGATCACGCCGGATGTCCGCAGCAGCACCTGAGACTTACCGTTGCCGGCAAGGTCGTAGGCCACGGTTTTCACGTCGCCGAACTTCTCGCGCGCAGCGGTCTCGGTCAGACCGATCGAAAACTCGACGGCAGTTTCGTCAGCCGCCGCGCGAGTCGTAGGCATCTCGATGCGCGGCGACGTCGTCATTGTTCTCGATGGCCCAGTTCGCCAATGCCACCGCATGGGGAATCAATGTGGTTGCGAGCGGGCTTGGTTCGTATTCCACGCGGGGCGGGACCTCCGCATGGGCGGTCCGGATGATCAATCCGTCCCGTTCGAGTTTGCGCAAGGTGAGGGACAACATGCGCTGTGAGATTCCCGGAATCGTGTTGAGCAATTCGGTGAATCGCAGTCGGCGATCGTGCAGCGTTGCCAGGATCAGCAGCGCCCACTTGTCGCCGAGTCGGTCGACCAGGGACCGAACCGCCTGACCATGGTCACCGCGGATCAGACACACGTTCGGACCCTGGTCGACATCTTTCTCAGGCATAGGACGGTCCTATCGACGGTTACGCACACGGATGTTCCTTTTGTACGCCCTTCGAAACTGATCAACAATCTGGGTACTTACTACGACCGACCGGGAGTGTCCCAAAAATGACTGTGACGTATTGGATTGTGGCGGCCCTACTGGCGTTGTTCTATCTGTATTCCGGCGCGATCAAGGTGGTGCAGTCACCAGAGCAACTGCGTCCGATGATGGCCTGGGTCGACACGGTGCCTCTGAGCCTCGTTCGGACGATCGGGGTACTCGAAGTCCTCGGGGCGGTCGGCCTGATCTTGCCCCCGCTCGTCGGAATGGCAGAGTTCCTCGCAGTCGCCGCGGCGATCGGACTCGTCCTGATCCAAATCAGCGGGATCACACTACATCTGATCCGCCGGGAGTTCCGCGAGATCGGCCTCAACATCGTCCTGTTGGTGTCGGCCATTGTTGCGGCCTGGCTGGCCACCGCCTGGGTTTGACGCGGTAACTGGTCGCGCGCGAAGGGAAAGACCGCCACCGCAGGTGATTCGGCGGTGTCGGCCTGGCGGCGTTCTAGACGACTCTCACACTTATCGTGGGCCGCAGCCCTCTCACGCATCGAGCAGGAACCCGCCGAGCAAAACCAATAGTGGTTGCGTCGCAGAACAATATGGACAGGGACGCAGTCGCTGCTAGGGACAAGGCTGAAGTCTGCGGCACATGTGCCGAGGACGATTTGAACAGGCTCGGACGAGCTCGACCCGACCACTCAGACGGAACCAGCATCAGACCAGTTGCGCCGGTGCTGCTATATAGACTCCGGCGGGGGCTGCGAAGACCGGTCCAGGTCGTCCGCCTCGACTTCGGCATATCGCCGCGCACGCAAGGCGGGCACCGGCAACGACTGCGCGCGAGTTGTGCCGTAAAGCAACTCCTTTCGGAGAAGTAGGGCCGGCCGAATCACACACCGTCACGCTCGTCACAAGCATTCAGACCGGAGCTACCTCAGCCACGAACAGGTGCGGCTACTCGCCGATGCCATCGAGTGGATGCCGATCGTGGTCCTGTTCCTCTCGTACACCGGACTCCGGTGGGGCGAGATGGCCGCGCTACGCCCAAGCGACTTCGACATTATCCGTCGACGCGTCGACATCAACCGCGCGGTGACCGAGGCCAACGGCTTGGTGTGGGGCAACCCGAAGGATCACGAGCGCCGCTCGGTGCCCTTCCCCGCAGCCCTCATCGACGACTTGCGACGCTCATGGAGCACAAGGGCTGGGACGACCTCGTGTTCACCAACAGCCGCGGCGGACTGCTTCGTGTCTCCAATTATCGCCCCCGCCACTTTGCTGTCGCCGTCACCGCGTGCCAGAAGGGCGATCCGACATTTCCGACGATCACGCCACACGATCTCCGACACACCGCTGCAAGCCTGGCGGTGTCCGCCTGGGCCTGTCCTCGGCGACCAACGCATGCTCGGACAGCGAAAACGTCCATGACTCTGGACGTCTACAGCGACCTGTTCGACTCAGGTCTCGACGCTGTGGCAGGGGCTCTGGACGTCGCAAGCCAGCGTTCCGCCTTTCCCGCAAACGAGCCACCTATACGAAGACGAGCCACAAATATGTGGCTCGTCTTCGTATAGGTGGCTCGTTTGTGATTTTTGTGGAGCTAAGGGGAATCGAACCCCTGACCTTCTCGATGCGAACGCGATCAACTGGGCGTGGTCGATGTCGAGAGTTGGAATCGTCGCAGCTGGAGGCGTTTTCGGTGTTAGTGATCGATGACCCGCGCTGGAGATTCCGCGGACAAACTGAATCACCCCAGGTTTTGTGTCGGCTCCAATGTGGGGGCTGCTCGATGATAAGTCCAGCGTAGAAGCTGGACTCGTACTCGTTGGATGGAACCATGCCGGTGCTCGAATGCAGCCTGCTGCAGTTGTACCAGTCGACCCACGTCGCGGTGGCGTACTCGACATCGGCGATCGTCTTGTACGGCCGTTGATGGAAGATCGTCGTGCGAATGCACTCGGTTTTGTTCAGCCCGTTCGCAGAATCGACCAACGCGTTGTCGTAGGCATCTCCCCACGACCCGATCGACGCAGAAATATGTTCCAGCGATAGCTTGTGCGCCAGCCGAGTCGACGTGTACTGCGACCCCGCATCCGAATGATGAATCAGCTCACCATCTTGACCGGATGGCCGTCGTGCTCGCGTTGCCACAACGCCATTCGCAACGGGATGGTCACCACAGTGACCTCTTTGCTCGTTGCGGCATGCCAGGCCACGATCTTGCGGGAGAACACGTCTATGATGAACACGACATACACCCAGCCGGCCCACGTTCTGACAAATGTGAAGTCAGTGACCCACACCCGGTTGGGCTCCTCAGCACGGAACTTGCGATTGATCTGATTTCCGGCCGGGATGCTGCCGATGAAATTCGTGGGACACCCTTCGATCGACGAAAGCCATTGAGATGAAACAACTTCATCGCACGATCAACCGCCCCATACGACACGCCCGGTATGGACGTGCGGTCGAGATGGGCACGCATCTTCACGCGCCCGTAAAGCCCCTCCGGGGTGATCCGACGCCGGCCCTGATGTTCGGTACGCCAGGCGACATCACGGACCGCGTCGGCCGTGTGGGCGTCTGCCATAGTGCGCGCAGCTGGCCGTCGCGCACGCCAGGCCCGGTAGGTGCGTGCCGCGATCTGACAACCCTGCCCCGCAAGATCCGGCAGATCGACTCGACTGCAACACCTTCGGCTCGCATCGCGTCAATAAAAGCGATGATCATCGATCGCGGGGTCGAGTTCCCCTGCGAAGAAAGTCGTCGCAGCCTTCAAGACCGCGACGTCTTCGCGCAGTTGCCGGTTCTCGGCCTTGAGCTTTTGATCTCGGCTGATTCCCCGACGTCACCCAGGGACGGGCTCCGGTATGGAGCTGAGCTTGTACCGCCCACCGGCGGACCGTCTCCTTACCGACACGACCTGCTTGGCAATGGCCCCGGCCACGGCAATCAACGACGCGTACTCACCGCCATGGTTCTGCAGCAACCGCAACGCCCGCTCACGGACCTCTCCGGAAGGACCGTGTTGTCTTCGTGATCAGAAATCCGAGACCTCCTCTGCCGCTGCCGATCCCCGAGATTCACTCCGCGATCATGACGCCGATGACCGACATGGCGCTCGATACGCGTGGACGACCGATGATGTACGGCAGAGGCAGGGTACTACAGCGCCAAAGCTTGCGGCGGCCCAGCCAGACTAGCCTTGGCTTGTCTGCCGAGATCGTCGAGAACCTCAACATCTCCCGCTTCCAATCCATCAAGAGCAACACGTGCCAGATCGACCGGCTGGTTGAGTAGTTCTTCTGGCAACGTCACGCCTGCCTGCGCGGCGTAATCGAGCAGGGTCTGGGTGGCGATCAGGCCGGGCACCAGAGCGGTGACCTGCGTGCCTTGTCCTGCCAGCTCGACCCGCACGCCATTGGTCAGGCCCCATGCTGCAGACTTGGCCGCGGCGTAGGCGGTATTGCCGTCGACAGTGTTCCATGCCGCGGCCGACAGGACGTTGAGGATTGCACCTCCACCGTTGCGGGCCAGAATCGGGGCAAACGCGCGGATAACGGCAAGGGTCCCATAGTAATTGGAATCCATCACAGCCCGGATGGCGTCGAGTTCACCGGTCACCAGGTTTCCGCCACCGGTGAAAGCGGCATTGTTGATCAATACATCGACGTCGCCGGCAGACGCTGCGGCAGCATCAACCGACGCCTGATCGGTGATATCCAAACGGAGAACCTCGACGCCGTCAATGTCGACCAATTCTGGCCGTCGTGCTGTCGCGTAGACCTTCGCGCCTCGGCGCACCAGCTCCACGGCCAAGGCGTGGCCGAGGCCTCGGTTGGTGCCAGTAACAAGGGCTGTCGCGCTTGATAGTTCCATTTGTCCTCCTGGAGATTGGTTCAAGGCCCATAAAGTGACCCATCGGTCCGTTACCTGAACGACGCTACACGAATCGGACCGCATGGTCACTTTGCTAGCATGTGGTGATGTCGTCCCCTGACCGCCCCTTGCGCGTAGATGCGGCTCGGAATCGGAAATTGCTGCTGGCTGCCGCCGAAGAGGAGTTCACCGAGCGAGGCCCGTCGGCCTCGGTTGCCCAGATCGCCCGTCGGGCGGGCGTGGGCAAGGGCACCGTCTTTCGGCATTTCGCCAGCAAAGACGATCTCATGGTTGCGATCGTGGCCGGCCATCTCGATATCCTCATTGCGCACGCCCAACAGTTGACAGGCGCCGACGACTCGGCGGCTGCGCTATTCGAGTTCCTGACCGTGGCGGCCGACGAACGGCAACAACATGACGTCGATTTCCTATGGGCTGTGAGCGACAACGACATCCGGGTGAAACAGCTACGAAACCGCCTACACCTGGCCATCGAAGCCCTCGTCGACCGTGCCCGCCAGGCCGGCACCATCCGCCCTGATGTTACTGGCGCAGACATTTTTCTACTGATGTGCGCACCAATACATGTCGCGAGCAATCTCGCCCACCCCGATCCCGAGCTGTGGAAGCGATACCTCGCTCTCATCTTCGATGGTCTTCGCCCGGAAGGCGCCCACCCGCTGCCGCAACCCGCACCGACCCTGACCTGACGCGGACACCGCGAACGGTCCGCCCCAGGCGCGAGATTCTGCCCTTCGTGCCGGCGATGGCGATCGTCAGCTGCCTCAGTCCCTTCTCGCTGCCTGATCGGCGACCAAATCGGCACCACGGGAACAGCTCGACACCGCAATCCTCAGACAAAAATTGCGACCACGCGCAGTCGGGACTGTCAGGAAAAGGCTGGATCTGACCTTGGCTTGACACGCCGCGCGGTGATTTGCCTGCTTAATTTTGGACCGGAGCCGACATCTTCGTATGGATGGAGCGTTTGTGAATTCTGTGGAGCTAAGGGGAATCGAACCCCTGACCTTCTCGATGCGACGCGATCAACTGGACGTTTGCGGGTGTTGACCGGTATCGGCAGCCCTGATCCGCCTCTACACCGGTTACCTCGGCTTGTAACTGGGTACGCAAGCAATGCCCGCCCCGACTTAGGAGGACCACGTGCCTATCCATCTGACCGCTGATGACCTGCGCGAGCTTCTCGACTCTGCCTTCACTGATCCGGCGCTGATCCTTGACGGAGGCCGATTTCGAGTGGTGGGTGCCGAAGACATGATCGATCGGCACCGGGCTTTTGCCGTGCTTACACGGGACGAGCTTCGGGAGCGGCTGCCGCGAGACCGGGAGCATAACGAAAGCGATCTCGAACTGCAGGCCAGTGTGTTGGACTCCACCGTCGCGAATCTCGGCGGGTGATCGGCGAGCGTCGCAGCGCGGTCACCTGATGGGTCCCATCCCAGCGTGACCCCACGGCACAAGGTGCGCTGGCCGACGCCATCTGCGCCTTCGCCAGAGACATCACCCGCTGTCGATTCAGGGCCGATCGCGGCAGGACCCCCTGGCCACTTGACCCGCACAACCCCAGACCAGAGAACAGAAATACACACATGGATAACCGGGACGTTGGAGCCGGCACAGAGAGGTCGGGGGCTGCAATCCCTTCGGACGCACCAGCTATGGTCCGGTAAATTCGAGTACTCGCCAGCCTCGGATTTCACTCAAACGGGAGATGATCCCACGGGCAGACCGTGCCCGCAGGTGGCACTACGAGGTCCACCAGGTACTGCGTGCGACGTTCATCGACGCACCTGCTCGGGTCGGCAGTGGACATGTGGCCGTAACCCTCGTGCGTGAGCAACCTTGCATTGCCCAGGGCCGTTCTGCAGCAACGGCATTCGAGTACCCCGTCTTCGGATCGTTCGTCGCTCCGATCAGGAGCAGGGGGTTCTCGGTCTCGGCGTTCCACGGCCCCTGGTACCGGTCAGTGCTCACTGGCCATCCTGCCGCGCACGGGGCCCAGAACCACCACGACAGGGGCTCTCAATACACCTCGATTGCCTTTACCGAGCGGTTGACCGAGGCCGGCATCGATGCCTCGATCGGGACGACCGGCGATAGCCACGACAATGCCCTTGCCAAGACGATCAACGGCCCCTACAAGACTGAATTGATCAAGCCGCAGGGACCCTGGCGAACCGTCGAGCACGGGGAAATCGCCACATTGGAGTGGGTGGACTAGAAAGTCTCCAGACTTCCCGAGGTGATTCAAAACAGAGCGAAATAACACCGAACGATGAGGGGCATAACGTGATAGGTACCGGACCTTCTGGTCGGACACGAGAAGGTCAACACCGGTTCCGCTGGTGACACCACGCGATGCCAGACCCCAGATCCCGTCGGCCGGCACCACGTCAGGGCGACAGCCGTACAGCTGACCAGCCAAAACCTTCACGATCCGGGACGTTTGCGGTGATCCGCCAGGCCAAGTCTCTAGACGAACCAGACGCCAAACAGAGCCAAAACCCGGGGCTGACGAGAAATCCTGCGGACAAACTGCGGACAAAGCCACAACCGTCCACACCCACACTGCAATACCTTGAACGAACTTCAGCGACAGAGGCCTGGCGATGGAACTGAACCTCTCCCCCCGCGCCACGCGCCAGTTCGCTCACCGCGCATACGATTCGTGACAAAACCCCGAACCATCTCGATCGGGGACCTTTCGACGACATCCGAGATGCGGCGTCATCGACCACAGCAGATCCCCGCCGGATTCACAGCACGCTCTTCATCTGCTTGGCGACAAGGCGCATCGTCATGACCGGTGCCAGCCGCGACAACGCTCCCAACACCTTCGCATCGGCTCCCACCAACAGGCGGGCTTTGCCCTTTTGGATGGCGTCTACGATTTCGCCGGCAGTCTGCTCAGGTGTAGTTGACCGAACCTTTCGGCCGCCTGCGTCGATCATCGTGACACCCGAGTTTCCGCTGATGTCTGTGCTGATATTGCCGGGAAAGACTGCCGTCACCGTGATATTTGTATCGATGAGCTCCTCATACAGGCCCTCACTGAACTGCTTCACTGCCGCCTTCGTTGCGCTGTAGAACGTCTGTCCGGCGAATGCAACGAGAGCTGAGAGGCTCGAGATGTTGATGATGGCGGCTTCAGGACGCTTCCGCAGCTCCGGGAGAAACGCGAGGGTCGTGTGGACAGTTCCCCAAAAATTGACATCAACAATTCGACGGATCTCGTGCCGCTCGAGTTCTGCCGACGGAACAAAACGATGAATGATCCCAGCAACGTTGAGGAGCCCGTCAACCTGACCGTGTTCCGCGATCACCTGCTCAGGTAGGTCGTCGACCACATCGGGATCACTGACATCGGCCACGTGTGTCGACACGCGCGCGCTGTTCGGAATCGACAGTTCGAGGGTCTGGTTCAGTGCGGCCTGATCACGGTCTATCAATGCAACACGAGCCCCGCGCGCAAGTAGTTCGAGCGCGACCTGACGGCCGATACCGTTGCCGGCCCCGGTCACGGCAAACACCTTTCCAGCGACCCTCAACGTCTCTTCCTCTCGCTGTCAGCTGTCATCTTGCCCCGGCATCGCTCTTCGTCAATGTCGAATTGCCGCCCCGTCCGGCCCTATTCCGACACCGGCAAGCCGAACTCAGACTGTCCACCGCCCTCACACTCTGCCGGCGTTCGCACGTTCCACCAATGGCACAGAATCCGTCGTGTCGAGAACAACCTCGAGCCGTTGCATCAGCAGTCCGGTGTCAGTGATGCGTGCTGCGCCGCAGGCCGTTCCGGTCGACAACGACAAGGGTCGACCGTCGACGATCTTGGTAACGAAGATGTAGGACGCGAACTCGACCACGCCACCGGCAACGCCAGTGACATGCACGTTGGAGCCGCAATGCCTCAACGGATACGGACTGTTCAGGCGGTGATCCTCCTGCCATGTCATCACCGCATCAGCACCCGCGATTTCAGCCCGGACAAATTCCTCATATTCTGTTGCGCCACTATCGGTACGGGAGCTGAAAATTGCATCATCACATAGCAATCCACGCAGGATCTGAGGATGCCATTCGTCATAGTGATACCACCAAGCCCCCACGAGTTGGGCGACTTCGATCGCAAGGGTGGTAGCACTGCGTTCTTCGATACCGGAATCCATAGACGCTCCTGGGACAGGTGGGGAACCAAGCTGATGGGCTGTGCCACATGGTGTTGGAGCCTCGACACCGTGACAACCCACGGTGTCCACACAGCGGGAGACAGAGGGCTCGTCGCCCCCACTCCCGGTGAGAGGGAGCGCCGATGGTGCGCAGGAGGGGCGCAATGCATTACTCAACAAACACATAACACAGGAGGCACCGTGGTAGATCCGACCCTCAAGCCAGTGAAGTCCTCGACCGTGGCAACTTGGTCCCATGAGGCGGACGTCGTCATCGCCGGTTTCGGGATAGCCGGAGTCACTGCCGCGATCGAAGCTGCACGTGCCGGCGCCGACGTCTTGGTCTTGGAACGGCTCGGTGGCGGCGGTGGCGCTGCCGCGATGTCCGGGGGCTTCATCTACCTCGGTGGCGGCACGCCGTTGCAGCGCGCGTTGGGTTTCGACGACACAGTCGACAACATGAAGGCTTTCATGAAGAGCGCCTTGGGCCCCGGAGTCGATGAACCGAAGGTCGACGTCTACTGCGAGGAGAGCGTCGAGCACTACAACTGGCTGGTGGACGCGGGCGTTGTTTTCGAGGAGTCATTCTGGGGCGAGCCAGGTTGGGAGCCCCCTCATAGTGAAGGATTGATGTATTCCGGCGGTGAGAACGCTGCACCGTTCAGTGCACTCATCCCACCGGCACCCCGCGGGCATCTTCCCCGAAAAGCAGCCGCGGCTGAGGGGGAACAGACCGGTGGTCACATGCTCATGAAGCCGCTTATCGAATGCGCACTAGCGCTCGGTGTCAGAACGGTATTCGACACTCGTGCGCAATCTCTCGTGATCGATGATGATGGACGCGTAACCGGAGTGGTGGCCCGCCAGTACGGTGCCGACCTCACGATCCGCGCCCGCCGCGGTGTGGTTCTGGCGACCGGGAGTTTTGCCTACAACGATGAGATGCTCAAGGACCATGCACCGCGCATAGCGGGCCGGCCGGCGGCATCGATCGAAAGCCATGACGGACAGGCAATTCGAATGAGTCAGGCGTTGGGCGCTGCCACCGCGCACATGGACGCAACAGAGGTGGCGATCTTCTGTGATCCGCAACTGATGGCACGCGGGATTCTCGTCAACGCACGCGGCCAGCGTTACGTCGCCGAGGACACCTACCCTGGCCGTATTGCGCAAGAAACACTCCTCCGCCAGGGCGGTGATGCATTCCTCGTGATCGACGAGGCCTCATTCGAGGAGGCCACCCAAACGGAATCGACCAGTGCGGTGATGCGGGGTACGCCGACATGGGTATGCGAGACCGTCGAAGAGCTCGAGAAAGAAATGGGGCTACCCAGCGGTGGCCTGACGTCGACAATCGAGTTGTTCAACCGACATGCGGCGACGTCGTCCGATCCGTTCTTCGCCAAGAAGTCCGAGTGGGTCAAACCGCTCGCAACCCCCATCGCGGCGTATGACTTGCGCGGTATGGTGGGCGGGTTCACCCTCGGTGGACTGAAGACGACCGTCGAGTCCGAGGTCCTTCATGTCAGTGGCGAACCCATCCCTGGCCTGTACGCCGCCGGACGTTGCACCTCGGGTGTGTGCGCTGGCGGCTATGCGAGCGGCGCAAGCCTGGGAGACGGCAGCTTTTTCGGTCGGCGCGCCGGCAAGTCCGCTGCGACACAGACAATCTGATCGAGACCGCCTCGCCCACGAACCACAAGAGGCCATCCCGGAGCTCGTCCGGGATGGCCTCTTCTCATAGGCTCAGTCGCGCACTTCCAAGGGCGCCTCGGCGGGATAGGAAGTCGGGGCCATCTTGTAGAAGTCCGTGAGTTGGGCGATGAACGCGGTATCGGTGGCGGGCTCACTCGGTTCTGATACCGCGGCACCCTTTGCCCGCATGTCTGCGATCAACATTCCGAATGCCGTCTCCATCGTCAAGTCGTCGGTGTGGTCCTGGTAGCGCTTGACGTCGGCCAGGTCATCGAAGAGCAACGCGGTGTAATGCACCAGCATCCTCATGTCGGCATTCGCCAAGCGGCTGATCTCGGTGTCGCCCGTGCGAATCGCCCATTCATCGTCACCGACACTGTGCAGTGTGGAAGACAGGTCAAGTCCGGGCAGGTCGCGCCGATCTCGTGGTCCGTTCGATTCACGACGGTGGTACATACGCGAATTATCAGTGAGTATCGCCGTATTCCAGAACGGTGCAGCGAGCCGTTCCGGCGAGCGGTCGGGCCCCTTGGGCCAGTAGGTGAATCCGCCATCGATGTCGGAGTCGTAGAAGTATGTGATCACCTGCGCGGTTTTGACCTCCCAGGCATCGAACAGACCGGACTTGAACATCACCGCCAGCAACCACAGTGGCGCATTGTGCAATCCGATCCCGCGGAAGCTTCCGGTGTCGAAGTGACCGGCATCGAAGCTTTTGGACGGACCACACATGTTGAAGAGCAGATCGTGGGCCATACCGTATTTCGCACCGTGCAGTTGCTTCGCCGTATCGAGCAGTTTCCGGCCGAAGTAGATCTCGTTGAGTTCAGGGTAGAGAACCACACCGTCGTTGCCGAGGAAACCCCGGAATACCGGCGCCACGAAATCGGAAAGCTGGGCGTCGGCCCGGCGATTGTTGCCGCCCGACACCGCGAGGTACTCCTCGGTGGATGCAAAGTGATGGGCCAGGACCAACCGCCACGGGGCGTTATCGCGGATGACCGACATGATCGTCGCGGTCTCATCAGGTGTGTAGAAATCCTGGATCACAGACGGTGGCGCGACCGGGGTCATCGGATGCCGTTCGAGCGTGGTTGTCATGGAGTGCTCCTCTTCTATCTCAGACGAAACCCACCGTACGGTGGTCGTGACTCGCATCACGTTAGAGCTTTGCAAAGGCGCTTTCCGGCCGGTATCCCATGCAGTGGGAGGCTTGCGCCACAAGTACTTTGGCCGATAAGACAGACCACTGCCGGGACGGTGAGTTCGAGAATTCGCCGACCCGGCAGCGGAGTGGTGTCGATCCCTCATCCGGAAACTGCAGCAGCATCCTCGCCCAAATAGGCAGCCTCGATCCGGCGCGGATCAGCCCGGAGCGACTCGGCGGTGTCATCGAGCACGATGCTGCCGTGGACCAGCACTGCAGCGCGGTCGGCTGCCCGCAGCGCCAGGTGAACATATTGCTCAACCAACACGACCGCCATATCGCCATCGGTCGCGAATCCCCTTAGCACCGAGAGGATCTCGTCGACAATCACGGGGGCCAAGCCCATACTCAATTCATCGATGAGCAGCACCTTGGGACGTTGGAGAATGGCCCGGCCGATGGCCAGCATCTGTTGCTCACCACCGGACAGCCTGCTGGCATCGACCTTCAACCGCTTCTCCAGGGAGGGGAAGTGCTCGAGGACTTCGCGTACCGCGCCGGCCCGCAGCGACCGCTGGGGCACAGCCAGTCGCAGGTTCTGTTCTGTACTGAGATTGCGGAACAGTGCGCGATCATCCGCAACGAGTACCAATCCGGCACGGACGGCGTCGCGCGGGTTACCTCCCCGTACCGCATGGTCACCGACGACCACCTCACCATCGAACCGCGGCAACAGGCCTGCCAGGGCCATCAGCAACGTGGTCTTCCCGGCACCGTTCGGACCGAGCAGGCAGGTGATCTCTCCGGCCTGCACCGTCAGATCGACTCCGCGGACACACGGCCGTTGCTTGGTGTAGCCGGTGGTGAGCGCACGGCATTCCAGTGCAATCATGACGATGTCTCCTGTGCTGTGAGAACGGGACTCGGCCTCGGACGGTCGCCGCTGACCACATCGGCGACGGCCTCATCCTCGGAGGGAACCCCGAGATATGCGCGGAGCACTTCCGAATCGGCGCGGATCGCGCTCGGCGGCCCGTCAGCGATCACCCGACCGAGGTCCAAGACCACAACCCGATCGCAGATGGTCAGCACCAGGTCCATATCGTGGTCCACCAACAGAATGGATGTCCCCGCGTCGCGTGCGGCTCGCAACTTGTCACCCAGCCAACGGCTTTCGTTGTTGTCCAGGCCGGCTGCTGGTTCGTCGAGCAGCGCCACTACCGGTTCGGCGACGAGAACCCTTGCCACCGAGACCAATTGCCGCTGCCCCTGGGACAGCGATGCGACCTCGGCGGCGCCGAGTTCGGACAGTCCGAGGAGTTGCAGCACTCGTTGGACCCGTTCACCCGCGCCCAACGAGGATTGCGACCGTGTTGCACCCACAGTGACGTTTTCCGCCACTGTCAGGTCGTCGTACAATTCGACATCCTGGAAGCTGCGCCCCAATCCGGCCCTGCTCCGAGCGTGCGGCGGTTTGCCCACCAGATCGACATCGCCCAGACGCATGGATCCCGTCGCCGGCGCAAACCCGGTGATCGCATCGATGAGGGTCGTCTTACCTACACCATTGGGTCCAATCAGTCCGACGATCTCGCCGCGTCGAACCTCGAAGGAGACCTCCGATGCGGCTGTGACCGCTCCGTAGCGCACGGTGACGTCGTCGATCACCAGTAACGGTTCCCCGCCATCGGGCGCGGCTGCGGCCAGACCGGTGGTGCTGATCTCCTGTGCGACAACGTTTTTGGTCTTGCGCTGTTTACCGAGCTTTGGCAGCGGAAGCTTCGGCAGAGTGCTCGCGATCCCGTCCGGATTGAGCATGACGGTGATGATGAGCAAGAGCCCACTGATCACCGCGTAATAGTCTCCGATATTCAGGAATCGATCGACGAACAAGTACAAAAGGCCGCCGGGTGCCATGATCCCCGCAAGTATGCCGCCGGTGATGGACGAAATTCCTGCGACGTACATGACCGCGAACAGGGTAATGCCGACGAAGACCATGAATGGCTCGGGTGTGGCCAACGTCTGTTGATAGCCCATCATCGCACCGGCGAGACCGGCGATGAATGCACCGATCGCGAAGGCAACGAGTTTGGTTCTCGGAACGTTGATTCCGGTGGCGGCAGCTGAACGCTCGTTGGCTCGGACGGCGAGCATATCGATACCCAGACTGCTGCGTCGCAGTCGGGCGACGGCCAAAGCAACGGCGGCGAGCAGGGCGGTGCGGGGCTTTCGGTCGCAGACCCGTGATCAGGTGGGCTGCGGGCGTGTGATGAGCTTCTCAAGCAGACGTGAGGATGTGAGCCCGGTCTCCCATACAATGGGAGCCTCGATCGGGTACAACTCCGGCAACCCCGAGTGGAACCCGTCCGTGGGTAATTCGATTATGTTTGGTCGCAGGACATCAGGCGTACATCATCCGGCGCTGCCCACCCGCCCGGCGACATCCCACGCAAGCCCCCGGCGCCGCGGTTTGAACGACGCCGCCGACGCGGTACCGTGACCCACGTCACACTCTAAGCGAAGTTCAGGAGTTCAAGTGAGCAGAATACGCACCGACGGCGGCCCAGTGTCGGTCGTCGGACGCATCTCTCTGGTGTTAGAAACATTCAACGGCACGGGACCGCTGACCCTGGCTCAGGTAACGGTCCGGACCGGGCTCCCCCGTTCATCCGTGCATCGCCTGCTCGAGCAACTCACCGCGGCCGGCTGGTTGGCCCGTACGCCAGAGCAGACCTATGAGCTCGGGGTCAAGGCATACGAGATGGGTCAGGCCGCACTCAACCAGAACCGCCTCCTGCAGCACGCCAGGCCCTTGATGCACGCCTTCGCCCAACGCACCGGGCTGACAATTCAGCTCTCGGGACCGGCTGGCGGAGAGACGATCTATCTCGCCAAGGTCAACGGCCGATCGTCAGGTGCGACACCTTCGGCGGTCGGGCAACGCGTACCGATTCACCTCACGGCCGCGGGCAAGGCGATGCTCGCGCATGCTCAGGGATCCCAACAAACTGCATTGTGGAGTGCCTTGCGTCTGAACGAGGACGGCACGTTGCTCGGCCGGACCAGCCAGAGCATCACCTCACGCAAACAACTCGACAACGAGCTTGCGCTGATTCGCGATCGTGGCGCCGCCTTCGACCGTGGAGAAGCCTTTCCGGGTATCGGATGCGTAGGCGTTTCCATCGGGCCGCCGGACCACATCTACGGCAACCTGGGCGGGTTGTCTGCATGTGGTCCGGCCATGTCACTCGACTACCGCAAACTGGTTGGGCCACTTCGTACTACCGCACGCGACATCTGGGAATCCTGCGTCGCGGCTGACCTCGCCACACACTGAGCGACGCAGTCGTCAGCCCGGTGTGGCACCTGCCGCTGTTGCTGCGGGAACAGCACCTGCCATCACCGCCGTGGCCCGATACGCCATGACCATGCCCGAGCCGAGCGGTACGCCCGGCGCAGGGTAGGCGGCCCCAGAGATGGCCGCCGACGAGTTCCCTGCGGCGTACAAACCCGCGATGGTGGACCCGTCCTCCCGCACGACCGCACCATCGAGGTCGATCACTGCACCACCCTTGGTACCCAGATCGCCGAGCACCAGGCGGACGGCGTGGAAGCGCGAGCCATCAAGCGGCAGTAGACAAGGACCGGGTGAGGCGGCCCCGACAAAGAACTGCCCGAACGGGTCTTCGCCGCGTCGGAAGTCCTCGTCCCGGCCGTTGCGCGCCTGATTGTTGAAGCGATCGACGGTCCGCACCAACGTCGCTGCGTCAAGACCCAGCTTCGGGGCGAGATCATCGACGGTTGTGGCCGTATGCCAGAGCCCCGCCTCTTCGAATGCCGCTTGCTCCGGCATCGGCATGCAGATGGCAGGTAGCTCGTCACCGAACCGGTTGTCGAAGATGAACCAGAACGCGTCACCAACACCCTGCTCCATTCGACCGCCCATCGCTCGGCCCATCTGGTCGTACGGGAGCATCTCGTTCGCGAATCGCTCGCCGGTGGTGTCGACGACAATTCCTGCCCGCACGCCCAATGTGAAGACGGCGTGTCCGTTCGGGAACAGGGTAGCCGGGCACCACCACGACTGGTCGAGAAGATCGACGGCTGCCCCAACCTCCTGAACCATGCGGAGGGCATCGCCACCACCGGTGGTGGGGTGTGACGAGGTCCAGTCGGCGGTGGGGATCTGTTGATGAGAAGCTCGCATCTCGGCAGAGCGTTCGAAACCCCCCGCTGCGAGGAGCACTCCTGCCCGCGCATGCAGTTTCTCCGCGCCGGCGCCGGTCGCCACCTGCACTCCGACGACTCGCCCGGCATCGTCTTGCACGAGGTGCTGCGCCGCTGTCTCGAGTCGCAATTCAGCCTTGTCCGAATTGTCGAGTGCCTGAACCATGCGGGCGATCCACGCCTGCCCCCCGTCCAGGACCGTGCGGTCGAGATCCGCACCGAACTGATCCTGCGCGACCATCGGCCTCACATCCGCCAACCGAGAACCCAGCTCCTGCGCCGAGATCGGTTTAGCAAAGATGGTGCGTCCATTCGCACTTCGTCCAGGCGCATCGAAGTAGTCGGGAAACGACCTATGCTCCATGGGGATACCGGCCCTCTCAAGGAATTCGACCAGCTCGGACCCGGTCTCCACATAGGCTCGCTGCACCTGGGGTGACGTCCGATCGCCGACCACCGACGTGAAGTAGGTCAGGCCCTTCTCGATCGAATCGTCGACGCCATCACGGGCAAGGATGTGATTTCCCGGCAGCCAGACGCTGCCGCCCGAATACGCCGAGGTTCCACCGAACAGGCTGGTCTTCTCGATCACGCAGGTCGATAGGCCGCGGGCGACCGCCGCCAGCGCCCCCGCCAGGGCCGCGCCACCCGAGCCCACCACCACCACGTCGTATGACTTGTCCCAGTTCATTTCACACTCCATATCGCTGCGGCTTCATCTGATCTGGGCGACCGCAAGGGCCCGGGGACGATAACAACGTGGCACTTCCCGCTCAGCGGCCCTAGGCGACCGGCTGTTGGGTGAACTCCACCAGGTAGCCATCGGGATCGCGAACCATGGCGATGACCATTCCGCCATACTGTTCGAGCATTGTGACGGGAACTTCGACGGTTCCCCCGTGTGCCACCGCCCGCTCTACCTGGGCCGGCGTGTCTGATGTGTTGACGACCACCTTGACGAACATGTTGCCGTGAACGGCTTCCCCGACCACGACACCTTCGCGCGGCGCCATCAACTCCATCCCGGCCGATCCTGCCCGAACGACGATGACCTCGTACTCAGGAGTGCCGAACTCGGACCCTCGTACGAATCCGCACCCGGCAGTGTAGAAGTCCACCGATCTAGCCAGATCCGCGACCCGAATCGCGGTCAGGGACAACATGTTTGTTTCAGATTCTGTAGATGTCATCGGGTCTGTGACCCTCCATTGAAGTCCAGCGTCTGACCTGTCAGACCACCGGCCTCGTCGGAGGCGAGATAGGCACAGAAGGCACCCACCTCGATCGAGTCTCCCAAACGTCCGATCGGGATGGTGGCAAGGATGTTCTCGATCGCGTCCGCGGACATCTTCTCCTCCAGGTTCTTCTGATGGCCGAGTGCCACGATGTTCGCGGTGACCCCAAACTGCCCGGTCTCAGCGGCGAGGTGCCGGATGAACCCTTCGATCCCACTCTTCCCGGTGGCATACATCGATACATTGATGTTCTGCCCGGTGCGCGCGGAGCCCGAAGAGATCTGCACGATACGACCCCATCCCCCGTCGCACATTCCATCGATGACGCTCTTGATGCAGTTCATCGCACCGTAGATGTTGAGATCGATCGAAGGTGCCCACTGCTGCGGCGAGAGCTCCCGAAAAGGACTGTGGTTACGCCCTTCTGCGACGCCGGCGTTGTTCACCAGGATGCTGACGTGGCCACCCAGCTCTTTCTCGGCGGCGCGTACCGACTCGGTGACCGCGTCCAGGTCGGTCACGTCGAACGGGGCGGTGATCGCAGTGTTCCCCTCTGCAATGATCTCCGCCGCCACCTTCTCGGCCCGATCCGCATACAAATCATTGACGATGACCGTGGCTCCTTGGCGCGCAAGTACTTTCGCGATTCCCTCGCCAACACTTTGCCCCGCACCGGACACCAACGCGATCCGACCTTCCAAGCTGAACACATGCACTCCTTGTCACGGCCGCGAGCGGCTCGTCGTCACGAACGAATGTGCTCCAGTTCACTGGAGTGCCGCAGAATTGTCAATCAATATTGGATTCTATTTCGTATCCAATCTGTTAGCGTGGCCGACATGACAACCGAGAAACCCGCGGTGGTCGCGGCTCCGATTCTCACCGCGGTCTCCGCCGGTGTCGCTCACCTCACCCTGAACAATCCACGGCGCAAGAATGCGATCACCCTCGAGATGGCCGCGCTAATAGGCGAATTCTGCGATCAGGTGGAGCGCGACACGGACATAGGTGCGGTGGTCGTGAGCGCGGCCGGAGAATACTTCTGCAGTGGCGCCGACACCCGTGATCTCGCGGCCTCCTCATCGGATCCGGCATCACCGGACGCGGTCGCGCGCACGTCCGCCGTCTACGGCGCATTCGTTCGGGTCGGCAACCTGCCGGTACCGACAATTGCCCGGGTGACAGGAGGCGCCGTCGGAGCCGGCTTGAACCTGGCCATGGCCGCCGACCTGATGGTGATCACTCCTGATGCCGTTCTCGAAAGTGGTTTCCTGGCCCGCAGCATCCACCCTGGAGGCGGTCACCTCGCACTGCTCGGGCGTGCGGTCGGTTGGTCGGAAACCATCGCGATGGCCGCTTGCGGACACTCCCTCACCGGCGAACAGGCCGTGCAACGCGGGCTGGCGCACGCGGCTGTTCCAGACGACGAGATTGACTCCTACATCGGTGAACTGACCGGTCCGGCGGCTGCGGATCCAGAATTGACCCGACGTGTGATGACCAGTGCCCGACTGGAACTCGGCCCACCCGGAGTCAGCTGGTCATCGGCACTCGAGATCGAGCGTGGCGTCCAGATGTGGTCGATGTCCCGCAAGGGTCAGAGCAATTGGTCTTCACGAGGACCGCGGCAGTCATGACCACGACACCAACAACGTCGACGTCCGCCATCACCGATGCGGAGCTCGAAGATCTACGGAGCCACGTCCGGGCATTCCTCCGAGCAGAACTCGACTCTGGAGCGTTCACTCCCACCACGGACAGTTGGATGACCGGCTTCGACGCTGCCTTCAGTAGGCGCTTAGGGCAACACGGCTGGCTCGGCATGACGATCCCGGTCGACCACGGAGGCCACGGTCGCAGTGCGCTCGAACGATTCGTGGTGACCGAGGAGCTGCTGGCCCACGGAGCACCGGTTGCCGCGCATTGGATCGCCGATCGCCAAATGGCTCCGGGAATCCTGACGAACGGCACCGCGTCACAGAAGGAGCGTTACCTACCCGGTATCGCACAGGGTGAAGTCTTCTTCGCCATCGGTATGAGCGAACCCGACGCGGGGTCGGACCTGGCAGCTGTCCGGACCCGGGCGACAAGTCATGCGGACGGTTCATGGTCGATCAGCGGTACCAAGGTCTGGACCACTGGCGCTCATGTGGCGCACGCAATGGTGCTGCTGGCCCGCAGCGACGGAGAAGCACAAGACCGTCACCAGGGGCTTTCTCAGTTCGTCGTCGACCTGCCCCACCCCGACATCGAGGTTCGCCCCCTGCAGAGTATCGACGGCGCTGCACATTTCAATGAGGTGATCTTCCACGACGCCCGGGTCGGCGCCGACTCGCTACTCGGCCGTCGCGGCGGCGGCTGGCAGCAGGTGATGAGTGAACTCGCCTTCGAGCGATCGGGTCCCGAACGGTACCTGTCCACGATGCCATTGCTGCGTTCATGGTCGGACCTCCTGCGCCGCGACGGCGCGACCGCCGAACAACGGGTGACGCTGGGTTCACTCACCGCGCACGCATGGGCGCTTCGTCGCATGTCCCTCGCGGTCGCAGCCGAGCTGGCTGCCGGCCGGAAGCCCGACGTCCTGGCCGCAATGGTCAAGGACCTCGGTTCCACCTTCGAAGGCGACCTTGTCGAGGCGATCCGATCATCCGGCGCGCCGACAGCCATGCGGGAAAGCGGTGATCCGTTCGCCCGCCTTCTGGCCACCAGCGTCCTGCACACGCCGGCCTTCACGTTGCGGGGAGGCACCAACGAGATCCTGCGGGGCATCGTCGCCCGCGGACTGGGAGTCCGATGACTGAGTTGACTGCTGAGTTGTCGGCTGCGGCAACGGAGATGGTAGAACGCGTCGGCATCGACACCCGTTCACCCGGGTCGGTGGACACCGAGCTCTGGACAGCACTGACCAATGCGGGTTTCACGGCCATCGGCATCTCTGAAGAGTTCGGCGGCAGCGGTGGCGACCTGGCCGATGCCCTCGCGGTGCTATCGGCTATCACCGGAAAAGGTGCTCTGACACCGTATTTGGAGCACACAATCCTCGCCTCGTGGCTGGCCGCAGCCGCCGGTCACCCGCTCGCGGCCAGTACCGCGACCGTGGCAGCGGCCGACAAGCGTTGCCGTGTCCGCAACGTCGACGCGGGAGTGGTGCTCGACGGTGTCGTCTCCGACGTCGTGCACATCGCTGTCGCCGACACCCTTGTCCTGCTACTCGCTGCAGAGGCTGCGGGTGATCGACCTGCTGTGGCCGTCATCGATCTGTCGGCTGACGGTCTGACCATGGCACCCGGGACCGACCTGATCGGGGCTTCGGTAGGGGTTGTCACCTTCGACTCGACCCCAGCTCTCTTTCACGGGCCGTCACAGGTTGACCGTACGGAGTTCGATCAGCGGGCAGCGCTCGCCTATGCCGTCGCACTGGCCGCCGTGACGCGTTCGGTTCGTGACGCGACCTGCCGTTACGCAACCGAACGCACGCAGTTCGGGCGGCCCCTGGCCAAGTTCCAAGCGATTCAGCAGCGATTGGCGGGGCTGGCGGCCCTCACGGCATTCGTCGACACCGCGACCTCATCCGCAATCGAGGTGAACGGATCAGACGGCGCCTCGTTCGCGATCGCTGCCGCAAAGGCAGTCGCGTCTTCATCTGCGCGGGAGGTGGCGGCAGCCGGTCATCAGATTCATGGTGCGATCGGATTCACCTCCGAGCATCGGTTGGGCCGCTTCACCACATCCCTGTGGACATGGCGCGATCGCCATGGCTCCGAACGTCACTGGGCCGAACTCATCGCCGCGCAGATTCTCGATGACAATGTCGACCCCTGGAATGCAGTGGTCGGGATCCAACAACCGAGGGCCGACGACCGCCCCCGCTCAACAACAGAGGGGAACCGACCATGAAGGCTCCGACGAAAGTACCCAGGGAGTGCGAGAGCGCGGCCGAGCAGCCTGCGGTCTGTGGCAGATCCGCGTGGCGGGGCGCAGATTCGGCCACCGACAAGGGCGTTCTGACCGGCGTCAGGGTCCTCGACCTGAGCCGGGTACTGGCCGGCCCCTACACCGCGCAGACGCTGGCCGACCACGGCGCCGAGGTGATCAAGGTCGAAGCGCCGACCGGTGACGAGACACGCGGATGGGGACCGCCCTTCGTGGATTCGGACACCAGTAGCGCCTACTACGGAAGCCTCAATCGCAGCAAAGAGAACATCTGTATCGACCTGAGCACTGTGGAGGGACGCGAGATTCTCGGCGACCTCCTGGCCGCAGCCGACGTCGTCGTGGAGAACTTCAAAGCAGGCACAATGGCCCGGTGGGGGTTCGACTACGAGACGGTGCTCGCGGCATCGAATCCGCGGCTGATCTACTGCCGCATCACCGGCTTCGGCATTGACGGGCCGATGGGCGGGCTGCCCGGATACGACGCCGTCCTTCAATCGTTCGGAGGGCTCATGAGTGTCAACGGATACGCCGACAGCGGTCCGTTACGAGTCGGGGTGCCTATCGTCGATATCGTCGCCGCGAATCTGGCGGTCAGCGGCATTCTGCTCGCCATGCTGGAGCGTGAGCGCAGCGGGCTCGGTCAGCTGGTCGACATGACCTTGCTCGATTCGGTCATCTCGTTACTGCACCCGCATGCGGCGAACTGGGCGGTGAGTGGGAAAACCCCGCAGCGCACCGGGGACTTTCATCCCACCGTGGTGCCCTACCAGGTGTTCCGCGCCGACGATGGCGACCTATTCGTCAGCGCGGCGAACAACCGCCAGTTTCGGTCGTTGACCGAAGTGCTCGGCATCCCCGAACTGGCAACGGATCCGCGATTCGAAAACAACGGGCAAAGGCATGCCAACCGCGAGGTCCTCGTCGAGTTGCTCGGCGCCCGCATCGCCAGTCACAGCCGCGGCCAACTAGCATCCCGGTTGGAGGCAGCAGGGGTGGCGGCCAGCCCGGTCAACACCGTCGACGAGGCATTACAGTCAGCTCAGGTGGCGCACCGAGGGCTGTTCATCGATACAGACGAGTTCCGCGGCGTCGGTGTGCCGATCTCGCTGGGCAGGTCACCTCATCGTCCACCGCGTCCGGCTCGAACACTGGGCGCCGACACCGACGCCATCCTCACCGCAATGGGATACAGCAAGAACCGTCTGGCAGAACTCCGGGCAGCGGGTATCTTCGGATGACCGCACCCAACCTGTACCCCCGGAGCCGTTCTGTTGTACCAACTGACATCGCCCCATGACCATGGCTGAGCGCAGGGACGTCACTCGAGCCGCCCAGCGTGTCGTGGACGCACTCGAGCGGTTGATCGTCACTGGCGAGTTGTTGCCCGGTCAGCCGATCCGGCAGGAGGAGATGGCCGAACGCCTCGGTGTCAGCCGTCTCCCGATTCGCGAGGCCCTACGCCAACTCAGCGCGGAAGGGCTTGTCCAGCATGTACACAACGTTGGATACACGGTGGCGCGGTTGCAGCAGAACGACTTCGACCAGATATACCTGATGCGTGCAGCGCTCGAACGAGAAGTACTCGCCACCGTCCCGCAGCTCGGTGACGCTACGCTCTCCGAAATCCGCGCCCTGGGCGACGCGGTCGCCGATGCCGCGGACCGTGGCGACGTCCTGGACATGCGATTGCGGAACCAGGCATTTCATTTCGCAATCTTCGAGCTGTCACCGCTGAATCTGGTGACTGCAGAGCTGCGCAGACTGTGGACGATGGCCATGCCGTATCACGCTGCGTACCTTTATGATCCAGTGGTCCGGCAACGAGTTGTCGCAGAGCACGACGCGATGATCGCAGCGCTGGCGGTCCACGACAACGATCGCCTGGTCGAGCTGATGAACGAACATCGTCGCGGCGGCGAGACCAGCACCGGGAGCATGTTGCGGGCAACAAGATCAACTCGCACCAGCGAGGACCGTTCCGAACTCTGGACAGGACTCCAATGAGCGCGCACACCGCCGGCTCGCCGAAGGCCGCCGAGTCCGCTGAGGACATGTGGGACCCCGACGTCGCGGAGATCGTCCGCCGCATGCGCGAGGTCGGGGCACGGCCGCTGCACGTCGGAGGCGTGACCGCTGCCCGCCGAACCCTCGAATCGATCGTCAGACCGCCGGGACCGTCGATGCGCGCAGTTGTCGATGCCACAGTCGAAGGGCCTCACGGTCCGTTGCCGGTCCGCGTCTATCGACCGTGGGAGGCACCGCAGACCGGGGCCCCCGCCCTTGTCTGGTTCCACGGCGGCGGAATGATCATGGGCTCGTTGAACTCGTTCGACCGGCTCGTCCGGGAGATTGCCGATATGACTGCGGCAGTTGTGGTGAGTGTGGATTATCGACTCGCGCCCGAGCACACGTATCCGGTGGCAAATGATGAAGCATTCGCTGCGCTGACGTGGTTGCATGCCACGTCATCACAGTGGGGCGTCGACCCGCGCCGAATCGGGGTCGGAGGCGACAGCGCAGGCGGTGGGCTCGCCGCCGGGACCGCGCTTCGCAGCAGAGATGCTGGAGGGCCTCACGTGTTCCAGCAGATCCTGTTCTATCCGGGTGTCGAGCGGCGCACCGACCGGCCGTCCATGCGCCAGTTCGGGGACAGTCCCTTTCTCAGCGCCGCGGACATCGACTGGATGAAGAACCTTTATCTCGGCGACGATCCGGCCGCGGACGACTGCTATGGGGTTCCGGCGACGGCGACCTCTCTGGCCGGGCTGCCACAGGCGGTCATCGCGGTGGGCCACGCCGACCCGTTGCGCGATGGGGTCGAGGATTACGGTCAGCGCCTGCGCGAGGAGGGGGTGCCTGTCGCCCTGCTGCGGTACCCGGGCGTCGGTCACGGCTTCGCGATGCAGACTGCGGCCGTGGCACGTGCCCGGAACGCGGTGAGCGAGGTCGGCGCGATTGTGGCCGCGCGTTTTCGCCAGTCCCCCGCGCGGGGCGGCGACTAGATACGCGCTGAGGTCAGGAGCTTCTTCAGCGGGATTGCGGTGTTCGCCAACGCTTGTGGTGTCAGTGGATTCCCCTGATTCAAGGCCGAACGCAGCGCGACGAAGTCGGCGGGCGAGTTCACACATTCGGCCCCGGTCAACGCCTCATCGGTGAAATACAACGTGACCAATCGACGCGGCTTCGCCGGGTCGATACGGGTGACCACCGAGGTGTGCCCGACCGCGCTACCGACCATCTGGATCTTCCAGTCACCCTGATCAGACCAGAACCACGGCGCCGGTCGCACGGATGTGGGAGCCGCGAGCAACGTTCTCGCAGCGGCGTTCGCCTGTTCCATCGCGTTGTCGACCGACTCCAGACGCATCCGAGACCCATCGCCGAAGACCTGGAGCGTGCAGTCCCCGATCGCCAGAGTCGAACCGTCGGATGTCCGGCAGTGCTCGTCGACGACGATTCCGTTGTCGCAGGACAGTCCGAGTTGCTCGGCGAGTTCGGTGCGCGGTACGGCCCCGATTCCCACCAGCACGGTGGATGCCTCGAGTTCGGTGCCATCAGACAATCTCACCGAACGGATACCTTCTGCGCCCGTGACGATTTCGGTGGGCTGTGCCCCCAGCATCACTCGGACACCCATG
Source organism: Williamsia sp. z34 (assembly GCF_059553395.1). NCBI lineage: Bacteria > Bacillati > Actinomycetota > Actinomycetes > Mycobacteriales > Nocardiaceae > Williamsia > Williamsia sp. z34. Next base: position 246,560 of record NZ_JCANWW010000007.1, on the reverse strand, counting down.
TCATGATGCGCGTGGTACATGAAGTCGGCGGTCCCGGTTCCGACCGCTCTTCCCATCAATCGAGTACCTGCCTCCACGACGGTTGCGTCGGCCCCAAGGCTTCGCAGCGTCGCGGCGACCTCGAGTCCGACGAAGCCACCGCCGATCACCACCGTCGGACCGGCCGAGATGCGCTCGGTCAGACGACGCGCATCGTCGAGCTCTCGTAAGACGACGACATCGGGGTGATCAGCGCCGGGCAGCTCAAGGCGTCTCGCACGCGCACCGGTTGCCAATACGAGCCTGCCGAATTGACGCTCCGTCAAGCTACCGTTCGCGTACTGCATCCGGAGCATCACCCCGCCCGACTGCGTGCGAATTATCCGGCGCACCTGACAGGAGGTGAGCAGTTCAATGTGGTTGTTCGCGTAGTACTCCACATCACGCAGAAGAATGCCCTCCGGGGTCGTATGGCCCTGCAGCCAGGCCTTCGACAGCGGCGGACGCTGATACGGCAGATGAGGCTCCTGCGACACAAGCGTTATCGCACCGGCAAAGCCACCAGCCCGGAGACGGTCGGCAAGCTGAACAGCTGCGTGCGATGCCCCCACCACCACAACATCATTCGGAAAGACCTGCGGGACGGATAGTGTGTCCGACACGCGTTCAGACCTGTTCGTCCGGGATCGTCACGTGAATGTCGGTTCCTTCGACGAGTTCGAGCTGACATGACAGACGCGAGGTGTCCTCACGATCAGCCGCGGTGCACTCGAGCATGTCGTCCTCGTCTTCACTCGGCTCGCCGAAATATTGCTGATCGTCAGCAGCGAGATATACGTGGCAGGTCGCACACGACAGCGTTCCGCCGCACTGACCGACGATGCCACGCACACCATTTCGGACAGCGGTCGACATCACCGAGTCACCCACCACGCCGTCGATGACCCGCTCCGAGCCGTCGGGCTCGACGTAAAATACTTTGGGCATCAGGTCTCCTACCAGGTCACCGGCATGTCGATGATCGGGAGCGTCAGGTTGTCCTGATCGATGACCGCTTCCCCAGCGAGCTTGAGCCCAGGCAACCGCTTGAACAGTTCGGCCAACCCCACCTGCATCTCCATGCGGGCCAGCGGCGCCCCGAGGCAATGGTGCAAACCGTAACTGAGGGTCAGATGTGGGTTGTTGGTGCGCTGAATGTCGAACTTCTCATCATGTTCGAACGCGACACCATCGTGGTTCACTGCGGCCGGATCCACCAGCACAGCTTCGCCTTTCGCGATCACCATGCCGTCGACGTCGACATCCTCGGTGGCCACGAAAGGTACGAGACCACCTCCGCCGGTGACCGTTTCCCCCAGCGCCATCCGCCCGTGACGGAGAACCTCCTCGACAGCTGTCGGTGCAATACCGTCAGGATCCTCCAGGAAGATCTCCAACTGGTCGGTATTACGCAGCAGAGAGAGTACCCCGGCGCAGATGAAGCCGGCCGTGTTGTCGAAGCCCGCGACGATCAGGATCAGCGCGATCGGGAGGATCTCGCCGTCGGTGAGGGTGTCGTCCTTGTCGCGGGCGTTCGCGAGGTCGCTCAAGAGGTCTTCGCGGGGCTCGCGTCGTCGTTCGTCGATCAACGACATCATGTACATGACCAGCTCGGTCATGTTCGCCGTGACCTCCTCTTCGGGCATGTTCGCAGTCGCGAGCGTCGACGAACTCCACTTCTGGAACTTCTCCCGGTCCTCTGAAGGGACTCCGAGCAGGTTGCTGATCATCTGAATGGGGAGCGCCACAGCGTAATCTTCGACCAGATTGGTCGGCGCACCCTTGGCAACCATTTCATCGATCAGCTGATTCGCGAACTCGACCGCCGAATCACGCATCGCCTTCACCCGCTTCGGTGAGATGGCTCGTTGTACGAGCTTGCGCAGCTTGGTGTGGTGCGGCGGATCCTCGAACTGAATCGTACTCTTGAGGAAGTCTGGGAATTCCACGAAGTACGGGATCTGGCGTTCACCGGTTCGGAACGGTTCGCGCACAAATCGTTTGTCGCTCAACATTTGTCGTGCCGCATTGTTGCGGTGTATCACCCAGACGTCCCCGCCGAAGGGCATGGTCATCTTGGTCATCGGCCGATCGGCTGCGATAGCACGGTACCGCTGCGCCGCCTCATTCGGTGTGACCGATCCGAATGGGTACTCAGTCTGTGGGGCTGTGGCTTCAGTTGTGCTCATGGATGACTCCGATTGGGCTAAGAGATGAATCAGGACACCGGCGACTGAGCCGGGGCGATGACTTGGGGCGTGGCCTCGGGACTGATGGCCATGATTTGGTCGATCTTCTCGGCAACCGTCTCCACTGTCAGTCCCGGTTCGTGGATGCCCACCGTATTCAGCAGCGCAAGACGATTGACCGCTCCGCCGGCGACGTTGAAGACTTCGCCAGTCACCTCGCACGACGGGTGGGCCAGGTATGCCGCCACCGGCGCCACATGTTCCGGCAACAGGGCCGTTCGCATGTACTCCATGATTTCGGGCGACAACGTGTCGGCCGACGCTTCGGCCATCCGGGTCCCGGCGCCGGGTGCGATCGCGTTCACCCTGATGCCTGCATCGAATCCCTCGATGGCGAGGTTGCGGGTCAGTCCGAAAACAGCACCCTTGGATCCGCCGTAGTGCGCCATTCCCGGATTCCCGAGCATCGCCTGCGAGATCGTGTTGACGACCCGTCCTGTCCCCGACTCCTCCAGGTATGGCCACGCTGCGCGGCAGACGCGCAACGTCCCGAAGTAGTGGACATCGAGATGGCGCTGGTACTCCGCATCGGGAACGTCCCGGAACGGAGCGGTGCGCACGATTCCGGCGTTGTTGATGACGGCGTCGAGATGCCCGAAGGCGGAGATCGCGGACTGCACGAGTTCGGCGGCACCCTCATCGGTTGCAACGTCACCTGTACACCCCACTGCGCTGCCACCGGCCGCGATGATCTCGGCGACCACATCAGCTGCCGGATCATCCCCATCCGTACCTGAACCGTCGGTGCGGGCACCGAGATCGCCGACGACCACGGAGGCACCGCGCGATGCCAGTAGTAGCGCGTGCGCCCGGCCGATGCCCCGGCCCGCTCCGGTGACGATCACGACTCGCTGTGCAAAGTCCAATGTTTCCATACTGATTTCCTTGACTTTCTGCCGTTGGAGGTTGAATTCAGGGACGGGTGTTGCCGCCGCGATTCCTGACGTCGGCCACCCAGATGGTTCCCTGCGCTTCACGTGCAGACTTCTCGAAGTCGAAGACCTCGACTCCCACAGTCATGTACAGCGTGCTGCGGTCGGGTCCGCCCAGTAGGCAGGCCGACGCAACACCTTCGGCGAGGGGCAACTCGATGGCATCGGTGATGCCGTCCTCGCTAAAACGAACGACGTGACCGCTGCCCGGCATCGCCGCCCACACCCCACCCTCGTCGTCGAGTCCAATTCCATCCGGGAGGAACGGGCAAGAGGCGAACTCTCTTGCGTTACTCAAAGTTCCATCTGGCGCTCGGTCGATCACGGTGATCTTGTTCGCCATCACCTCTGCGGTGTACAGCCTCGTGCCATCTGCGCTCAGCGCAATCCCATTGGCACACATGAGCGGTCCCACACCCGCCGGCGTCGACGTCGAACCATCCGGCTCTACCACGATCAAAGGCGAGGCCACCGGCTCATCGCCCTTGAAAAGGTCGAATCCGAGCTGTGTGATGTAGGCGCGACCGTCAGCGTCTACGACCATGTCGTTGGTCGCCGCAAGAGAGAACTCAGTGATGTCCGCATACACCGAAAGATCGTCAGGCGCTCCACCGCCATGAACCAGCACGAGCTTCTCATGCATAGAATTCACAATGACCCGGCCGTCGGGAAGCCAACCGAAACCACCGAGGACGATGGGTGCATCGGTGTGGGCGGCGCGTCCGTTAGCGTCGATGACCACCGTCGCCCGCCCATCGGCATCGAGCGTCTTGATGGTGCCGGTGTACATATCTGTGAACCAGAAGGTGTTGTCATGCCACCGTGGACATTCGGGCCAGGAATATCCGCTCGAGATGGCACGTGGCTCAAACAAGCGAGCCTTGGCATCTGCGATGGCGGCAGCAACGGTTTCGCCGACAGCATTGGTCATGGTGAAAGGCCTTTCGAAGAAGACAGGACCCGCAGGTCCGGTGCGGACAACGACGGCGAACCACTCGGTACCAAGCAATTTCGCCGAAGACAAGCACCCGCTGTAAACGGTTCAACTCGCGCTACCCACTACTCCGTGAAGTGGGTCACACTCATTTCACGGATGACCATAAGGGCAGCCGTGAGGCGCAGGACCACGTCATCCCATTCAATGGAAGGCCACGATCGGAGTGCCCGCGTCCGGGAATCACTGCGCACCGGAGCGCATTCCCATCGAGTGGGAGACCGTCCGTCATCTGTGTCGGCTCAGCGGATGATCGCGTGAGACCCCGAACGGACACCCTTGCGCTGCCACACAATCGAAAGGACATCACATGCCGTCGATCGAGGAAATCAGAGCAACTGTTCTCAAGTACCTGAACTGCATTACGACCGGCACGTCACAGGACATCGCCGAGCTTTACGCACTTGACGCAACTCTCGAGGACCCCGTCGGCGCGGATATCCGCAGCGGGCGGGCGAACATCGAGGCTTTCTACCGCAGTCTCGATGCAATGGAGACCAGCGCCGAGGCGATAACCGTTCGCGTCGCGGGAAACTCGGCAGCCTTCCATTTCCGGGTCACCACCTCGACACCGGACGGCGCAGTCATCATCGAGCCGATCGACGTGATGACCTTCGACGAGGACGGACTCATCAAGACCATGCAAGCGCACTGGGGCCCGGAGGACGTGAAGATCGACAGGACGGTACCGGTTACCGCATGAGAAGCGTGTCAGACAGACCGACGTTGGGCGTCAAGCCTGGGTGGGCACGGGTTCGAGCTGTTTGCGAACCCGGTCCACTCGGTCCTGCCAATAGTCGAGCCATTCCGGGGCCGGGAAGATATGCGTGCGCCGCTCAGCCATCGCGCGCACGACCTGCTCGGCGATTTGCTCGGGCGTAGACCCATTGTCAATGTCCTGGTTCACTTTCTCCCGCAATTCTTCGAGCTCCGGGTCCGCCTGTGATCTCGGCACGTGAGCGGCCGGAGCATTGCGCTCGTCGTTTCTGATGGCGGTCGCGGTGTATGCCGGGCAAAGCACCGCAACACCAACGTGCGGGAACTCGGTGGCGAACTCGTGCGCCAGACTCTCCGACATCGCCACGACCGCAGCCTTGGACGCGATGTACGGGTGCAACGGAGCTGTCGTTGTGAAGCCGGCCATCGACGCGGTGTTGATGATGTAGGCCTGATCCTGCTCCCTCAGAACCGGCAGGAAGATGTTGCATCCGTATATAACACCCCACAGATTGACACCCAACGTCCATTCCCAAGTCGCAAGATTGGTTGTGGCGAACCGCTGCATCCCTCCCACTCCAGCGTTGTTGCACAGGACGTGGACCGCGCCGAATCGATGCACCGCCGCATCCCTTAGTGCGCGGACCGATAACTCATCGGAAACATCAGTCACTACTGCAAGTACGTCACCAAACTCGCTCAGCCGTTGCTCCGCACTGGCAAGGTCTTCGATGTCGTTGTCAGCAATCACAACCTTCATTCCCTCGTTGAGGAACCGCGCGGCAAGCGCATACCCGATGCCGTTGGCGCCGCCAGTGATCACGGCAACCCGGCCTTTGAGATCCTTCATTCCCCGCCTTTCGAATTCTTGTCGTGCGACTTGCTGAGGGTGAGCAGAAAAACAGGTGTTGCTAGAGATATTCTCGATCAACCTGATCCCTGTGGCTGAAATGTGGAAGAGACATCGGTGTCGCTGCGCGGGGGGCGGCTTCGGAGGCCCCGTACATCGCCGTCCAAACCATTCTCAACAACGGCCGCTGCCATACTCGGGCAGATCGATCGGCTTCACGCGATCAATCGGACCAACAGAACATCGGGTTAACTGCTCTGTGAGCGATCTGTGTCTTCCACCCTGGACAGGTTCGCACTCTGCGACGTGGTCGGCGACAAATCAACGCCATTGTGCAGATACCTGTGCAGGAAATCCACCGTGCGGTCGAAGAGGTGCATGGCGGGTTTCAGCGTCGACAGCATTGTTGCGAAACCGTGCATCATCCCGTCGTACCGCACCAGGTCCACCGCCACGCCGGCTGCCTGCAGACGTCGCGCGTAGGCCTCTGTTAAGTCTCTGGTCGCATCGACCTCCGCAGTCACCACCAGGGTTGGCGGTAATCCGGACAGGTTCGTTGCTCGCGCGGGACTCACATAGGGGTCGTCGCGATCCTCGACACGGGGCACGTACTGATCCCAGAACCACGCAGAATCCACAGGGCTGAGCAGACTCGTCGAGAGGTCAGGATTCGAGATCCGCGGTTCTGCGGCGCCATAGAAGCTGACCTGAGCGTTCGGGCGCGGCCGATCCTCGTCTTTGAGCTGCTGACCTAGAGCGAATGTCAGTACGCCGCCGGCACTTTCACCAGCCAGGGCAGCAGCATTCACTCGCGCGGGGAGCTCGTCGGGGGCCGACTTGATCCACTCCCAGACCGCGCGCGCATCCTGCAGTGCGGCCGGATACGGGTGTTCGGGTGCAAGACGGTAGTCAACAGAAACGACCACCACGTTTGCGGCGTTGCTCAAACGCCGTAGATACTCTTCATTCTGGTCCAGGCCGCCGATCACGAAGCCCCCACTGTGCATCCATTGGACGACGGGCAGCTCGGGGTCCGCCGACGGCCGGTATACCCGAACCGGGATACCGCCCGTATCTGCAGGGACAACGAGATCGAAACGGTCGTGGATTGCTGTCGACGGCAGGATCGCACCGGCATCGAGCACCGCACGCAACTTCGCAACCGGCATCGCGCTCATACCACCGGGAAACCGTTCGGCCGTTGCGTCGACTATCTGCTGGGCTGCGGGTGCCAGCGGCATCGTCGTGCTCCAATCTCGTCGAGGACACCCACCGATCGGCGGGTGAAAGCATCATCTCAACCGGCCGATGCATCACGGTCCGGGCTTCCCGTCCAGCGGGAGATGACCCCCGCTGTACCGATTTGGACCAGTACAACTGAGCAGCAGAGCGAACTTCCACTCAGTGGGCGGCTCTCTTACGTCGCCACACTGCACGCGGTGTGCTGAGCTCCTCTGCTCAGCTCGAGTTCAGTGCGCGATCGCCGCGGCGATCATTCGAAAGGAGACCGATGACAACAACTTCCAACGATGTCACCTCAACCGAGGGGATCACAGAAGAGGAATTGGCGGCAGCGATCGAACAGGCGGAACCCGCCTCGTTGCTGATGTCCATGGTGCATGTGTCCGGCGACCTGTCCCTACTCGATGAGTTCGAGGGCAAGCTGGCCACCGCCATGTCAACGCTCAAGGGTGGTGGGGCCAAGTCCAAGACCCGCTATGGCGCGGCCAGCGGCGCCGCGGTGCCACCTCCCGGCCAGTTCCCAGCCGAGGTCGTCACCGATATCCGCGCCCGTGCGAAGCAGGTGCTGACCACCGACCTGTCGGCAGCGCTCGGGGTTCCCGACCCCGAGTTGTTCCTGCGGATGGCCTCTTTGTGCACCGTTGGTCCGGTCGATCAGGAGTTCCTCCGGATTCTGATGGAGCAGGCAGGATTTGAGCCGGGGCGCCGTCATGTGCCGGTCACCAAGACACCTCCCAGCGAGTTCGACGTCATCATCTTCGGCGCCGGAATGGTTGGCCTGAACGCCGCAATCAAACTCGGTGAAGCCGGATTCGACTACACCGTGTTCGAGGCACGCGACGACATCGGCGGTACCTGGTCTCGAAACATCTATCCCGGCGCCGCAGTCGACACCCCGAGTCACTACTACTCATATTCCTTCGAACTCAATCCGGACTGGACTCGCTACTACCCCACCGGCCCTGAGTATCTCGAGTACATGCGTGCAGTCGCCGACAAATACGACCTCTATCGAAACATCCGCCTGTCGACCAGAGTGGTGTCGGCCCAGTGGATCGAAGATGATCAGAGATGGACAGTTGTCACCCAGTCAGGCAACGACGCGCCTCAGACACACACCGCCGCAGCAGTTGTGACGGCCCTGGGCGTTCTCAACTCCCCAAATATCCCCGATATCCCCGGGCTCGACGACTTCGGCGGCACCGTCATCCACACCGCCGAATGGGATCCACAGCTCGACCTCAAGGGCAAGAACGTGGTTGTCATCGGCACCGGTTGCACAGCGGTGCAGGTGGTTCCGAACATCGTCGATGACGTCGCACACCTGGCCGCCGTAGTCCGCAGCCCCCACTGGATCGTCCCGGAAAAGACTGTCGTCAATGAAGTGCCACCCGCCGAGAGGTGGGCGATGCGTCACCTGCCGTACTTCCAGAACTGGTTCCGGCTGAGGGCCTATTGGCTGGCCTCGGATAACTACTACATGATGCCGCGCATCGATCCCGAGTGGGCCGCGACGCACCTGTCGGTGTCGGCGACGAACGATCTAGTCATGCAGACCTCACTTGCCTATCTCGAGCGAATGTTCCCCGATCGTCCGGACCTGCGCGACAAGTTGACGCCGAATATCCGGCCGTACTCTAAGCGGATTGTCAAGGACCCCGGGTTCCTGGAATCCCTGAAGAAAGACCATGTGACGCTGCACCGCGCGTCGCCGACGCAAGTACATTCAGACGGTGTCACCCTCAGCGACGGCGAGTTCGTCGCTGCGGACGTCATTATCCTTGCCACCGGTTTCAAGGTGCAATACGCGTCCTATATCGAGATCATCGGCCGCGACGGGGAGCGGTTGGCAGACAGATGGAAGCAGGGGGACGACCCCCGCGCCTATATGGGCATCCAGGTCAATGGGTTCCCGAACCTGTTCATCACAGCCGGACCGAATGCGGCACCGAATCACGGTGCAGGACACAATATAACGAGCGAGGAGCACGTTCACTACATCGTCGAATGCCTTCAGTACCTGATCGAAAACGGTTACTCGGCAATCGATGTCAGGCCGGAAGCACTCGCCGAGTACAACGACCGCGTCGACGAGGCGTTGGATAAAACTGTATGGGCCCATCCCGGCGAAAACGCGACCGGCTACTACCGAAACAGTGAAGGCCGCCCTGTGGTCCCGTGTCCCTGGCGCCTGGTGGATTACTGGACCATGCTGAGAGAGCCGCACCCAGAGGATCTGGTGTTCACCAAGTCGTCGGCAACATGATCGCAGCCGACGGTTTGCGATACCGATCGAAATAGCCTTGGAAAGACCGTCCAGATTCGCTCCGGGCGGTCTTTCTTCGTTCTTCATATTTCCACTCACAGACCACCAATGTGTTTGCAATTCAGCGCTTCTCCCAAAGAGCGGGACAGCATGTGTGTTTGCCGGCGCGCAGAGCTGTCTACTACGCCTTGCGTAACACTTCTTTCATTTCTGGCTCTGCGCCACTCTTTCGCGACTCGAAAGGCATATCAATGGCTGTTAAACCGCCTCCCGGCAAAGCGGAGGTATTGCCGAATTCATCCGAGCGACCAGATGGCTGGACTCCCCGGCTGATACTAGGACTGATTGCGCTCATTTTGCTGCTCGAAGTCTTTTCGATCAGCTACATGATGGTGTCCACTGCACTACCGTCGATCGCTGCGGAGTTCGAAACCACTCAGGTCGCTTGGACCGTGACAGCGTTCGCGCTCACGGGTGCAGTCGTATCGCCACTTGTGGGCAAACTCGCGCTGATGTACGGCAAGAGAGCAATGCTGACCGTTTGTGTGACGATCGCTTCGATCGGCGCACTCATCAGTGCCCTTGCACCGTCCTACGGGGTCCTGATCCTCGGCCGGGCCGTCTTCGGACTCCTCATCCCGTGCCTGTTTCTGAGTTATCTGCTCATTCGCGACGTATTTCCCCCGCGCACAGTACCTCTCGCGATCAGCATCGTCACCAGCGGAATGGGTCTCATCGCCCTACCCGCCCCCTTCCTGACCGGCTTCCTTCTCGACAACTACGGCTTCCGCAGCGTGTTCTGGTTCTTCTTCGTGGCCACCGCCGTGCTCATCGTGGTGATCAGGTTCCTGGTGGAAGAATCCCAGGTGCGCGTCAAATCCAAGCTCGACGTCGTCGGCGCCAGTCTGCTGGGCGCCGGCGTGGCCGGTGTACTCGTTGCCATCAGCTTCGGACCCACGTGGGGCTGGACTGCACTGTCCACCCTCGGGTTCCTCGCCTCGGGCATCGCAGTCCTGGTTCTATGGCTGCTGTCGGCAAAAAAGATTTCCGAACCGCTGATCAATACCGACGTCCTGCGACGCCGTTCAGTCCTGCTCACCGTGACCTCGTCTGGACTCGCCTACGGTATCTCCGGCCTCTTCGGCACGCTGCTCCCCACCATGGTCATGGCGCCGCTGGTACTCGATCTCGGATACGGCTGGGGACTCGATGCGGAAGGTTTCGCCTTTTACCAACTGCCCGTCGTGATCGGCATGGTCATCAGCGGACTGATCGCAGGTCTCATCATCGGTCGGGGGACCACACCGCGTCTGGCCCTGATCCTGGGGTTGGGCATCGGGACAGTGGGGCTCGCCCTGCTGGCCCTCGAGCACGGCGACAAGGTCCTGGTCGTGGTGTTCGCGGCGATCGTGGGATTCGGACAGGGCATGGCTTACGCCGCCATACCGAATCTGGTCGTCACCACCGTCGAAGAAGAGTTCCAGGCAGAAACAGCGAGCATCGTCTCGGTTTGCAAGGGTCTGTTCTCCTCGATACTCGCACTCGTCGCCTTCACAGTGATGAACAACTCGTTCATCCAGACCCGTGTCGAAGGCGCCGCCTTCTACTCCTACGGCGGATTCACTGCGGCATTCCTGATCGCCGCTGGCGCAGGCTTGGTCGGCTTTCTCCTGGCCGTCGGCCTGCCGCGGCGCGGCTCCTTGGGCGTCACAGCGACAACCACGGATGAGCCGCTCAGCGGAAAGGTGACAACCACGGGCTTTCGCGAACCGATGCTGACGCACATCTCGAAAACGTGACACCGGTGCTGTTCCAGCACCCAAGCACACCGGCCGAGTGGGCGGTGGGCACGACCATTACCGACGTCGCGCTCATCGCTCGCATCGCCGATCCTCTCGGCTATCTCCATCTGAAGTGCAGCGATACGCGCTGCACGCAGTCGATCCGAAAGACGTCGCGGGGTCTGTCAGAGTAAAGGTGGATCCGACCATGGCATCTGTTAGTTACCGGTCGGGGTGATCCGGCCTTCGAAGGTGATAGCGAACTCGTTGAGCGCCTGCTTCCACCTCATTGCCCATCGTGCCTTACCGCGGCCTGTGGGGTCGAGCGAACGGGTGACCAAGTACAAACATTTGAGCGCAGCCTGCTCGGTTGGGAAATGCCCGCGAGCCCGGATCGCCCGCCGATAGCGCGCGTTGATCGACTCGATGGTATTGGTGGAGCAGATGATTCGCCGTATCTCGACGTCATAGTCCAGGAACGGAATGAACCCGGTCCACGCGTTCTCCCACAACTTGATGATCGCCGGATACTGACCACCCCACTTACCCGTGAACTCGACGAATCTTCCCTTCGCTGCGGCCTCGGTCGGGGCGGTGCAGACAGGTTTGATGTCCTTGGAAATCTGATCCCAGTACTTGCGAGAGGCGTACCGAAAGGTGCTGCGCAACAGGTGAATGATGCAGGTCTGCACAATCGCCCGATCCCACACCACATTCACCGCATCAGTCAGCCCGGTGAGGCCATCGCAGACCACGATGCACACGTCGGCGGTGCCGCGGTTCTTGATCTCGGTGAGCACCGAGAGCCAGAACTTGGCGCCCTCACCGCCATCGCCGGCCCACAACCCCAAGATGTCGCGTTCGCCGCTGGTGGTGACGCCGATGGCCACATAAATCGGCCGATTCGTCACCTGCCCATCCCTGATTTTGACGTGGATAGCGTCAATGAACATCACCGGATAGACGCGGCAGTCTCTAGCCAACGTCGCGATCGAGGGGCCGGTTGCACCACTCGGTCGTCTCGGCGACGACTTTGTCGGTAATCTTCGAGATCGTGTCCTTCGACACCGAGGCACCATAAATGTCTTGGAAGTGTGCTGCGACCTCTCCGGTGGTCAATCCCTGTGCCGTTAAGGACAATACGATCTCATCGATACCCGTTAGTCGGCGTTGCCGTTTCTTGACGATCTGCGGATCGAACGAGGCATTGGTATCGCGCGGGACTTCGATCTCCACCGGCCCGATCTCGGTCAGGACCGTTTTCGACCGCATCCCGTTTCGAGAGTTGCCGCTACCGCGGCCGACCGGGTCATGCTTGTCATAACCAAGATGCTCGGTCATCTCCGCGTCCAACGCGGTTTCGAGAACATTCTTGGTCAACGGGTTGAGCAGCCCGTTCGGGCCGATCAAATCCACGCCCTGCTCTTTGGCCTGCGCCTGGAGCTGCTCAGCCAACTGTTTTTGATCCACCTCGTTCGCCATGGGCTCGAGTGTTTCGGACATCTGTGATCCTTCCCGCCAAGCGCACGCTCGGCGTGTCAAACCACGATCAGATCCACCCTTTTTCTGACAGTCCCCTTCCACGCCTCGGATCCCCCCAACGGGATGAGCTTCCGCCTTAAATGTGTTTCATCGGAACGTGTTCGGGTTGTTGTAGCGTGCCGTAGCACACCGGGAGATCTAGCTCCCGAGGGTTTGGTGTCGCCAAATCGAACGGTTAACAGCAAGGGCAGCTTAAATGATCGCCGCAGTCGCGCGACTACGCCACGCTTTGGACCTCGATGCGGCCGCGCGAGTCCGTGGCCGCCACTATCTGGATTGGCTTCCGACACTGGATAGATGGAAATCTGAAGGAAACGACGATGAGGCGCTTAAATTGCTCCTCGAGATCGTCGACACCATACTGAATCCTGCGCTTCTCAGCGAGGTTGGCACAGCTCCCCTGCCTACATCGAGCGGCGGCGATCATCTACCACCGACGAAAGCAATACTTCGCGGAAGCTCGGCTGATCAGACGATTTCTAGCGGCACTCCCACCAGATGGAGATACGCGCGGAGCAACTTTCGCGAAGCTCAAGTCACGTTTGGCGAAAGCCGAGGCTCGAATCTGAGCAACCTGGTTATCCAATCCCGTACAGACACGACCCACCACTCCAGTTGTGGCCACTCGAGTTGAGCAGGCAGCAGTCCCCTCACCCTTCGAGATCCAAAGCCCAGAACAGTCAACCGATGGCTGCGCTGTTCTGTCAGTCGCCAGTTGAACGCACGAACGATTCCTCACCCTTTGGTTGCACACGAGAAGGTCAACACGGTTCCAATGGTGGCACCAATCGACCTCGGATCCGGCTCCGTCGACTGGGACCACGTCAGTGCGACAGTCATACGGCTGACCAGCCAAAACCTTCACGATCCGGGACGTTTGCGGTGATCCGCCAGGCCAAGTCTCTAGATGAACCAGACGCCAAACAGAGCCAAAACCCGGGGCTGGCGAGAAATCCTGCGGACAAACTGCGGACAATTTGCGGACAGTAAGCCGAATGGAAACTAATACCAGAAGGCTGAAATAGCCTTTGACCTGCGAAGATAGAGTGGAGCTAAGGGGAATCGAACCCCTGACCTTCTCGATGCGAACGAGACGCGCTACCAACTGCGCTATAGCCCCTTCGTTGCTCTCGCGAGCAACTTGAACAGGTTAACACTGGGTCGTTATTGGCCCACAACCCGACGGTACGAATCGTGATGATCGACGTCGTCGATGCGTGAAGCGGGCACGTAACGGGGCAAGTGGTCGAAGACCGGGTCTTCGTCGTCGATCTCCAGAACGATCGCTCCGGGACGGCGCAGGCGTGCGGGAATAGCGGCCCGGGGGTCGACCTCGGGATGTGCGCGGCGCGCTTCTTCCTCACGACGTGTACGGGCCAGACGACGCATCCGCTGCTGATAGATCCGCTGCTCGTTGCGCACCGCGCGACGCAGGAAGAACATGTAGCCCACCAGTGCAGTGAGCAGCAGACCGGCAGCGACCCAACCGGCCGTCCCGACGACGACACCCGCGAACATGCTGACCAGAGCCAGAGCACCCAACAGTGCCATCACCCGCTGGCGGAAGCGGTAGCGCTTGTCGCTGCGTTCGCGATCGGCTTCCGGATCGAAGCCGCCTCGGCGCGCACGGCGAGCCGAATTGTCTTCGGCCACTTCCTCGTCGGCGTCATCCTCGTCGTGGTCGGCGTATTCGGCGTCGTCCTCGAACTCGTCTTCGTCGTCGTCATGCTCAGCGTCTTCGAGCTCGGCCTCGTCGAGCTCACCGTCTTCGAGTTCGGCTTCTTCGAGTTCAGCTTCTTCGGAGTCCTCGTCGACCTCGGCCTCGAGGTCCTCTTCTACCTCAGCGACGGAATCGTCCTCGTCGGTTTCGGCAGCCTCGTCGACCGCGTCGGCATCAACCTCTGCCGCGTCGTCGGCTTCGGCCTCGATGTCGTCCTCAAGTTCGGCCTCGACGGCATCAGCCTCGACAACAACCTTTTTCAACACCGGAGTCTTTTCGACCTCGGGCGCTTCGGTGGCGACTGCGTCCTCGTCGACCTCGGTCACATCGACCTCGGGCTCCTTGACGGCCGTGGCAGTTCCGGATTTGGCGACCACCTTGCGGTATTCGCGAACCGGCGGTTCCCATTCGGCGTCGTGCGGGTGCCGGCCAGAGGCCATCCGTCGTTTGGTCTTCGCAATGGTGCGGCCACCGCGGTGGAGCACGCGGGTTGCCAGCGCAGCATCAGATGTCTTGCGCACAGTCGGTCGCGACTTCACGACCATCGGCACCAGTACGAACAGCCAGATCGCCACCAGACACACCCACAACAGCGAGTTCGGCATGGGTAGCTCCTCCCTTCGGCAACCTTGCTCGACCAGTCAGCCGAGTGCACGTCTGTCACACCAGTAACAAGCGCTCCAAGCCAGGCTATGGCCATAGCGTCTTCGAGCAGCGATGACGCGCCGACAAACCCCCGATTTGTCGAGAGCAAATACACAGCAGTGCGCAACATTCAGATCGACTGGTGTCAGCCATCGCTGAACTCCGTCGAACAAACCTTGACCGCGTCCCACGGCCTGGGCAGTTGGAGCGCGCCGTGCAAAGGTGGAGCGTATGCCAAAACTTGTGTACTACATCGGGATTTCGATCGACGGCTACATCGCCGGGCCCGATGACGAGATCGACTTTTATCCGATCACCGACGACTACATGCAGTGGATGCTGGACGAGTTCGGCGACGCCTTGCCCGGTCATATCCGCGCGCAGGTCGGCATTGCCGAGCGACCGCTGACCAAGTTCGGCCGCATCATCATGGGTCGTCGCACCTACGATCCAGCGCTGGCGCAGAACATCACGAGCCCGTACCCCCACCTCGACCAGTACGTCGTGTCCCGGGAACTGCGCGTGGACGATCCGGCGATCACGGTGATCCGAAACGAGCCCGCCGTCGCCGTCGACATGCTCAAAAAAGAGAACTCCGATCTGGACATCTACCTGGCCGGTGGCGGACAACTCGCCGGTCAGCTACTCCCCCAGATCGACGTGCTGGTGGTCAAGACCTACCCCGTCGTCGCCGGGGCCGGGCGGCCCGCTTTCGACACCCGGTTCAACCCGACGCAGTTCACCCTCGAGAACGTCGAGACCTTCTCCGGCGGCCACATCGTGTCGACCTACAGTCAGGAAACGACCAACTCCCTCGACTGACCAGTCCGCCATCTGATCTGGTCAGCGCGTTGCGCGACCGGCACGCACCAGTGTTTCCACAGCACCGCCGGGCAATTCTTCGATCGTCAACGCCAGGAGAAGATGGTCGCGCCACGCTCCGTTGACATCCATGTAGCGCTTGAGCAAACCCTCGTCCCGAAATCCCACCTTGTGGAGAACGGACAGCGACGCGGCGTTCTCGGGCTGAACGGTCGCTTCGAGCCGGTGCATCCCCACCGTCGAAAAACAGTGGTCGACGCCCAGGGCCAGCGCGCCGGTGGCCACACCACGACTGGTGACGGCGGCATCGACCCAGTAACCGATCCAGGCATTGCGCAGCGCACCGCGCTGAATGTTGCCCACGGTGAGCTGTCCGCAATATTCGCCATCGAGTTCGATGACCATCGGCAGCATGTTCCCGGCCCGTGCCTCGGCGCGGAGCACCGAATGCAACCCCGGCCAGGCCGCCGGGTTGTGCCGGGCCGACCACAGTCCGCTGCCGGTGGGTTCCCATGGCATCAACGAGTTCTGATTCTCGATCCGCAGGCGGCTCCACGCCCGCGCATCACGCAGCCGGACCGGGCGGACCGTGACGCTGCCCCCTGCGACACCGATCGGACCCAACTTGGCCGGCCACCCGCGCCGCGACGTTTCCCCTCTGCTCCAGGCAAACACAGTGCAGTCTTACCCGCGCTGCGCCAGGAAAGCCACATCGACCTCGTCGCCCGGCCGCAACTCCACATCCTCGGGTTCGATGATCACGAGGCAGTTGGCCTCGGCGAGCCCGGCCAGCAGGTGCGAGCCGCCGTCGGGCGCGGAGATCACCTGGGCCAGATATTCACCGGTCTGTTCGTCTCGCATCAGCTGTCCCCGCAGATATCCGCGGCGACCTTCGACCGACGTGATCGCACCCACGGTCCGGGCGCGCACCACGCGACGCATCGGCTGGCGCTTGCCCATCGCGATCCGGATCAGCGGCCGCACCATGACCTCGAAGGCCACCAGTGCACTGACCGGATTCGCGGGCAGCAAGAAGGTGGGGACCTCGTCCCGGCCGAGCTGACCGAAACCCTGGACCGACGCCGGGTACATCGCGATCCGGGTGATCTCGAGCTCGCCGAGTTCGGCGAGGGCTTCTTTGATCGACTCGGACGCGGCACCACCGACCGGGCCGGTGATGACGACGATCTCGGACCGAATCAGTTGTCCCTCAACGATTTCGCGCAGCTGGGTCGGCTCGCTGTCGGCGATGCCGACCCGGTTCACGTCGGCGCCGGCATCACGTGCGGCCGCGGCGAGGGCATAGCTGTTGACGTCGTAGACCTGTCCGCCGCCGGCGGTGCGATCGATGTCGACCAGCTCGCCACCGATCGAGATCACCGACAGTCGCGGCCGGGGGTGGACCAGAACCCGCTCACATCCGACCGCGGCCAGCAACCCGACCTGCGCCGGACCGATGATCGTCCCGGCCCGCACGGCCACATCACCGGGCTGCACATCGGCACCCTCGTGGCGGACGTACTGTCCGCTGCGCACCGCATGCCCGACGCGCACCTTCGGCAGACCGCCGTCGGTCCAGCGACGCGGGACCACGGCGTCCGCGAGCGTCGGCAGCGGGGCGCCGGTTTCCACCCGGACCGCCTGCCGCGGTTGCAGCCGCGTCGGTGTTCGGGAGCCCGCCTTGAGTTCTCCGACCACCGGAAGGACCACGATCACATGGTCCCCCGGCGACTCGGAGTCATCGCCGGCGATACTGCCCGCTTCGGCGACATCGACACTGCGCACCGCGTAGCCATCGATGGCCGACTGATCAAATCCGGGAAGCGGCCGGTCGGCCGTCACATCCTCGGCACAGAGCAGACCTTGCGATTCGGAGATCGCCACCCGTACCGGCCGAGGTGCCACCGCTGCAGCGGTCACCCGACTCAGCTGATCCTCCACCGAACGCACCGATCATCTCCTCTCACCCCGCCCTGACCACGTGAGCCGATATGGCACGGGAGTCTGCACACACGCAAGACATGACGTTAGCGGGTTTCGACGACCGAACCGGTCCACCGGCCCGGCAGTTCGGGCGCGTTGTCGAAAATTCTCAGGTAGCCCTTAGACACCGAGGCGCTGAACGAGCCACTCCCGAAGTTCGGGACCGTAGTCGTCGCGGTCGAGCGCGAGGTCGACCGACGCCTTCAGGTACCCGCCCGGGTTGCCCAGATCGTGTCGGGTGCCGCGGTGCACGACCACGTGGACCGGATGTCCTTCTTCGATCAGCAGGGCGATGGCGTCGGTGAGCTGCAATTCGCCGCCGGCACCGGGCTTGATGCGGCGCAGGGCGTCGAAGATGGCCCGGTCGAGGATGTACCGACCGGCAGCCGCGTAGTTCGAGGGCGCATCTTCGGCCTTCGGCTTCTCGACCATGCCTTTGAGCTTCATCACGTTCGGGTTGATCGCGTCGGGCAGTTCCTCGACGTCGAAGACGCCGTAGGCGCTGAGCTTGTTGGTGGGGACCTCGATCGCGCACAGGACGGTGCCGCCACGCCGCGCGCGGGTCCGCGCCATCACTTCGAGCACGCCGGAGGGCATCACGAGGTCGTCGGGCAGCAACACCGCGACCGCGTCCTCATCGTCGTCGAGCTGTGCCTCGACGCAGCCGACCGCGTGGCCCAGACCGAGCGGCTTCTCCTGGATCACCGAGGCGACCTCCAGCAACGACGGCGCGTTGCGGACCTTCGCCAGCATCTTGTCCTTGCCGCGCGACTCCAGCGTGTGCTCGAGCACGAGGTCCTCGACGAAGTGGGCGACGACGCCGTCCTTGCCGGGCGAGGTGATGATCAGCAGGCGCTCGGCACCGGCGGCCTTGGCCTCTTCTGCCACCAGTTCGATGCCCGGGGTATCGACAACCGGGAGAAGCTCTTTCGGGACCGTTTTGGTCGCGGGAAGAAAGCGTGTTCCCAAACCCGCGGCAGGAACTATTGCGGTCCGCGGAATAGGGGGTGTTCCGGGGACCGATTCGTATTCCATCTCATCGGTCGGGCTCATCTTCGCATCAATCATTTTCCACCCTACTTTGCTTAATGACGGCATCCAGGGATAAACCTATCGGCAGATCGCTTCGGATGAGAGGCTGCACCCCATCAAATACACGAAGATTACTTTGCGAAAACACCTACAGAGGGCTCGCGCGAATATGTCACCGCAGGTTAAAGCGGCGGCGGACACCCGCCTTGTGACATGGATCGCCCACCTGGAAGATACCGAGCAGTTGGCAGGCGACACCGCCACGATCGCCGCGTACGTGCCGGTCGGTACCGAACCCGGATCGGTCGCCATGCTCGACGCGCTGCGCGATCGTGGTCACCGCGTGTTGCTCCCGGTGGTCGGCCCCGGTCCCCCCGCCCCGCTGAGCTGGTCGGATTACGACGGACCCGAGTCGCTGGCAACGGGCCGGTTCGGCCTGCTGGAACCGACGGGCGCGATCCTGACGAGCGACGCGATCACCACCGCCGACCTGGTCCTGGTCCCGGCGCTGGCCGTCGATCGCAACGGGGTCCGGCTCGGTCGAGGCGCGGGCTATTACGACCGCACCATCGCTGCGGTCGACACAAAACGCCTGGTGGCCGTCGTGTACGACGACGAGGTGCTCGACGCGATCCCCGCAGACGAGCTGGACGTGCCGATGGGATGGAGTCTGACACCCGCAGGCGGCTTCACCGCCCTGGAACAACCCGACCCTGGCACTCGTTAACGTAGAGTGCCAACTGCGCTGTAGAATCCACAAAGTTCTCGGCTAAATACTTCCGGAGGTCCTCGGTGCCCACTTATTCGTATGCTTGTACACAGTGCGATAACCGCTTCGACATCGTGCAGTCGTTCAGCGACGATTCGCTGACCGAATGCCCACAATGTGCCGGTAAGCTGCGCAAACTGTTCAACAGCGTCGGCATCGTCTTCAAGGGCAGCGGCTTCTACCGCAACGACAGCCGGTCGACCTCGACCAGCAGCGAGGCGAGCTCCAGCGACTCCTCGAGCAAGAAGGAGTCGAGTTCCTCATCGTCGTCGAGCGATTCGAGCAGCAGCTCGTCGACCAGCTCTTCAACCCCCAGCGCGCCGGCCGCAACAGCGTCCTGAACCAGCGTTGGTCCACAGTGGCAGCGCCTGCCCACAGCTCGGCCGGGTAGGCGCCTGTCCACCGGATTTTGCAGTGCTGCTGACCTAGCGTTCGGCCATGCCCGAACGCAATCCACTTCAACCCACCGCCCTCGACCGCTTGAGGCACGCACTGCGCCCCGGCTGGACGCGCGCGCTTCTGCTTCGACGGATCTGCGCCGCGGCATTGCTGGTGACGGCGCTGGTCGCGGCCGCGGCGGCCCAGCGCGACCACGAGCTGCGGTCCGTCGTTGTCGCCGCCCGTGACATCGCGCCCGGGATCCATCTGACCTCTGATGACCTCGAGGTCCGCCAGATCAACGCCGCCGCCATCCCGGCGGGCGCGGTCACCGACCCCTCGAAGCTGGTCGAACAAACGGTCACGGGCCCGGTCCACCCGGGTGAGATCTTCACCGACACCCGGGTGCTGTCCAGCCGCCTGCCCGCTGCCCTGTTGGGGCGCGAGGACGCGCGCCTGGTCCCGGTGACCCTGTCCGACTCGTCCATCGTCGACCTTCTCCGGGAAGGCGACGTGGTGGACGTGCTGAGCATCGACGACTCCCCCGATGGCGAAGCACCTTCGGCGTCAACCGTTTTGGTGAAGAACGCCGTGGTGGCACTCGTATTCGCCCCCGGCCCAGCGGGATCAGGCCGCGATGCCCGACCGACCATCTTGGCCATGCCCGAACGGGATGCGCACCGTGTCGCCGTCGCAACCCTCGCCTCGCCGATCACCGTGGTCTTTCACTGAATCCGCATGTTCCATCCACTATCGGGGTCGATAGATGGTTAAGATCGAAAAATGTTCCCCAGCATATGCGCGTTTTCCCAGGTGGGAAGGACCACGACATGTTAAAGGGCTTCAAAGACTTCCTCATGCGAGGGAACGTCGTCGACCTGGCCACCGCCGTTGTGGTCGGTGCTGCATTCACCGCCATTGTCACGGCGTTCACCACCAACATCATTGAACCTCTGATCAATTCACTCGGAGGAACAGATGCGGCAGAGGGCCTCGGTTTCACAATTCTCGACGGCAACCCCGAGACGTTTGTAGATATCGGTGGATTGATCACCGCGATCATCAACTTCGTGATCATTGCCGCAATTGTGTATTTCGTAATTGTGATGCCTTACGAAAAATTGAAGGCATTTGCCGCCCAGGACGGTGACGACGCGGTCGCGTTGTCTGAATCCGAATTGCTCACCGAGATTCGCGACATTCTGCAAGGTAAAGATCCGTCGGAGGAGAAGGCCAAGATCGCGGCGGCCAAGAGCACACAGACCGATAAGGACGAGGCATACATCGAGCGGGCCAACGAGGGCCGCTCGTCCGCACCGATGGCGGGGGCCGCCGGCGCTGCCGGCGCCTACGGCGCGTCCGAGGCAGGCACCCAGCAGTTCTCCGCCCAGACCGAACAACCCGGGCGCCGGCCCGAACAGCCGGGCCGCCCGCTGTCGTACCCACCGAGCCCCCCGTCGGGCTTCCAGCCGCCGACAGGCCCGCCGCCCCATAACGATCCACTCAGCGGCCCACCGCAGGGCTACCAGCCACCGGCAGGCCCCCCTCCCGGCTACAACCCGAATCAGCCGCCGCAGCGTTCAGGACCGCCTCAATACGGGCCCCCGGACTACGGTCCACAGAACCCCGGGTACCGACCCGATCCGTTGAGCGGCCCGCCCCCGGGTTACGTTCCGCCCCCGGAGCGCCCCGACGACGGCCCGGGACGACACAGCCAGTAATTCGAACCGGCATATCCACAAACCAGCTGCCCGCACATTCTTTGTGCGGGCAGTTGGCATTTCGTGACCACTGGACCCGCCGGTTGAACGACTTTCCGGTCGCCGGGGGTGCTGCACAGCAGTAATGCGCGGTCCGGCCTCGCGCAGTTCAAGTGGTTTACTCCCACGGCACGAATTGATCCGTGGCCCTTCCCATTCAGCCGTGGGCGCAGCAATTCGAAATCGGATCACCAACACCGGGTGCGGAAACAACAAAAGCCGGGACACCTTGTGGCGTCCCGGCTTTCGTTGATATTCAGTTGTCGAGCAGGCTTGCTATCAGCCGATGCTGAACGGCTTGCCGTACAGGGTCACAATGCCGGTGGTCGATTCGGTCTCGACGGTCACCTTCACGTAGGCCTTGGCCTCAGCGAAACCGGCGCAGCCGTGGACTGCGAAGGTTTCCTGGCTGTAGGCGATGCCACCGGTCGCGCCCTCGAAATCGAAGCCGCTGTTGTTGCCGTCGGAATCAGAGAAGAAGGCAACGTACTTGGCTTCACCGGGAGAAAGCGTGAAGCTTGCTTCACCACCGGCGTTGTATGCCGGTTCGATCATCGAACCGGAATCTTCGCCGGTCGGCAATGTCGCCTCTACACCGCCGCCGGCACCGGCGCCGGCACCGAAGTTCAGCTGGCAACCAACGATGTAACCGGCTTCGACGTTGCCGCCTTCAGCGCCACCGGAGATGTTGACGGCGATTTTGCCGTCCATCCATACGTTGCGGCTGGTCGGGATGGCAGACATCGCCGGGCTGATGGTCGACTTCTCGCCGAACAGGCTGACAGTCACCGAGGTGCCGTCGTCGAGGGTCTGGGTTACTTTGCCACCGGGGAGCGGTCCGGCGCCTGCGGCACCGACGCCCATCGTGGCGAGCGCCACTGCGGATACACCGGCGATACCGGCGGCCGCCGCGAGACGACGCGAGGTTGTGTTCTTCATGATTCCCCTTACGGAAATATCAATCTGCTTGCGGCAGATAAAAGTGTTTCAAGACTTGGGCGGGATTATCTGCCGACGATCAGTTGAGGCTGAACGGCTGGCCGTAGAGGGTCGACTTCACAACGAAGTCACCGGTGGTGACGACGGTCGAGAAGGCGCGAGCCTGGGCGTATCCGCCACACTGCTGCACGTCGATGCCCTGGTTCTTGTACTGGATCGACGCGTCATTTCCGTCGAAGTCCTTGCTGCCCAGGGAAACAAAGACAGCCTGACCCGGGCTCAGCGGGATCGACAGCGAACCGGAGAGTCCACCGGTGAGACTGAGGACGTCAAGGCTGGCGCCCAGTCCGCCGGAGAAGCCGGTGATGTCGATCTGGCAGCCAACGATGTAACCGGTGGTCAGCGTTCCCGCCGAACCGCCCGAGTAGACCTTGACCTTGCCGTTGACCTCGGCGGAGCGGCCTGCACCGTTGTTGGCGAGCGACGGAACCGGGTAAGCACTCTCGCCGGTGCGCTCGATCTTGATCACGGTGCCATCGATGCCTTCAGTGACCTTGCTGCCCGAAGCCAGCGGGCCTGCGGCGGCGTTTCCGGCGCCCATGCTGGCCAACCCGATGGCAGCAACCGCGGTAATGGCTCCAGCGCCGACAACGCGGCGCAGACCGAACATGCTGAACTTGCTCATTCGTTCCCTCTCACAGGATTGCTGTGTAATCCAAACTCAACCAAATCGTGAGCCTGAAGTGACCTGACGGTTGGTCGGAATACTCCATGGAACGCGTTAACAGGCGGCAAGCCCGACGTTTCCCTGACGTTAATTCCAGCCGTACGTTCATGTCCTTCCACGAACACCCTCGGGGGCGCATCGCGGGACACTTCCAGCCCCCGCACTGGTACTGGACGTATCGAGCGGAACGTTAGTGTGCTGGGCGAATGCAAGCAACAGTTAGCAGTAAGCCTGACCTAAATACCGAGATCCGCTGTCCTGCACCGACAATTGTTGATAATACATATAATTTGGTTAACAACTCGTTAAACCGCAGGACCCGGGCTGTGACGAAAACGGTATTCACTCGTGATGTGGTGGCCGGTTAACGATAAACCATTCGTCAGACTGCATATCCACCCGTGTGTGATCTTCGTCACACTGGCCGTTTGGACGCTCATCACGGGTGGTCGCCGGCAGTTCGTCGCCGAATATTTTGTCCAGCTCCGCTCGCGACAACTTGCGTTTGCCCACCGATTTCTCCGCCACGACAACCAGATTCAGAACTCTGAGATCGACGCGATGAGGTGCTTGGCCATGGGCGTGATGGTGGCCATCCCGTCGCGTACGGCCGCCCGCGAGTTGGCGAGGTTGACAACGATCGTCTGTCCCGAGATACCGGCCAGGCCCCGCGACAAACCGGCGTCCATCGCACCGGCCGCCAAACCCGAACTCCGCAGGGCTTCTTCGATGCCAGGCAACTTGCGGTCGAGCAGATCTTCGGTCGCCTCCGGGGCAACGTCACGTCCACCGACACCGACAGCACCGACCGAGATCACCAGGTCGACGCCACCGATCACCGCGGTGTTGAGGGCGTTACGAATCTCGACCTCGTCAGATTCCACGGCGACGACCGCATCGACGTGAAAACCTGCCTCTTCGAGCAACTCCCCGACCAGGGGCCCGATCAGCGCCTGATCTTCGCCATGCGCGGCACGATCGTCGACAATGACCACCAGAGCCCGTCCCAGAACCTCTTCGGCCAAGTTCAACGACCTCATCTGATTTCCTTCCGCCTCGACCTCTCCCACCTGGGCGGCGAGCCGGGCTGCCGCGGCATCTGCCGCAACCGCATCGGCCTCGCGGATCTCCAGGCCGGAGATGACACCATCTCCGAGTGGAACTCTATCTGTCGGGATGACCGACACCGAGCGCAGTGGTCCACCCGCTGCGGCGTCGGTCGATTTCGGATCAGCAATTGTCAGGTCTGGGAATTTCACGATCTATCGGCCTCCGGTATCCAGGGTGTCGAGGGTTACCTCGGCTGTTTTGCTTTGTCCGTTCACCTCGTAGGTGATTTCGACCTTGTCGCCGGGTGCGTATGACCGAACAGCGGCGATCAGGGCATCGCCCGAGGAGATCACCCGGTCGTTGACCCTGGTGACCAACGCCCCGTTCGGGATACCGGCGTCTGCGGCCGCGCCACCCGGTTGTACGTCACTGATCAGCGCACCGGGTTGGTCGGCCGACGGTGAACCCGAACGGACCGACACACCCAAGCCCGCCTGGGTGGCCTTGCCCGTCGTCTCGAGTTCGTTCGCGACGCGGATCGCCTGGTCTACGGGGATGGCGAACCCGAGCCCGATGCTGCCGCCCGACTCACCCTCGGAAAGGCTGGCGATGGCGGTGTTGATCCCGATCAGTGCCCCGTTGGCATTCACCAGCGCACCGCCGGAGTTACCGGGGTTGATCGCGGCGTCGGTCTGGATCGCATCCATCACCGAGGCCTGGCCGCTCTGGGCGCCCTGCGTCGAGACCGGCCGGTTGAGCGCACTGATGATGCCCGTGGTCACCGTGCCGTCAAGGCCCAACGGGGCGCCGATCGCGATCACTTCCTGACCGACCACCAAATTGTCCGACGTGCCGATCTGAATCGGGGTCAACCCGGTCTTGTCGACCTTGATCACCGCGATGTCGGAGATGGTGTCGGCTCCGACAATCGTTGCAGTGGCGGTGCTTTCGTCGTTGAAGACCACGATCACCTCGGCGTTGGAACCAGCCCCGGAGACCACGTGGTTGTTGGTCATGATCGTGCCGTCCTCGGTGAGGACCACACCGGACCCCGACCCCGCCGATTGACTGCCGATGACCTTGATCGACACGACCGACGGGAGCACCTTCTGCGCCACCGCCTGCACGGACCCTTCGGGAGCGGCGACCGGTTGCGTATTGTCGCGGTCCCCACCGAGAACTCCGCTGCTGTTACCGGGAGAGCCCGACGAATCATCTGCGACGTTCGCCCCGATGACGCCACCCACACCGCCGGCGACCAGGGCCACGACCAGTGCCCCGATGGCGATCCCGGCCTTGAGACCACCCGAGCGTCCGGCCGGCTGCGATGCCGGGGCGGTCCCCGGCGGGTATGACTGAGGACCTGCCGACCGGGCGTCACCGGCGCCGAATTGGCTTGTCGGATTGGCTGATCCATAGCCGGGGTACGGCGACTGCTGACCGGGGTGGGCACCCGGTGACTGCGGATCAGCTTGTGGGCCATAGGGATTGCCGGGCTGCTGCCCGTAAGACGAAGGCTGCTGGGCAGATCGGGGATCAAACGACGCGGGACGAGAAATGGGCTCGCCGCCCTGACCCCATCCCGCCGGTCCGGCAGGACCACCGGCACCTGGTTGGTTCGAGAATCCGCCACCCCCGGGGGTGCTCGATCCCCGTTCGTTGTCGTCGTTGCCGCCCATATCCCACGCGCTTTCTGCCAGGCGCACCAATGCGCTCTCGTTGCCGGCCGAAATCCCGGCACTGCTACATACCCTGCTACGTCGGCCTGAGATGTCGCTGAGACGCCGCTGTTGGTTTGCCCCTCAATTCTCGCACTCACGGGGGCCGCCAACGAGCGGTTCGGCCCGTTCAGATGACACGGACGATCAAAGAGGCGACGAGAGCACCGAACACACCGTCCGCAACGGACTACTGCTGAACGACGCGCGGCGCGATCTCGGCAGGGGTGGGCGAACCGGGCAATGTAATGGTCAGCAGCGCACCACCGGCATCGGACTGGCCGGCGACCACGGTCCCGCCATGGCGAACCACCACCTGCCGGACGATCGCCAGACCGAGGCCCGAACCCGGCATCGAACGGGCTGCGGTCGACCGGTAGAACCGTTCGAAGATCAGTTGCCGGTCCTCCGGCGGAATGCCCGGTCCGGCATCGGCGACGGTCAATTCCGCGCGGTTGGGCTCGACCTGGGTCAGTTTCACCACCACGGGACATCCCGGCGGACTCCATTTGGCCGCGTTGTCGAGCACGTTGAGCACAGCCCGCGACAGGCCCGCACTCTCCCCGAACACGAACCACGGGTTGACATGGACATCGAAATCCACGTCGCTGCGGCGTCGACGCACCCGTTCCAGGCTGCGGTCGATCACCTCCGCGAGATCGATCTCCTCGTGCACCACCTCTGGGGCGTCCTCCCGGGCGAGGTCGACGAGGTCCCCGACCAACGTCGACAACTCCTCGATCTGCGCCATCAGATCGGCGCGCAACTCGGCCATGTCGGACTCGGGAACCTCCCGGGCGCCGGGCTCGGACGAGGCGATCAGCAGTTCGAGGTTGGTCCGCAACGACGTCAGTGGCGTCCGCAGCTCGTGACCGGCGTCGGCGACCAACCGGGACTGGCGGTCCCGCGATTCGGCCAGCGCCCGCAGCATGAGGTTGAAACTCTCTGTCAGTCTTGCCAACTCGTCGTTGCCGACCACCGGGATCGGTGTCAGGTCGTCGGTTCTGGCCACCCGTTCGGCAGCGCGGGTCAACCGCGCCACCGGCCGCAAACCCGCTCTGGCGACGGTTGTTCCGGCCACCGCTGCCAGGATGATGCCGCAGCCGCCGATCACCCCGAGCACCCACGCCAACCGCCCGAGCACGTCGTCGGTGTCCCCGAGGCTCTGCGAGATGATCAGCGTATTGCCGTCGACGAGCTTGCGCGCCAACACCCGCTGATTGTTCGAGGTCCGCAACGACGACTCCGACTCGCCGTCGACGACCTCCTGCTCGGCATCACCGTAGGGCACACTGCCGATCTGAAAACCCCGCCCGCCGGGCATGACCAGCGCCACGGACATGTCGGTGGAGTACACCGTGCCGGCGACCAGGGACTCCGGCGAATCATCGAGGACGCCCATCCGGGCCAGCTCGGTCATCCCGTTGGCCCGGTTGGTCAGCTGTGAATCGACATCGGCGTACATCGCCCGGTACACCACCGCGAAGGCGGCGGCGGCCATGACGGCCACCGCGATACCGACCACGGTGGCGGCCAGGATGGTGATCCGCCAACGCAGAGAGATGGTGCGGGTCAGCGGCGTCGGCTTACGCATCTGACGCGGCAGTTGATCGGCCGGGACGAGGTTCGTCGGACGTTGTGGAGTGATCGGCCCGGTCGGGGTCGACTGCCGATGGTAAAAACTCACAGTTCACAGCTCACGATCTACGGCGGGGTCTCCCGCAGGACGTAACCGACGCCCCGCACGGTGTGGATGAGTCGGATCTCGCCCTCGGCTTCGGTCTTACGACGCAGATAGCCCACGTAGACCTCCAGCGCGTTGCCCGACGTCGGAAAGTCGTAGCCCCACACCTCTTCCAGGATGCGGCTACGGGTCAGGACGCGACGCGGGTTGGCCATCAGCATCTCCAGAAGCGCAAACTCGGTGCGCGTCAAGCTGATCGGCCGGCCGTTACGGGTGACGTCCCGGGTGACCGGATCCATCGTGAGATCTTCGAAGGTCATCGCCTCCGAGTCCGGCGGCGCTTCGGTTGCCGCACGGCGCATCAACGCCCGCAGTCGCGCCAGGAGTTCTTCGAGGGCAAAAGGCTTGGGCAGATAGTCGTCGGCACCGGCGTCGAGGCCCGCCACCCGCTCGGACACCGAGTCGCGTGCGGTCAGGACCAGGATCGGCAGATCGTCGCCGGTGCTGCGGAGTCGACGGCAGACCTCCAACCCGTCCAGGCGCGGCATCATCACATCGAGCACGACCGCATCGGGCCGCTCGCTGGTGATTTTCTCCAGAGCTTCCACACCGTCTCCGGCAGTGACCACCGTGTACCCGTTGAACGTCAGGGACCGGCGCAGAGATTCGCGAACGGCGCGATCGTCGTCCACAACAAGAATGCGCATGACAACAGTCTTACGTGACCTGCTGAGAGAGCGCTGAGTAATCCCCCGGCGCGCCGCGCCTCACCGCATCGGTATCGGGCTTCGGACCCGGCCGGCCAGGTGCCCGTCGACAGGTCAGGCCGACCGCCGCGGGGCCATCGGCAGATGCCAGTTGAACTGCAGGCTCGCCATCCGCAACGCGGTTGCCAGGACGGCGCCGCCGACCATGCCCCACGCCGGCCAGCCCTGCCCGGCTGCGATCACCACGAGCAGCGCCCCGCACATCGCCGGGACCGCGTAGAGGTCGGTCGGGCGCAACAGCAACGGCACCTCCCCGGCGAGGACATCGCGCAGGACGCCGCCACCGATGGCCGTGGTGATACCGATGAGGACGGCAGCCATCGCACTCGCGTCGTGGTCGAGGGCAAGTGACGCGCCGGTGACCGCGAACACGGCCATGCCGACCGCGTCGAGGACCAGGATCGCCCGAAACAACTTGTTGAACGCCGGATGGAAGAAGAACGTGATCAGCCCGGAGATCAATGCAATGGTCAGGTTGGGCCAATGCTGCACCGAGGTGGGCGGCGTGATGCCGAGCAGGAGGTCGCGGACGATGCCACCACCGACACCGGTGACCGCGCCCATCGACAGGATCCCGAAGAGGTCGAAGTCCTTGCGGATGCCGACCAGGGCGCCCGAGCATGCGAAGACCGCGATGCCCGCGTAATTCAGTACGTCCTGCAACACCGCAGGCCTTCCCTGCCTCAGGTTCCGGGCACAACAAAAGGCTGACCGTCAGTTCGACGGCCAGCCTCTGCGTTGAGCCTTGGGGGCTAGATCAGCGGCGATCGAGATCGACGAGGCCCAGCTTCACGGCCTTGACCAGGCGACGGGGCACGCGATGAGCGACGCCACCAACCTTGACCTCTTGCAAGACCGGGTTGTCGGCCTTCCACTGCGAGCGGCGGCTACGAGTATTCGACCGCGACATCCGGCGCTTCGGTACAGCCATGATTCAGCCCTTCATTTCTTCGTTTACGTATCGGGGTTTGTGCGTGTCCGTTCGCCATCTCGGCATTCGGACTTCTGCACTCGTCCTGCGGTGCCTGGTACCCGATGCGCACCCCAGTGGAAAGGAGTGCGAGTCGGAGCTGACATCGACAACCTCTAGAGGGTACCGGTTACCCCCCTCTCAATCCAAAGCGAGTCCGAATCCAGGGCCCGACCAGGGCATCAAGTCCATCGACGGTCACTATACTTGCAGTGTTGGAAAGTTGTTCCTATGCTTTCCAACATGGAAAGTGATGAGGCGCGTGAACTCCTGAAAATCGCCGAACGCGCCGAAGCCTCGCCCTATGTCGACCACCCACCGACACCGTGGTGGTACTACCCCGCAGTCGGCGGCTGGGCGGCGGCGATGATCGGCGCCTTCGCCTGGTGGCGCGAGAGCATCGGACTCTTCGTTGGATCGATGGCCGCACTGATCGTCGTCGAGTTCGTCTTCCTCGGCTGGATGAGCAGGCGGCACGGCGCGTTTCCCATGCCAGGCAAGGGCGCGCCGCCTGCCGAGATCCGGGTGGAATGGAATCGCTACTTCCTGGCACTGCCGATTGTCGCCGGGCTGATCGCCTTGGCGTGGTGGCTCGGTGGCGTTGCGCCGGCAGCGGTGGTCGCCTTCGTCCTCATCACCTGCGGGCTGATGATCTACGAACGGCGCTACGCCAAGGCAGCGGCGGCGGTTCGGGTGCGGCTGGCATGATCGACGGCCTCGACCCGGTGATCCATGCCCCAAAACGCCTCGCCGCCATGGCGATTCTGGCCAACAGCACCACGGCGTCGTTCAAGTTCCTCAAGGAACACCTGGACCTCACCGATTCGGACTTGTCCAAGCAGATGTCGGCCCTCGAGTCGGCCGGGTACCTGACGGCGTCAAAAGCCGGCCACGGCCGGGGCAGCAGCACCACCTACCGGATCACCGCATCCGGCAAACGGGCCTACCTCGCGCATAGAACTGCACTACAAATCCTGCTCAACGGCGCCCCCGCCCCCCGATGATGTGCCGTTTTGGCGACAGAATGCCCAGGTCGGCTCCGCCAAAACGGCACATCATCGGGATTTACACTGGCCTGACCGGGCCGAAGCCCACTACGGTGAGCGGGTGAGCGATCTGACACCCACCGGAGATTCCGAACCCGCCGCCAGTCTGAGCAACGTCCGAGCCGGCGACGCCGACCGGCGTCTGGCTCTCGACATCCTTTCCTTGGCGATGACCAAGGGACACCTGAGCCCGGTGGAGTACGAGGAGCGCGCCGACAGGGCGATCGCGGCCAAGACCTTCGGCGAACTCGACGCCCTCACCGACGATCTGCCCACCAATCAACTACGGCCGCCGACGGCCCAGGCCACCCGGCCCACCTACGCCGCCGATGTCGAACCGACCACCCATCGGATCGCCGTGATGAGCGGTTCCGAACTCAAGGGCCGCCGGGCCGCGGTCGGCGAGACGCTCACCGCGTTCGCCCTCATGGGTGGAGTGGAGATCGACCTGCGTGAGGTGACCTTCACGTCTCCGACGCTGACGATCCGGGCCAACGCGATCATGGGCGGCATCGAGATCGTGGTCCCCCAGGACGCCACCGTCCGGATCAACGGCATCGGGATCATGGGCGGCTTCGACGGCGAGGCCGACGCCGAAGGTTCCGGCACCCCGGGCGCACCGACCATCACCGTCGCCGGACTGGCGCTGATGGGCGGGGTCAGTGTGGTTCGCCGGCCACTGGAACATCACACCCCACCGGCGCTGAAGAAGTGCTGACGATTTATCGGCCCGGTCAACGGGTGTTGCGACGTCGCTTTCCGCCGAGGTAGTCGCCCACCACGGCTGCACCGAGACCGTCGAGATCGGGCGCCACGACCCGGCCCGACACCCTGCGCGCCATCTGATCCACGAAGTGCACCAGGCCGGGGTCGTCCCCGAGACGGAAAAAGCTGACCTGGGCGCCCATTCGCCCGACATTGTCGAGTTCGCGGACGGTGGCGCCGAGCGTCGCCGGATGAGGCGGGTAGTAGAAGAACGGTTCGCCCCCGGGCAGCAGATGTGCGGTCGGCTCCCCGTCGGTCACGATCAGGACCACCGGCTGGGCATTGGGGTGGCGACGAAAGTGCCGCTGCGCGAGCAGGAGCGCGTGGTGCAGGTTCGTACCCTGTTGGCGCATACCGTCCAGGCCGATGAGTTCGCTCATCTCGAGTGTCCTGGCGTAGTGACCGAACGAGATCAGCTGCAGTTCGTCGCTGCGGAATCGGGTGGAGATCAGATGATTCAGCGCCATCGCCGTGCGCTTCATCGGCGTCCAGCGATTCTCCAGCCACATCGAGAACGATGTGTCGACCAGCAGCGCGACCGCGGCCTGGCTGCGTGCCTCGGTTTCGGCGACCTCGACATCGCGGACGTCGATCCGCACACCATCGCGGATCATCGCGTTGCCGGCGTGTCGTTTGTCGCGGTCCTCGGTCATGGTGCGCAGCACCGCATTCGACACCGTCCGGGTGACATCCCACGGTTCGGTGTCACCGAACTCCCATTCCCGTGACGATCCGGTCGGCTCGCCGGCCAGCCCGGCGCGGCGGGTCTGCCGGTCGCCGTGACGTCCCGAGAGTTGCTCGGCCACATCCCGGAAGATCGACTGCCCCAGTTGCCGCATCGCCTTGGGTGAGAGCTTCAGCTGGCCGTCGCTGCCGCGTTCGAGGAGGCCTTCCTCCTTGAGCGCCTTCTCGAGTTCGGCAAGTGTCCGGGCATCGACCGCCGCGTCTTCGCCGAGCTGGCGGGCCAGCGCATCGAGGTCGACGTCGTCGAGTTGCGCACCCGAATACTGTTGGGAGAGTTGATCCGACAAGGACTCGAGCTCGGCAAGATCCTGCAGGGCCCCGGCACCTTCACCCATGCCCATCCCCTGCTGGCCTTCGAAGCTCTGGCCCTCGTCCCAGCCCATCCCCGGACGCGCCTGCCGCAGCTGCGAATCCATCTGCGAGAGCTGGCCCATCAGGTCCGGTGAACCGAAAGCCTGCTGCGCCAGCTGATCGAGCTCGGCCCGCTGCTCCGGCGACAACGAGTTGTAGAACTGCTGGGCAGCGGCACTACGGGCTGCCAGCGAATCGATCAGCTCTTCGGTGTTGGCGGGGTTCTCGGGAAAGAAATCGCCGTGCTCGTCCATGAACTCATCGAACTGCTCAGTGGTGTCCTCGCCACGGTTGTGCGCAGCGAGGAGTTCGTTGAGGTCCTTGAGCATGTCCGTGATGCGTTGCCGATCTTCCTCGGTCGCCCCTTCGAGGGCTTCCTTCATCCCCGCGAAACGCTGATCGAGCAGCTCCCGGCCCAGCAGATCTTTGATCTTGTCGTACTTCTCCTTCGCCTGCGGACTGCGCCAGTTGTAGTCGGAGAGGTCCTGGACCGCCTGCGCGGTCGACGGCGGGAGGTTCTCGATCTGCATCTCGGCGAACCGCGCATCGTCATCGAGGTCGCGCGCGAGTTGCTTGCGCTCGTCGAGCACGGCCTCGTCGAGCAGCTTGCGGATCTCCTCAAACGTCCCGTTCAGGTTGCGGGACTTGAGGATCTGCTCGCGACGCTTGTTGGCCATCTCCCGCAGCTCATCGAGTCCCCGCATGTTCTTGCTGCCGCGACGCAAGAACTCGCGCATCGCGGACTGCGGGGACCCGCCGGCCATCACGTCGTCGCCGATGGCATCGAGCGCTTCGCGCAGGTCCACCGGCGGCGCCAACGGGTCGGGGCCACCGGTGTACCGCAGATAGCGGGAGCGGTGGAAATTGTTGCGGGGCATGTCGATTTCTCTCGGTTCAGCCGTACACGGTCTGGCCGGTGCCGTCGGCTTCTTTGCCGATCCGCCGGGCCAGGAACAGACCTTCGAGCGCCAACTCGAGGGCACTGGCACGTTCTCCGTCGTCGATGACATCGAGTCGCTCGGCGATCTTGTTCACCACCGGCTCGGTGCCCTCGGGCATCGACGTCAGCAGGTCGTTGGCGGAGACCCGATCACCGGTCACCACCGGCTCACTGGCCTCGAGCGCGGTGACCAGCGTCGCCAGATCGACACCACCGAGATGCTCGCGCACGGTGTCGGCGGTCGACTTGCGCAGCAGGTGCTCGAGGATCTCGATCTCGCGGCCTTCTTCACCCGACTCGAACTCGACCTTGCCCCGGAGCACCTCGATCACCGACGAGAGGTCGACGACGCGTGCCACCGCAAGGTCCTCCCCGAGCACTGCGGCCCGGTGCAGTGCCGCGGCGGCAACGGTTTCGGCGCCGGCGATGGCAAAACGGGCCGAGACACCGGACCGCTGATCGATCGCCGGGTTGTCGCGGACGTACCGGGTGAACCGCGCGATGATCTCGATCAGGAACGTCGGCACGGTCGCCGTGAGGTCGGCCTCCTGCTCGATGACCGCGATCTCGTCGGAGAGTTCAATTGGGTAATGGGTGCGGATCTCGGCACCGAACCGGTCTTTCAAGGGCGAGATGATCCGACCGCGATTGGTGTAGTCCTCCGGGTTGGCGCTAGCCATCAGGACCACGTCGAGCGGCAGCCGGAGGCTGTAACCGCGGACCTGGATGTCGCGCTCCTCCATCACGTTGAGCATGGCGACCTGGATGCGTTCGGCCAGGTCGGGCAACTCGTTGATCGCGATGATGCCGCGGTGCGCCCGCGGGATGAGCCCGAAGTGGATGGTCTCCGGATCGCCCAGGCTCCGTCCCTCGGCGACCTTCATCGGGTCGACGTCGCCCACCAGATCGCCCACCGAGGTGTCGGGGGTGGCGAGCTTCTCGGAGTAACGCTCGCTGCGATGACGCCACCCGATCGGCAGATCGTCCAGCAGGTTCGCGGCCTTGCGGATCGAGGCCGGGGTGATCGGTTCGTACGGGTGCTCGTCGAGTTCCGAACCCTCGATGACCGGGGTCCACTCGTCGAGGAGACCGACGATGGTTCGCAGCAGACGGGTCTTGCCCTGCCCGCGTTCACCCAGCATCACCACGTCGTGTCCGGCGAGCAGTGCGCGCTCGAGATGCGGGATCACCGTGGTCTCGAAACCCAGGATCCCGGGCCACGGGTCGACGCCGGCCCGCAGTGCGTTCAGCAGATTGTTACGGATCTCGTCCTTCACGCTTCGCTGCACATGACCCGAGGCACGAAGTTCGCCGAGGGTCCGTGGAGAAGGGTGTGCCGAGCGGGTTGTCGTCGTGTGGGGTGTGCTCACCTCTTCTACGCTACGAGGCTGCGCCCGGAAGCGCACTTGTTACGCCCGCAGAGGAACTCGCGAGCGACTGTTGCGCCCGTCCCGGGTTGCCTCCGCGACACGCCGACAGAGCCCGGCTGCCCCCGGTGGCTCGCGGTTCGACAAACTGGGGAGATGACAAGCACCACACCGTCTCCAGCAGCGGCATCGGGACCCGACCCCACAGCCCCCACCGGAGCACTCGACGGGATCAGGGTCCTCGAGTTGGGTTCGCTGATCGCCGGCCCTTTCGGTGCCCGTCTGCTGGGCGACCTCGGCGCCGACGTGATCAAGATCGAGGCCCCGACGTCGCCGGACCCACTACGCGGATGGGGCCAGGCCGAACGCGACGGACACCACTTCCTGTGGACCGTCTACGCGCGCAACAAGCGCGCGATCACGCTGAACCTTCGCAGTGAACGTGGCCGCGAGATCTTCCTGGAGCTCGTCGAGCAGGCCGACATGATCGTCGAGAACTTTCGTCCCGGCACCCTCGAAAAACTGGACATCGGCTACGACGTACTCCGTGAACGCAATCGGGGCATCATCCTCGTGCGCGTCTCGGGTTACGGACAGACCGGGCCCGATGCCGGTCGCGCGGGGTACGCCTCGGTCGCCGAGGCCGAGAGCGGACTGCGCCACCTCAACGGCTACCCCGACCAGCCACCGCCCCGCATCGCCCTGTCCCTCGGGGACACGCTTGCCGGGATGTTCGCCGTGCACGGCGCGCTGGCAGCGCTCTACCGCCGCACCGTCACCGGCGAAGGCCAGATCGTGGACGTCGCACTGAACGAGGCCTGTCTGGCGGTTCAGGAATCGACCATCCCCGACTACGACCAGGGCGGTGTGGTCCGCGGACCGTCCGGCACGCGGCTCGCGGGTATCGCACCGTCGAACATCTACCCCACCGGCGACGGCGGCATGGTGGTCATCGGGGCCAACCAGGACACCGTCTTCCGGCGCCTCTGCATCGCGATGGGCCAACCCGAACTGGCGACC
This sequence comes from Williamsia sp. z34, assembly GCF_059553395.1. Lineage (NCBI taxonomy): Bacteria > Bacillati > Actinomycetota > Actinomycetes > Mycobacteriales > Nocardiaceae > Williamsia > Williamsia sp. z34. The sequence goes on along the minus strand of NZ_JCANWW010000007.1, from coordinate 210,772 downwards.
GATCCCCGATTCGCCGATCACGGGGCCCGCGGCGAGAACCAGGACGCGATCGACGAGATCGTCGCCCAGTGGACCGCCGAACAACCCAAGGACCACCTCATCGAGGTGCTCAAGGCGGCCGGAGTGGTCGTCGGGCCGATCAACACCGTCGCCGAGGTCGTCAACGATCCCCAACTGCTGGCCCGCGACATGATCACCCCGCACTTCGACGAACGCATCGGCGAAGACGTCCTCGGGCCGGGCATCGTCCCGAAACTGACCGGCACGCCGGGCCGGATCCGCAATGCGGGTCCGTCGGTCCCGGGCCGTCACAACACCGAGGTGCTCAGTGAACTCCTGCACCTCGACGACGACGCCATCTCGGCATTGAAGGCCGACGGCGTCCTCTGACCCCGTCCCACCGACTCCTCGCAAACGAGCCGGTAATACGAAGACGAGCCACATATTTGTGGCTCGTCTTCGTATTACCGGCTCGTTTGGGGACTGCCGGCTCCTGTGGGGATGTCTGCTCAGCGGAAGGCCAGCCAGATCGCCAGCCCGAAACCGGCTGATGCGATGGCAATTCGCAGGGGTGTGGCCGGAATCCTGGACGCCACCGGTGGTCCGACCCAGCCGCCGGCCAGGCAACCGAGGCCCATCGCGGCGGCCGCGCCCCAGTCGATGGATCCGAAGATCACGAACACCAGGGCGGCAACGGCATTCGAGGCGGCCAGCAGCACCGACTTGAACAGTGTTGCCTGCCAGATCGTCTGCGTCGTCGCGATCAATGAGACGGCCAGGAAGATGATCCCGGCACCGGCACCGAAATAGCCGCCGTAGATCGCGATGACGAACACCGCGACGGGCAGTATCCCGGGGATGTCGCGATGACCGGACATCTGGCGAATCATCGGCTGGCACAACACCGCAAGGGCCGCGACCGCGACCAGGTACGGGACCACGGCCTCGAACGTGCTCGCCGACGTCAGCAGCAGGACCACCGCACCGACCAGGCCGCCGGCACCCGCGCAGCCGAGCAACGCCAGCAGGCGGCGGTCGAACGTGATCGATGCCCGCGCGGACGTCGCACTGCCGATACCCACCGGGATCAGCGCCACCGTATTCGTGACATTGGCGGTGATCGGCGGCAGGCCCGCCAGCAACAGAGCCGGATAACTGACGATCGAGGCGAGCCCGGTCACGTAACCCACCACACCGGCAAGAAAGCCGGCGGCAATCAAGAACGCCAGTTCTGCCACCGGCGCAACGTACCGCATCGCTCATGCACCCCCGCAAACGAGCCGGAAATACGAAGACGAGCCACAAATATGTGGCTCGTCTTCGTAAAGGTGGCTCGTTTGCGGGGGGGTCAGTGGGCGAAGTGCCGGGCCCCGGTCAGATAGAGGGTGATGCCTGCCTCGTTGGCGGCCGCGATCACCTCGTTGTCACGAATCGAACCACCGGGCTGCACAACAGCTTTCACGCCACCGTCGATGAGCACCTGCAGTCCGTCCGGGAACGGGAAGAACGCATCGGACGCACCGACGCTGCCGCGAGCCCGGTCACCGGCACGCGTCACCGCCAGATGTGCGGAGTCGACGCGGTTGACCTGACCCATACCGACACCGACCGACGCCCGATCCGACGCCAGCAGAATTGCGTTGGACTTCACCGAGCGGCAGGCCCGCCAGGCGAACTCGAGGTCGGCCAGGGTTGCCGCGTCGGCGGCTTCGCCGGCGGCCAACTGCCAGTTCTCCGGCGAGTCACCGTCGGCGTCGAGGATGTCGCGGTGCTGGACGAGCACCCCGCCGCTCACCGGCTTCAATTCCACGGCGTCGCGGCGCGGGGGCTGCGCGAGCAGCACCCGGACGTTCTTCTTGCGGGTCAGGACCGAGAGCGCGCCATCTTCGAATGCCGGGGCGACGACGACCTCGGTGAAGATCTCGGCGATCTGCTCGGCCATCTCCAGACTCACCGGACGGTTGGCCGCGATCACGCCGCCGTAGGCACTGACCGGATCACACGCGTGCGCCTTGCGATGTGCCTCGGCGATGTTCTCCGACGTCGCGATGCCACAGGGGTTGGCGTGCTTGATGATCGCGACCGCGGGATCGGTGAAGTCGTAGGCGGCCCGCCAGGCGGCGTCGGCGTCGGTGTAGTTGTTGTAGCTCATCTCTTTGCCGTGCAGCTGCTCGGCCTGGGCCAGACCCGGGGCCTCGGTGCTGCTGACGTAGAGCGCGGCCGGCTGGTGCGGGTTCTCGCCGTAGCGCAGGACCGACGAGAGCTCCCAGCTCTTGCCCGCCCAGACGGGGAACTCGCTGTCGGGCTCGGGCGCGACGACGCGACCCATCCACTCGGCGACCGCGATGTCGTAGTCGGCGGTGTGACGGAACGCCTTGGCGGCCAGCGACTTACGCTCGGAGAGGGTGAAGCCTCCGGCTTCGACCGCGGCCAGGACATCCGAATAGTCGGTGGGGTCGACGACGACGCCGACGGATGGATGGTTCTTGGCGGCACCGCGCACCATCGACGGTCCACCGATGTCGATCTGCTCGACGCACTCATCGGGAGTCGCACCGGAGGCCACGGTCTCGGTGAACGGGTAGAGGTTCACGATGACCAACTCGAACGCGGCGATACCGAGTTCGGCGAGCTTCTCGTTGTGGGCGTCCTTGCGGGTGTCGGCCAGGATGCCGGCGTGCACCATCGGATGCAGGGTCTTGACCCGGCCTTCGAGGCACTCGGGGAAACCGGTCAGTTCGGAGACCTCGATGACCGGGACACCGGCCTCGGCGATCTTCTTGGCCGTCGAACCGGTCGATACGATCTCGACGCCGCCGGCGTGCAACCCCTTGGCGAGTTCGGTCAGCCCGGACTTGTCGTACACGCTGACCAATGCCCGACGGAAGGGCTTGCGCTGCAGGTCATTACTCACGGAATGTGGGCCTTTCGTCCTTCGATGACAACACCTTTGGTGGCGATCGAACGCACCACCGCGACAAGCAGCACCCGTTCGACCATCTTGATTCGTTCGTGCAACGTGATCTCGTCGTCGCTGGTCTGCACGGCGACCGGGGCCTGCGCGAGGATCGGCCCGGTGTCCACACCGCTGTCGACCAGATGAATGGTCGAGCCGGTCACTTTCACACCGTGGGCCAGTGCATCGGCCACCGCGTGTGCGCCGGGGAACGACGGCAGCAACGCGGGGTGCGCATTGATGATGCGGCCACCGAAACGGGCGATGAACTCCGGACCCAGGATCTTCATGAATCCCGCCGCCACCACCAGGTCTGGTTTGAACGCGGCAACGGTGTCGGCGAGCTTGCGATCCCATTCGGAACGGTCACTCATCATCGGGACGATCGCCGTGTCCACGCCGCGTCGACGCGCCGCCTGCTCAGCTGCGCAGTCCCGGTCGGTCACCATCGCGACCACGGTGCCCGGATAGTCGTCGTCCTCGGCAGCGTCGAGCAATGCCGAGGCCAGCGAACCCGCGCCCGACGCGAGGATGACAACGGACACCGGGGTGACTGACGGCATGGCGTCCAGTGTGGAACTCCTCGAACTCTGGGTTTGAACGGAAAATCGACGGACGACGCGGGCCTCTCATCGAGTGACCCGCAGATGCCTCGTCTCGCGCTGTCGAGCCTAATCGCTGCCGTTTCAGCGAGGCCGTCGGGTACCGAACTCGTCGGTCGAGACCAGTTCCTCGCCGCCGACCGCGTCGATCATCTCGGAGTCGGCGTCGTCCCAATCGGTCTCGGTGACCCAATCGTCGACATCCCAGCCGTCGATCGCCGGAGCGACCTCGTCCAGGGCATCGGCGTCCCGATCGAGGATCGGGATCGCGGCCGGCTCGTGATACTCGATTTCGAGCTCCGCCGGGGCCGCCTCCGCGACCTCGTCGGAGTCGTCGTACTCGTCGAAGTCCTCGGGGGCGTAATCGTCGTAGATGAGGTTCATGGCCCGCGCGCGAGTTCGTCGGGTCGACGGCAGGGCGCTGTGGATCAGTGCCATCACCGAGCCGACGACGGCGATCCAGCCGAATGCGAACACACCCACCACCGGCAGGTTCACGGCGACCTCGCCGAGCACACCGAGTCGTCCACCGGACACCGCAGCGGCGGCCACGATCGCCAGCGACGTCAGACCTGCGGCCACCACGACCGTGCGGATGTTGCGCAGCAGTGACATATCCACGCACAGACGCGCGATCACCAGGGACACCCCGGCGACGCCGCCCAGCAGGATCAGACCCCACGGGCCGCCACCGCCGTCGGGAAGCACCGCCAGGATCGGCAGCGGCGGCACCTGTCCGCCGACCGAACCGAAGAGGTCCGCGGTCGCGCCGCCGACCTGTACGGGGGCACCGACCAATACGGCCGCCGCGCCGATCACCACGTTGGGCAGATAGAGCAGTGAGAGCAAGAACAGTCCGAGCGTGCCGGCCACACCGTTGCCCGACGACAGCAACTCACCGGCAACCGACCAGTTGATGATGAGCCGGAACGCGACGACCAGCGCGCCGAGCGTGAACAGCCCGGTCACCGCGATCAGGCCGCAGCGCAGTCCTTTGAGAACCCAATCGGCCACGCCGGTCCGCACCACGATCGTCGGCCACCATTTGTAGGCGACACCGCCGGCGGCGCCCAGCGCCTGGACCGCGAACGTGCAGACGAAGGCCAACAGCGCATTCGGGCTCTGCAAGGTCATCACCGTCGACGCGTCCATCACCACGGCCAGCGACAGCACGGTGGCGAGCAGGGGCCCGCCCACGGCGGCCAGGACCACCGCGGCGACCTCCGAATGCGGACGGTCGATGTCGGTGGCCCGGGCCGTGGAGCGTCCCACCGCGAACATCATCAACAGGGTGGGAGCCAGGGGCATCACTCCGACGGTCACATCGCCCACGGTCATGGGCACCTGATGAATGGCGAACCACATCGAGGCCACCGTCGCGGGCAGGCTCCCGAGACCGTCTCCCACGGTCAGCAGGGTGACCTTCGCAACCAGGATCAGTAGTCCGAGCGTGGCCGCTGTGGTCCCGAAGGCGAGCTGGACCAGCGCCCGGGTCGAATCCGCGGCACCGACCTCGGCGGCACGGCGTGAGCGGCGTATCTCGCGCAGACGCGCGGCGAGGTTTTCCGCTGTAGAACTGACCACTGGCCCAGGGTGTCATTTGTAGCGCACACCGATGGGCAGGCGCGCCGACGAATGCAATTTTACGAATTGATGAATTGCCACACCATTGTTCAAAACACACCGGACAGTTGCGACGTCTGCCGCCGCAACTGTCCGGTGTGTAGTTCGGTACGGGAATTGTTCCCGTACCGGCATTCAGCTGATTTCTAGCGTTCCGGCGACTTGAACTGTGTCGTCTGATCGCCGGTCTGGCTCGGGCGGTCCTCGGCGCTCGAGGCGCCCGGCGCCTGGTACGAGGTCGCGCCCGGATGTGCACCCGGTGCCGGAGCACTCGGCTGCGCCGACGGAGGTGTGCTCGGCTGCGGTGCGGTCGACGGGTTGGCGGACGGAACCGCCGTCGTTGCATCGGAACTGCCGGGCTTGCTCGTGCCCGCCGATTCCGAGCCGGTGGCGCTCTGGCCGTAACCGGCCTGCGCGTACGGGTTGCTCTGCGCGGCCTGGTGGCTACCGGAGCTCGACGCGCTCTGGCCCGATGACGCCTGGCCGTAGCCCGTTCCGTAGCCGGACGACTGTCCGTACGCGCTGCTCTGTCCGTAGCTCGGTGTCGACTCGGTCGAGGCCTGCCGCGAGCCGGACGAGGTGGACGCGGTGGACGCTGCCGAGTCGGCGGACGCGGTCTTGATGATGCCGGCCTCGACGAGCATCCATGCCACCGCGACGGCAGCCTGAATGATGCCGAAGACGATCACCAGGATGAATCCGAGACCGGCGTCGCCTTCACCCTTGGTGAAGAACTGGAACAGGATCAGCAGGCCACCGATCACCGACATCGCGGCGACCACACCGCTGAACTTCGTTTCCTGCCGGAGCAGCAGCGTCGACAGTGCGATCAGGCCGGCCGCACCGAGGATCGTCAGCGCGGTGGCCTCCCACTGGAACATGTGGTTGTTCTCGAGGCCCTCCATGTCGATCACCGGAGCGAAGCCGAGGAAGAAGTTGATCAGGCCGAGCGCGCCGAGTGCGTAAACCAGGTAGTTCCTGATCGCGGCGGGCAGGCCCTGCCGGGCCGCGGGCTGTGAATAACCCTGCTGGCCGTAGCCGTAGGCCTGCTGGCCGTAACCCTGTTGCCCGGCGGGCTGCTGTCCGTAACCCTGCGGCGGCTGCTGGCCGTAACCCTGCTGACCGCCCGACTGCTGTCCATAACCCTGCGGCGGCTGCTGGCCGTAACCCTGCTGACCGCCCGACTGCTGTCCGTATCCCTGGGCCGGCTGCTGGCCGTAACCCTGACCGTATTGCTGCGCTCCGGCTTCGGGTTGTCCCGCGCCGGGGTACTGGGAGCCTTGGTACGGCTGCTGCGAGCCGTAGCCGGACCCCCCGGGTTGATAGCTCATTTTCCACTCCTGCGTTTGAGGACTTGGTGTCGCGACCCACGCTAGTACATGCGTCTGGGCCGACGGCGGCCGATTTGGTCGGGTTGTCCTGCTTACAACCTACGGTCAGCGCCTGAACAGGCCGAACTCGCTGATCGTGGCCACCGATGAACTTCCGAGGCCGACGTATTTGCCGCTTTCATCAGCATATTTGATACCGACAATCATTGGTGGGACTCGCCGATTCCCACCGATAGGCTCGGCGACGGAATTACCGCAACGAATATTCCCGAACCACAAAGCCGATGCGAATACTTTCGGCGAACCCGTCAGATATCGAGAATCTCCCGCGCCTGCAGTCGCATCTGGACCTTGCGAACCTTGCCGGTCACGGTCATCGGGAACTCGTCGACCAGGTGCACGTATTTCGGGATCTTGTGTCGGGCGATCTTGCCGTCCGCAAACGCTTTGAGATCGTCCACCGTGAAAGCCTCTGCACCGTCGCGCAATTGAATCCACGCCATCAGTTCCTCGCCGTATTTCTCATCCGGTACGCCGATGACCTGGGCATCGAGGATGTCCGGGTGTGTGTAGAGGAACTCTTCGATCTCCCGCGGGTAGATGTTCTCTCCCCCGCGGATCACCATGTCCTTGATCCGGCCGGTGATCTGGACGTAACCGTGTTCGTCCATGACCGCCAGATCGCCGGTGTGCATCCAGCCGTCGGCGTCGAGTACCTCGGCGGTCTTGTCTGGCTGATTCCAGTACCCGATCATGACGCTGTAACCGCGGGTACAGAACTCACCGGTCTCACCGCGCGGGACGATGTCACCGGTCGCCGGGTCGACGATCTTGATCTCCAGATGTGGTCCGACGCGCCCCACTGTGCCGACCCGGCGCTCGAAGGTGTCGTCGGTGCGGGTCTGCGTCGAGACGGGCGCGGTCTCGGTCATTCCGTAGCAGATCGACACCTCCGCCATGTGCATCCGGTCGATGACCTGACGCATGACCTCCGCCGGACACGGAGACCCGGCCATGATGCCGGTTCGCAGTGAACTGAGGTCATAGCTCTCGAAATCGGCCAGCGCCAATTCGGCGATGAACATCGTCGGCACACCGTACAGACTCGTACACTTCTCCGCCGCAACGGCTTTCAGCGACAACGCGGGGTCGAAACCGGGCGCCGGGATGACGATGGTTGCACCATGGGTCGTGGCCGCAAGGTTGCCCATCACCATGCCGAAGCAGTGGTAGAACGGCACCGGGATGCAGATCCGGTCCGCATCGCTGTAACCGCACAACTCACCGACCAGATAGCCGTTGTTGAGGATGTTGCGGTGGGAAAGCGTGGCACCCTTCGGGTTTCCGGTGGTTCCCGAGGTGTACTGGATGTTGATCGCGTCGTCCTGACCCAGCGACCCGGCGATGTCGTCCAGGGCGGTGAGCTCGGATTCGGTTGGTGTGGAACACAATTCGTCCCATGCCGGACTGTCGAGCAACACCACCGATTGCAAGGCATCGCAGGTTTCGAGGGCGGTGTCCAGCATGCCCGCGTAGTCGGCGCCGCGGAATTCACGGGCGGCGATGACCGTGCGCGCACCGGATTGGGTCAGCGCGAACTCGATCTCGGTCTGCCGGTAGGCGGGATTGAGGTTCACCAGGATGACGCCGAGTTCGGCTGCGGCGTATTGGGTCAGCACCCACTCGGCGCAGTTCGGAGCCCACAAACCGAGGCGATCGCCGGGCCCCAGACCACTGCGCGACAGACCGGCGGCAAGGGCACGAACCTGCTGCCGCAACTGCGCATACGTCCACCGACGACCGGTCGGCACGTCGATCAGGGCGTCGCGGTCGGCGAATCGCTCCGCGGTATCACGAAGCGATTCGCCGATGGTCAGGTTCAGCAGTGGTGGTTCTTCTTCACCTTTGGCGTATGACAGCGGCGCACTTTCGGCGCCCCTTGCCGACGAGCGGTCAGACATCGTTGTCTCCTCACTGGTCACACCCGGTCAATCCGTGGCTGGATCAACCCTCCTCATGATGGCCTCGGCCTGTCCGAGAAGTGGCGAATCGATCATCTGGCCACCGACCCGGAAGACACCGCCGGGATTGTCGGCTGCGGCCGCGAGGACTTCGCGCGCCCACTTGACCTCGTCATCGGTGGGACGATAGGCCGCCCGCACGATCTCGACCTGGGACGGATGGATACAGGCGGTGGCCTCGTAACCCTGATTCACCGCGTCGAGGGCCTCGAGTCGCAAACCCTCGGTGTCGGCGATCTCGATATGGACCGCGTCGACGGCGAAACGCCCGTGACTGGCACAGGCCAGCCGGACCATGCCGCGAACCTGACGGGCCACATCGCGGTACCGGCCGGTGTTCGCTTCACCGGCGGTGAACCGGCTCGACCGCCCACCCATCGCGGCGATCAGATCTTCGGCGCCCCACATCAATCCGATGCAGTTGGGTGCCGCGGCGATCTGATCGGCCTGGATCGCCCCCAGCGGGGTCTCCACCAGCGCCACCACCTGGTAACCGATCTGCAGCAACTGGTCCGCGCTCTCGGCCTTCGCCAGCATCACCACGCGGTAGTCGGTCTGCGCCAGCGCCTTGAGATCCTTGAGATGATCGCCCGTGCCCGCCGGATTGATCCGGACCATGGTGAGGTTCGGGTCGATCGGGTTGTTGATCAGCGCCTCGCGCGCATCGTCGCGGGCTTCGGGACGGACCGCGTCCTCGAGATCGATGATCACCGCGTCGGCACGTTCGGCAGCCTTGGCGTATCGCTCCGGCCGATCGGCCGGGACGAACAAAATCGCCGGCCCCGGTGGACTCCAGTTCGTCACCGATTTCCCTCCTGTGCGTCTATCTCAATGGTCACGGGTTCTTCCGAACCAATGTCGATCGCTGTGCCACAGCAACTATGTCACCATGCTGATTCTTTCCTATATGACGCAGTGACACCACGCCTTCGCCGGGCCTGGATTTGCTTTCCCTTTTGCCGGTGCACACCGTCTCGGCGTACAGCGTGTCGCCGCCGAAGAGCGGCTTCGGGAAGGCGATCTCCGAAAAACCGAGGTTGGCCACCAGGGTTCCCTGGGTCAGCTGACTCACGGACAGACCGACGATGGTCGAGAGCGTGAACATCGAATTGATCAGGCGCTGACCACCGAATCCCGGCTGCTCGGCGGCGAACGCCGCATCGAGATGCAGGGCTTGGGTGTTCATCGTCAATGTCGTGAACAGCACGTTGTCGGCCTCGGTGACCGTACGGCCCGGACGGTGTTCGTACACGGTGTCGATCTCGAACTCTTCGAAGTACAGACCGCGCTGTGTGACGCGCTTCGGTTCGGTTTCCGGTGTGGTGCTCATGCGAACCCCAGCTCACGTGCGATCAGCATCAACTGGACCTCGGTGGTGCCCTCACCGATCTCGAGGATCTTCGAGTCGCGGTAGTGGCGGGCCACCGGGTACTCGTTCATGAAGCCGTAGCCCCCGTGGATCTGCGTTGCCATCCGGGCGTTGTCCATCGCCGCCTCACTGGACACGAGTTTGGCGATCGCGGCTTCTTTCTTGAAAGGCTTGCCCGCCAGCATCTTCGACGCTGCGTGGTAGTAGGCGGTGCGGGCGGTGTGGGCCCGCGCCTCCATCCGCGCAATCGAGAACGACACCGACTGGTAGTCGCCGATGGGCCGGCCGAAGGACTGCCGTTCCTTGGCGTACTTCACGCTCTCGTCCACGCATCCCTGAGCGACACCGGTCGCCAGTGCGGCGATGGCGATCCGGCCCTCGTCGAGGATCGACAGGAAGTTGGCGTATCCGCGGCCGCGTTCGCCGAGCAGGTTCTCTTCCGGGACCCGGGCGTCGTCGAAACTCAGCGGATGGGTGTCGGAGGCATTCCAGCCGACCTTGTTGTAGGCCGGTTCGGCGGTGAATCCCGGTGTGCCACTGGGCACGATGATGGTCGAGATCTCCTTGCGGGGACGGCCGTCGGCGCCGGGTGAACGCGTACCGGTCACAGCGGTGACCGTGACCAGCGAGGTGATGTCGGTGCCGGAGTTGGTGATGAACTGCTTGGAGCCGTTGATCACCCACTGACCGCCGTCCTGCTTGGCGGTGGTGGCCGTGGCCCCGGCGTCCGAGCCGGCACCGGGTTCGGTCAGACCGAATCCGGCCAGCCTCTTGCCGGCGGTCAGGTCGGGCAGCCAGGTCTGCTTCTGCTCTTCGTTGCCGAACCGGTAGATCGGCATCGCACCCAGGCCGACGCCTGCCTCGAGGGTGATGGCAACGGACTGATCGACCTTGCCGAGTTCTTCCAGGGCCAACGCGAGGGCGAAGTAGTCGCCGCCCATGCCGCCGTATTCCTCGGGGAACGGCAGACCGAACAGGCCCATCTCCCCCATCTGCCGGACCACGTCGTACGGAAAGCTGTGCTCGGCATCATGTTTGGCCGATACCGGCGCAACCACCTGCTGCGCGAAGTCGGCAACGGTTTTGCGGAGTTCGTCGTATTCGGTCGTCAAGTCGTCGGTGACGGTCATGCGGGTGTTCCTTCCGGGTTGTCTGTCACTGCGCGTTCGGCCACTATCGCAAGCGATTGGCCGGCGGCGACCTTGTCGCCGACCTTCACCGAGACAGTGAGATCACCGCCGCGTGGTGCAGTCAGGGTGTGTTCCATCTTCATCGCTTCGACCACCAGCACCGGGGCACCGGCCTCGACCGCTTCGCCGCCGGGATTGAGCACCGCCACAACGGTTCCCGGCATCGGGCTGGTGATCTCACTGAGTGCTTCGTCGGTGTCCGACGACTTCAGGATGTGCGCGGTGGCAACCTCCCAGATGCCGCCGGGACCACTGATCCAGTAACTCTGGTGGTTCTCGTGACCCAGTTCGGCGTCCGGATCCGATTCGGCGATGAGCCAGCGCGCACCGTCTCCGTCCACGGTCAGGCGCTCGCCGAACAGTGCCGCCGACGCGCTCCAGTCACCGACCTCCACGCGGGCATCGGTTTCGGGGCCGGTCACCGCCACGGTGAGTTTCTCGTCACCGACCTGCAGACGGGTGCGCGTGGGTGCGGCGCCGCCGATCCGCCAGCCGACCTCGGAGGTCCACGGCGTGCCCGCATGCCGCGCGCGTCGGGTCCGGTGCAGACCGACCAGTGCCAGCGCCTCGGAGGGGACGGCCGGCGGCGTGTAGTCGACGATGAGGCGATCGAGCAGTTCGGTGTCGAGGTCACCGTCGCGGACCCGCGGCTCATCGAGCACAGACCGACAGAAGTCGATGTTGGTGCGCACCCCGAGCACATGGGTGTCGGCCAGTGCGGCCCGCAGCCGTTCGATGGCATCCGCCCGGTCATCGCCGTGGACAATGACTTTGGCGAGCATCGGATCGTAGTCGCTGCCGACCACTCCACCGGTGACGATGCCGGAGTCGACCCGGATCCCGGGGCCGCTCGGCTCGTCGACCAAGAGCAGTTCACCACCGGTCGGCAGGAATCCGGCCGCCGGATCCTCGGCGTAGACGCGGGCCTCGATGGCGTGACCGGTCATGGTCACATCGTCCTGACCGAAGTCCAGTTTCTCACCGGCGGCCACCCGCAGTTGCCACTCGACCAGATCGATGCCGGTGACCAGTTCGGTGACCGGATGTTCGACCTGCAGGCGGGTGTTCATCTCCATGAAGAAGAACTCGTCGGGGCGATGCGCCGAGACGATGAACTCCACTGTTCCGGCACCGGTGTACCCGACCGATCGAGCCGCGTCGCAGGCGGACGCGCCGATCCGGGCGCGGGTGGTGGGGTCGAGCAGTGCCGACGGGGCCTCTTCGATGACCTTCTGATGCCGCCGCTGCAACGAACATTCACGTTCACCGAGATGCACGACGTTGCCATGGGTATCGGCGAGGACCTGAACCTCGATGTGGCGTGGGGTGTCGACGAACCGCTCCAGGAACAGGGTGTCGTCGCCGAACGCGGCTCCGGCCTCACGGCGGGCGGTGTTCAACGCAGCCGGCAGTGCGGCCGGATCCTCGACCCGATGCATCCCCTTGCCACCGCCGCCCGCGCTCGGCTTGATCAGCACGGGGAATCCGATATCGGCTGCCGCAGCAATCAATTCGTCGTCGGTCAGCCCCGGTCGAGAGATGCCCGGGACCACCGGGACGTCGCGCTCGGATACCGCCGCACGCGCCGCGATCTTGTCACCCATGACCTCGATGGCCCGGGTCGGCGGGCCGAGGAACAGGATCGAGGCCTCCTGCAGGGCGCGGGCGAAAGCCGCGTTCTCCGAGAGGAATCCGTAACCGGGGTGCACCGCGTCGGCACCGACCCGCTTGGCCGCGCCGATCACCTTGTCGATGTCCAGGTAGCTCGCGGTCGCCGCCGCCGGGCCGATGTGGACCGCCTCGTCGGCGAGCCGAACATGCAGTGAATCGGCGTCGGCATCGGAATATACTGCAACGCTGCGGATTCCGTGGGCCTTGAGGGTGCGGATGACCCGGCAGGCTATCTCGCCGCGGTTGGCGATGAGAACTTTTTTGACTGTCTTGGTTGCCATGGTGGTGCCTCTCACATCCGGAAGACGCCGTAGGACACCGGCGCCAACGGCGCGCGGTGTGCGGAAGCCAACGCCAGCCCGAGTACGGTGCGGGTGTCGGCCGGGTCGATGACGCCGTCGTCCCACAACCGGGCGGTCGAGTAGTAGGCGTCGGACTGCTTTTCGAACTGTTCCCGGATCGGGGCCTTGAACGCCTCTTCGTCCGCCGGATCCCATTGCTCGCCGCCGCGTTCGATCTGGTTGCGGCGCACAGTTCCGAGCGTGTCGGCAGCCTGAGGCCCACCCATCACCGAGATCCGGGCATTGGGCCACATCCACAGGAAGCGAGGCGAATACGCCCGGCCACACATCGAGTAATTGCCGGCACCGAACGAGCCGCCGATGATCACGGTGAACTTGGGAACCCGGGCACAGGCCACCGCGGTGACCATCTTGGCACCGTTCTTGGCGATACCGCCCTGCTCGTACTCACGTCCGACCATGAAGCCGGTGATGTTCTGCAGGAACACCAGCGGGATCTTGCGCTTGTCGCACAGTTCGATGAAATGCGCTCCCTTGAGTGCACTTTCGCTGAACAGCACGCCGTTGTTGGCGATGATGCCGACCGGATGGCCGTGAATGTGGGCGAACGCGGTCACCAGCGTGGTGCCGTACCCCGACTTGAACTCGTTGTATTCACCACCGTCGACGACGGTCTCGATCACGGCACGCACGTCGTAGGGCGTGCGGGCGTCGGTCGGAACGATGTCGTAGAGGTCGCTCTGTGCGGCTTTGGGTTCCCGCACCGGCTGCACATCCCACTGCGGCGCCTCCTGGGGACCGAGCGTTGCCACGATGCGACGCACCCGCTCGAGCGCGTCTTCGTCGTTGTCGGCGAGATGGTCGGTCACGCCCGAGACCGTCGAGTGCATGAGTCCGCCGCCGAGGTCTTCGGCGCTGACGTCCTCGCCGGTCGCGGCCTTCACCAGCGGCGGACCGGCCAGGAAGATGGTGCCCTGGTCACGCACGATGACCGTCTCGTCACTCATCGCCGGCACGTATGCGCCACCGGCGGTCGAGGATCCCAGGACCGCCGAGATCTGGGCGATACCGGCGGCACTCATGTTGGCCTGGTTGTAGAAGATGCGACCGAAGTGGTCGCGATCGGGGAACACCTCGTCCTGCTCCAGCAGCATCGCGCCGCCTGAGTCCACCAGGTAGATGCAGGGCAGCCGGTTCGCGGCGGCGATCTCCTGAGCGCGCAGGTGCTTCTTGACCGTCACCGGGTAGTACGTGCCGCCCGAGACGGTGGCGTCGTTGGCGATGATCAGGCATTCCCGCCCGGCCACCCGGCCGATCCCGGCGATGACCCCGGAGGCCGGAGCCTTGCCGCCGTACATGCCTTCGGCGGCCAACGGCGCGATCTCGAGGAAGGGACTGCCGGCGTCGAGCAAGGTGTCGATGCGGTCGCGGGGCAGCAACTTGCCCCGGGACAGGTGACGCTCGCGGGCCTTGTCACCGCCGCCACGCGCGACGCGATCGAGCCGTTCGCGCAGTTCGGTCACGTTCTTTTCGTGCGCCTGCCGCCACTGGCCTGCGACTGCGGTTGTGGACACCTGCGCCCACCTTTCAGTTAGGAGCGATTAACTGAATTGGACGTTACGCGCTTCCGGGTCCAATTGTCACGTGTTTCGCCGCGGCGATGTCGCGGTTGCCCGCGTCGATCCCGCCCTCGAGCGTGCCAATCCAACCGCCGAACGTGCCAAACCAACCGTCGAGCGGGCCAAAACCGACAGTTGAACCTCTCCGGCCGACGACCCCACCACCGAGATCGGTCCCGCACCTCCACCGGAGCCGGAAACTTTGGCACGGTCAACGGCGGTTTCGGCACGCTCGACGGTTGGTTCGGCACGGTCGACGGATGTGGGCGCGGTCACAGGTTGCAGTACGATCGGCTTACCGCACTGCATGTCCTCGTCCCACCACCCCCGGGGCGATCACAACGAAATAGAGAGCCGGGTAAACAGCCATGACCCTCGTCCAGCACGACCGCAGCGACGCTGCAGGTATCGAATCGTTTTCACTTGATGACCGGTACACCCGGGAGTCCGGGACCGTCTATCTCACCGGTATCCAAGCCCTGGTGCGCATGGTCCGAGACCGCGCCCGGCTCGACCGCCGCCAGAACCTTCACACCTCCTCGTTCATCTCCGGATACGAGGGTTCGCCGCTGGCCGGATACGACCTCGAGATCGCCCGCCGCGCGCAGTACCTCGACCCGTACGACATCGTCCACCGCCCCGGCCTGAACGAAGAACTCGCCGCAACCTCGGTGATGGGTTCGCAGTTGGCAGCCCAGGTCGGCACACTGGCCACCGGCACAGACGGCATCACGCGGGACGGTGTCGTGGGCTATTGGTACGGCAAGGCACCGGGTCTGGACCGCGCTACCGACGCACTGCGTCACGCCAACATCATCGGCACCCACACCACCGGCGGAGCCGTGGCCCTGGTCGGCGACGATCCCGGCGCCAAGAGCTCCACCGTCCCGTGCGCCTCCGAGATGGCGCTGGCCGACCTCTACATGCCGATCCTCTACCCCGCCGACTCCCAGGACATCCTCGATCTCGGTGTCCACGCCGCCATCATGTCGCGGGTCTCCGGACTGTGGACGTCGTTCAAGATCTCCGCACATGTGGCCGACGGTGCCTCCACGGCCGACGTCCATCCCGATCGCATCCTGCCCATCTACGGCGACCTCGGCACCAGCCTCCACCTACCGAGCGGAAAACTGTTGGGCGCCAACCTGATGGAGCTCGAGCAGAATCAGCTGACGGTCCGGCTGCCACGCGCCGTCGAATACGCGCGCATCAACCGACTCAACCGAATCGTGCAACGCAGCCCCGACGACCGGATCGGCATCGTCGCCGCCGGCAAGACATACATGGACGTCCGGGAGGCGTTGCGGCTCATCGGTATCACCGACGCCGACCTCTCACGACTCGGCATCCGAATCCTGAAGATGGGCATGGTCTATCCGTTCGAGCGCGAGATCATGGACGAGTTCATCTCCGGACTCGATGAGGTGATCGTCGTCGAGGAGAAGCGTGACTTCATCGAGACGATGATGCGCGACATCCTGTTCCGCCGCCCCGACGTCCCCGCGATCGTCGGCAAGACGCACGAAGACGGGTCGACCCTGTTCTCCCGGTTCGGTGAACTCGACATCGATGCGGTCACCCGTGGCCTCGCCGGCCGGCTCGCCCGCAACCATCGGATCCCCCAAGCACAGAACTGGCTCGACACCACCGGCCGCAGCCGGGGACGCATCGAGCTCCCGCTGGCGGTCCGTACCCCCTACTTCTGCTCCGGATGCCCCCACAACAGCTCCACCAAGGTGGCCGATGACACCCTTGTCGGTGCCGGAATAGGCTGCCACGCAATGGTTCTGCTGATGGATCCGGACCAGGTCGGAGACGTCGCCGGCGTCACCCAGATGGGTGGTGAAGGCGCGCAGTGGCTCGGTATGGCCCCGTTTGTCAGCCAGCAACACTTCGTGCAGAACATCGGCGACGGCACGTTCATGCACTCGGGGTCGCTCGCCCTGCGATCGGCGGTCGCCTCCGGCGCGAACATCACCTACAAACTGCTGTTCAACGGCACGGTGGCGATGACCGGCGGCCAGGATCCGGTCGGTCAGATGACGCTGCCGCAGATCGTGAATCTGCTGCAGGCCGAACGGGTCAGCCGAATCGTCGTCACCTCCGATGATCCGATCCGAACCCGCGCACTGCGGCTGCCCGCCGGGGTCGAGGTACGGCCGCGCGAGGAAATGATGGCCATCCAGCAAGAGTTGGCGGCCACCGCCGGAGTCACCGTCCTCGTCCACGATCAGGCCTGCGCCGCGGAGAAGCGCCGTAAGCGCAAGCGCGGCAAGGCCCCCACCCCGACCCAGCGCGTGATGATCAACGAACGCATCTGTGAGGGTTGCGGTGACTGCGGCGAGAAGTCGAACTGCCTGTCGGTACATCCGGTCGACACCGAGTTCGGCCGCAAAACGCGGATCGATCAGAGTTCGTGCAACTTCGACTTCTCCTGCCTGAAGGGTGACTGCCCGTCCTTTGTCACGGTGACACCGTCCGGCAAGGAGAAGGTCCGCAACACCGTCGCCGACATCGGTTTTGACGCACTGCCCGAGCCCTTTTCGTCCACATCCATCGACAACGGATTCACGTTGCGCGTCACCGGAATCGGCGGTACCGGTGTCGTGACGGTCTCCCAGGTGATCGCCACCGCCGCCGTCCTCGACGGTCATGTCGCCCGGACAGTCGACATGACCGGCCTGGCACAAAAGGGCGGTGCGGTGGTCAGCGACGTCAAGGTCAGCGCCGGCGTGGTCGAGCAGGCCGCCAAGGTCGCCACCGGCGACTGCGACATGTACCTGTCCTGTGACGGTCTGGTGGGGGTCGATCCCGCAAACCTCAAGGTCGCCTCCCCCGACAAGACCACCGCCGTGGTGTCGACCACCAAGGTCCCCACCGGAGCCATGGTCATCGACACCTCGGTCTCCTATCCCGACCACGCCGCGATCGCGGACTCCATCAGCCACTCGGTGGCGCGCGCGATCTACCTCGACCCCGGAGCGTTGACACTCGATCTGTTCGGCGACGAGCAGTACGCGAACATGTTGATGGTCGGCGCCGCCTATCAATCCGGCGCGATGCCGATCTCCGCCGCCTCGATCGAACGTGCGGTGCAACTCAATGGGGTTGCGGTGGAACGCAATGTGCAGGCGTTCCGGCGCGGACGTCAAGTTGTGGCCGACCGGGACGCGGTCACCGCGGCCATCTCCGCCACGCATCCGGTCCCGTCCCCGTGGCAGCCGAGTGAGGACGCGGTGCGGTTGACCGCGCAGTTGACCGGCGTGCGACCCGCGGTGCGGCAGACCGTCCAACATCGCGTCGACGAACTCGTCGCATACCAAAGCCTCGCCTACGCAGCCGAGTACGTCTCGTTCGTCACCCACGTCGCGGAGCGCAGCGGTATCGACGACCTGACCGACGCGGTGGCACATAACCTCTTCAAGCTCATGGCGTACAAGGATGAATACGAGGTCGCCCGACTGACCCGTGATGCGGCGTTCGCCGCCGAGGTCGCCGACCAGTTCGGCGACGACGCCGAGGTCGCGGTCCGACTACATCCCCCGACCCTGCGGTCGATGGGTATGAAGAAGAAGATCGCCCTCGGCCGCCGGGCGGCACCGGCGCTCGCGGCGCTGGCCAAGGCAAAACGGCTGCGCGGCACCCGGTTCGACACATTCGGCCGGGCCACCGTCCGCACCACCGAGCGGGCGTTGATCGGGGAATACCGGGCGATGATCGACCGGGCACTGACCGGACTGGCCGACGGGACCATCACCCCGGACCACCGGCATGAGGTCGTCGCGCTCGCCGCGTTGCCGGACATGATCCGCGGCTACGAGAGCATCAAGCTGGCCAACGTCGACCGCTACCGGGAGGCCGTCGCCGATCGGACCGCCACCCTCGGCATCTGATCCGCGTCCCCGGCTCCCGAATTCGCGCCGCTTACTCACGAACGCGCCGGTTGCAACCGGCGCACACGCAGGCAAGTGGCGCGAATTTCGGGAGGGCCAGGAGCTCGTCAGGGGCGGGCGGCGGTCAGCGCCGCCCGGGCCATCTGCGCCAACAGCCTCTGCTGGCGGGCGATCTCGAGTTCGGGTAACCGCGGGGACGAGTTGATCAGGCCGAAGGCGGCGTGCACGCGAGTTCGGCCCTCCTGCCGTGGGATCGACGGGTCGACCCGCACGAGAACGTCGGTCCACAGTTCGACGTACTGGCGCTGCAACCGCCGGACCTCACGGCTGGCCTCCGGCGTCAGGGACGACAGGTCGCGGTCCTGCACGCGGATCAATTCCGGTTCGGTGGTCGCGAAGTCGACGTGGAACTCGATCAGCCGATCCAACGCATCGGCGTCATCGGTGGATTCGTCCACCACCGCCTGCCCGCCGGCATGCAGGCGTTGCGAGATGGTGATCAGCATTTCCGCCAGGACGGCGTCCTTCCCGGAGAAATGCCGGTACATCGCCGGACCACTGACACCGACCGCGGCGCCGATGTCCTCCAGTCGCACACCGGCAAAACCCCGTTCGGCCATCAGCCGGGCAGCCGCAGCGAGCAGTTCACGCCGGCGTGCGGCCTTCGCCAGTCCACGACGGGTCACCGGTGCCGGCGACGGGGAGCCCTCCGTCGCAGATGTCCCCTCGGTTGCAAAAGTCATGGTCTGTCGAGACTACCGAGGTACACCCCTGCCACTGCAACGAATCGGTCTGTTCCACAGACTTCACATGACTGGTACGGGGTCCGGTGAGCCTGCACCCCGACACCTCACCAGGCGTAGATGACCCGGCTGCGCAGCACCATGTCCTGAATCGACCGACGACGTCGGTCGACGGCCACCCAGGCCAATCCGATCGGAAAGAACGCGCAGAACGCCGCCCGCAGCAATGCGCGGGCCGGACCGAGTCGACTTCCGTTGCGACTGACCACTTCCAGCCCCATCGCCACCGAGCCGACGGTCCGCCCCGACACCGTCCAGCAGCCGGTCAGATAGATCAGCACCACCGAATACGACGCGATACCCGAGGCCACGATGTTGGGGTTCGGCGCGCTGAACGATCCGGTGGTCAGCAGCAGGTCCAGCAGCACGATGAAGAGATACATCATCCCCAGGATCACGACGACGACCAGGACGTCGATCGCGGATGCGGTGCCGCGGCTGACGATCCCCGCCGTTCGGGTGTCCAGTGCGTCCTTGCTGGTGTGATGCGGCGGGTGCGTCGCATCTGTCATGACTGACCGGCCGGCGACTCAGGCGACCCGCGGCGGTGCACATCGACGACGACTTCGGTGACCGCGGTGGTCGGCGGCGGCGCGAGCGCACCGTTGACCACACGCCCACCGTTATGAGGAGTCGGCTTGCGGCCCAGCAGTTTTCCGAAGACTCCCGCCACGACGTCGTCGGCACGCGCGCCCTGGACCCGCACGTCGTCCAGTACACCGTTGGTCAGGGTGGTGGTCGAATCCCGGACGATCGCCTCCAGGTCGACGCCGTCGATGACCTCGTTGGCCAGTCCGATCAGGTCGACGCGGGCGAGTATGGCGTCGATGTCGATCCGCGCCGCGATCAGGTCGATGTCGACGCCGTCCACCGCGCGATTGAGATCCACCGTCTCGATCACCGCGTCGATGTCGACGCGGCCCAGGATCGCGTCGATGTCGATGCGGGCGGCGATGCCGTCCAGATCGATCTCCGTGGCGATCTTGTCGAGATCGACATGATCGAGAACGAGTTCGGTCAGATCGACCTCGTCGACGAGTGCGGTGATCACCTCACGGATGAGAACTTTCAGAGCGGATCGGGTCAGCGCGATCGTGCCGTCGAGGACCTGTTCGCCCAAGGCGGTGGCCGAGACGGCTCCGCGCTCGAGCAACGGCCCGGCGACCGGGAGACGGACTGCCACACCGTAGAGTCCGCGGACTCCACGCACGACATTCGACGCTGTCGACGCACCAGTGACCATTGGCCTACCGCTCTCTTCGCCGCTGTGAAAGCCGGTGCCTTGCCCCCCTACCGCTCATAAAACGATACTCGACCTCGGTGTTCTGGCGACAGCATCGGACGAGCCGCGACTACGGCGCGCCTTTGAGGACGAGCAGGGTCGCAGCCGAGTCCTCCACGGCAACAAGCTTGTGCGTCACGCCCGCGGCCACCCGGACCGCCGTACCCGGTGAGAGTTGCACGCGCTCACCGGCCACCGAGAAGTCGATCAGGCCATGCTGACCGATCACCAGGATCTCCATCGTCGATCGGTGATCGTCGATCACCTGACCGGCCCGCAACGACAGGTGTACGACGTTCGCCCCGGCGAGCTTGGCCACGACGTCGATCTTCGGCCGGTCGGTACCGGAGTCGACCACCTCGTCGAGACCGGTGAGCACCGTGAATTCCACTGGCTGCCCTGGGTTTTCTGCCGGGACATCGGTCATGGATCAGCCTTCCGCGCGGGGTGTGGTAGAGCAGTTATTCGACACTACGTGTCCGACCCCACCCGGGGCGAGCACCAACCGCAAACGGCGATGGCGCCGACCGGGGAAACCCGGGTCGACGCCATCGCCGTCTAGAGCGCGGTGCGCTACTTACAGATTCTTGTACAGCTCGCGAGCCAGAGCAGCGGTCTCGGACGGCGTCTTGCCGACCTTGACGCCGGCCGCCTCGAGTGCATCCTTCTTGGCCTGCGCGGTGCCCGAGCTGCCCGAGACGATGGCGCCGGCGTGGCCCATGGTCTTGCCCTCGGGAGCGGTGAAGCCGGCAACGTAGCCGACAACCGGCTTCGTGACGTTGGCCTTGATGTAATCGGCCGCACGCTCTTCGGCGTCGCCACCGATCTCACCGATCATGACGATGATCTTGGTGTCGGGGTCCGCCTCGAACGCCGCGATGGCGTCGATGTGGGTGGTCCCGATGACCGGGTCGCCGCCGATGCCGATGGCGGTCGAGAAGCCGATCTCACGCAGCTCGAACATCATCTGGTAGGTCAGCGTGCCCGACTTCGACACGAGGCCGATCGGGCCCGAGCCGGCGATGTTGGCCGGGGTGATGCCGACCAGCGACTCACCCGGGGTGATGATGCCGGGGCAGTTGGGTCCGATGATCCGGGTCTTGTTGCCCTTGGACACGTTGTAGGCCCACGCGTATGCGCTGTCCTGCACCGGGATGCCCTCGGTGATGACCACGAGCAGACCGATCTCGGCGTCGATGGCCTCGATGATCGCGTCCTTTGCGAACTTCGGCGGCACGAACGCGATCGACACGTCGGCGCCGGTCTTCTCGATGGCCTCGGCAACGGTGCCGAACACGGGCAGCTCCACGCCGCCGTCATGGCTGACGGTGGTGCCGGCCTTGCGGGCGTTGACGCCACCGACGACCTGGGTGCCCGCCTTGAGCATCAGAGCGGTGTGCTTGGTTCCCTCGCCACCGGTGATGCCCTGGACGATGACCTTGGAATCTTTGTTCAGAAAAATCGACATTGGTCTACTGCTCCTACTTGCTCGCCAGTTCGGCGGCCTTGTCGGCAGCCTCATCCATGGTTGCGACGACCGTCACCAGCGGGTGGTTGGCCTCGGCGAGGATGCGACGACCCTCTTCGACGTTGTTTCCGTCCAGGCGAACGACGAGCGGCTTGTTGGCCTCGTCGCCCAGGGTCTTCAGTGCGCCGACGATGCCGTTGGCAACTGCGTCACACGCGGTGATGCCGCCGAAGACGTTGACGAACACGCTCTTGACCTGCGGGTCGTTCAGGATGACGTCCAGGCCGGCAGCCATGACCTCAGCCGAGGCGCCGCCGCCGATGTCCAGGAAGTTGGCCGGCTTGACGTTGTTGTGCTTCTCGCCCGCGTAGGCGACCACGTCGAGGGTCGACATGACCAGACCGGCACCGTTACCGATGATTCCGACCTCACCGTCGAGCTTGACGTAGTTGAGGTCGTTTTCCTTGGCCTTGAGTTCGAGCGGGTCGGTGGCGTCTTTGTCTTCGAACGCCTCGTGACCGGGCTGACGGAACGCAGCGTTCTCGTCGAGGGTGACCTTGCCGTCGAGGGCGAGGATCTCATCGGTCGGTGTACGCACGAGGGGGTTGACCTCGACCAGGAGTGCGTCTTCGTTGATGAAGACCTCCCAGAGCTTCTGGATCGTGACGGCCGCGGCATCGAGCACCTCGGCGGGCAGCTTGCCGGCTTCGGCGATCTCGCGAGCAAACGCGAGGTCGACACCCTTGACGGCGTCGACGGGGATCTTGGCCAGTGCGTCGGGGTTCTCTTCGGCGGTGACCTCGATCTCGACGCCACCCTCGACCGAGCACATGGCCAGGTAGGTGCGATTGGTGCGGTCCAGCAGGAAGGAGATGTAGTACTCCTCGGCGATGTCACTCGCCTCTGCGACCAGCAGTTTCTTGACAACATGGCCCTTGATGTCGAGGCCAAGGATGGCCTCTGCATTCGCAACGGCGGCGTCGACGTCGGCGGAGTACTTCACGCCGCCCGCTTTTCCGCGGCCGCCGACCTTCACCTGCGCCTTGACCATCACGGGCTTGCCGATTTCTTCGGCAATTTCACGTGCGCCGGCAACCGTGTCGGTAACACGTCCTGCCGAGGTCGGCACCTCGTGCTTGGCGAAGAGTTCCTTCGCCTGGTATTCGAAGAGATCCATTCAGCTCACCATCTCGTAGGTTTGTCCGCAGTTGGTGCCCGCGGACCATCGATGACTGTAACTCCGCGGCAAACGCCGCCGGCCACTGCTACCGCCGCTTGTGCCTCAGATCACGTACTGATTGTTCACTCTGCAAATAGTTGAGGGATTCGTCCGCGACCAGCAGGGAGGCATATCGACAAAGCGTACGCAATTACGTGATCCAGGTCACAATCGGGCCCCCAAATCGGCGAGCGGTTGCGGCGATCGCAATCGTTTCGTTACCGTCGCTAGGTCAGAAGGTCACGGATTTGTCTCAGTAAACTTTCCGTGCAGTGCGGTGGAACTACCTCGGACTGGTTCTGTACAAGCTAGGAAGGCTCAATCAGTTGGACGCTCGTGAAATGAACACCGGAAACGGCGCAGGTAGGCGCGCCTCGGCCGGAACTCTAGACGAGCAACGCCCTGATGCTTTACGCGACGACGAGATCACCAACATCATCCCGGTCGACGACTTCGGTCTCGTGCAGTACGCAGACGGACCCCTGAGCCAGTGGCGTAACGATTCGACCGCAGCACCCCGTGCGAGCCGTCAGTCCACCGGAACCCGCCGTTTCGACCGCGACGCCTACGACCAGCCCCGCCAGGCCGAGGTGACGCAAGACATCGTTGTCGCCGACATCGAGTTCGACGAGATCGTCCACGAACATCCCTTCGAGGTTCGTGGCGCCGAATTCGACGACTTCGCCCCGTTGGGCGATGCTCCCGAGTGGTCTCCACAGAAGCAGCGTTCCCCGGTTCGCTCCGGTGGTAAACATCGCGTCGCCGCACCGCCGCAGGCACTGAAGGGGCGCGCCGCGCTCCTGGCAGTCGCCGCCGGTGCCGCAATGGCAGCAGCAACCGGATCGTTCGCCCAGCAATCCGACGAGGCCGCACCCACCACGACCGCGAAGGCCGCCACACCGACTCCGGCGGCTTTGGTCAGCACCGGCAGCGCCCCAGCGGCCGCGGTGGCCACCGCACCGGTACCGGTCAACATGGACACCTTTACGGCCCAGCTGGCCACCGGCCAGGCGATTGCCGACGAGAGGATCGCCGCGGAGATCGCAGCGCGTCGTCCGACGATCGTCTCCCCGATCGATCTCGGCGCCTACGACTTCACCTCCGCGTACGCCAGCCGGTGGGGAACTTTCCACGGCGGCATCGACATGGCCGCGCCCCTGGGCACGGCCATCCACGCTGTCACCGACGGCGTTGTGATCGCGGCCGGCCCGGCAGCCGGATACGGCAACTGGGTTCAGATCCAGGCGCCCGACGGCACCGTCACGATGTACGGCCACATGTCCGCCAGCGGCGTGCACGTGCAAAAAGGTCAGACCGTGATGGCAGGCGACATCATCGCCGAGGTCGGCAACGAGGGCTTCTCCACCGGACCCCACCTCCACTTCGAGGTCTGGAAGAACGGCAACACCAAGATCGACCCGACGCCGTGGCTCGCAGCGCACGGCGTGCAGCTCTCCGGCTACGCCAGCTGACCCGAACCCTTTGCCCGCGCAGGCTTTCAGGCCTGCGCAATCACTGCAACACCGGTAGACAACAGGAAAGCCTGCATCGATTCGATGCAGGCTTTACCTGTCGGGTGGTGCGGAGCCGGTCGGCTCAGAGCTTTTCCACGGGCAATCCGCCGAGCGACATCAGTGTGATCTGGCCGGCGCTGCCGAAGTCGAACTTGACCCTTTCGGTGGGACCGGAGCCTTCCTTGGCGACCACCTTGCCCATGCCGTACTTGGCATGGGTGACCCGGTCCCCCACCTCGACGTGGACCTGCTTGTTGCGCCCGCGGGTGGGTGAGCCGAACGATTCGCGGCGCCGCGAACCGGACTCGCCCGATCCACCGAAACGCCCGTCGCCGAAACCGCGGCCGTTGTCGCCGTAGTCACGGGTGCCATCACTGAGCCCACGCCCCATGCCGCGCTTCGGTTCGGTTCGCCGCCAGTCGATGAGATGCTGCGGAATCTCTTGCAGGAAGCGAGATTCCGGATTCTGCATGGGCGTGCCCCAGGCCGAGCGAACCATCGCCCGGCTCAGGTAGAGGCGCTTGCGGGCACGGGTGATGCCCACGTAGGCCAGTCGGCGTTCCTCCGACAGCTCGGCCGGATCACCCAGGGCCCGCATATGCGGGAACTGCCCGTCCTCCCAGCCGGTCACGAAGACCACCGGGAACTCGAGCCCCTTGGCGGTGTGCAGGGTCATCAACGTGACCACACCGTCTTCGTCGTCGGGTACCTGGTCGGCATCTGCCACCAACGCGACCCGCTCCAAAAATGCTGCCAGAGAACCCGGTTCGGGCTCGCCCGGATCCGGTTCGAGATCCGGATCGGTCGGCTCGGCAGGCAGGACGCCGTCAGCGGCCTCACCGATCTGGGTTTCGGGCACCCGGGCCGCGGCGACCTCTGCAGCTTCGGCACTGAACTCCCTTGCCACCGAGATCAATTCGTTGATGTTGTCGAGGCGGGCACCGTCTTGCGGATCCGACGAACCTTCGAGTTCATAGCGGTAGCCCGTCCGCTCGACGATCGCATCCACCAGTTCGCCGATGTCACCGGCCTCGCTGCCGGCATCCATCTCGGCGATGTCCGCGGCGTCGGATCCGGCCTCGCCGAAGTTCGACAGGAAATCTTTGCGCAGACCCTCGATGAGTTCGACGAACGACGAGATCTGTTTGACCGCGCGGGTTCCGAGCAACGGGACCTTGCCCTCGGAACCGTCGATCAACGCCTGGTAGAAGCTGACCCCGGTGTTCTCCGAGTGCACCGCGACGCAGGCCTCGGCACGATCACCGATCCCCCGTCGCGGGGTGTTCAAGATGCGGCGCAAACTCACCGTGTCGTCCGGGTTGGCCACCGTCCGCAGGTACGCGACGATGTCGCGGACCTCTTTGCGCTCGTAGAAGCGAACCCCACCGACCACCTTGTACGGGATGCCCAGCCGGATGAACACCTCTTCCAGCGCACGTGAGGCGGTGTTGGTGCGGTAGAAGGCGGCGATCTGGGAGTAGTTGAACTCCCCGGAATCGGTGAGCGCGTCGATCTCGCGGGCGATGAACTGGGCCTCGTCGTGCTCGTTGTCGGCGACGTAGCCGACGATGAGTTCACCGTCGCCGGAGTCTGTCCACAGCTTCTTCTCGCGGCGACCGACGTTGCGGGAGATGACGGCGTTGGCCGCTGACAGGATCGTCTGGGTGGAACGGTAATTCTGTTCCAGGAGAATCGTTTCGGTGTTCGGGAAGTCGCGTTCGAACTCCTCGATGTTGCGGATCGTCGCACCCCGGAAGGCGTAGATCGACTGGTCGGCATCACCGACCACGCACAACTCGGCCGGCGTCACGTTGCCGATGGCCCCGGTACCGACCAGTTCGCGGACGAGAATGTACTGCGCGTGGTTGGTGTCCTGGTATTCGTCGACCAGGACGTGCCGGAACCGGCGCCGGTAATACTCGGCAACCTCCGGGAATGCCTGCAGCAAACCGACGGTCTCACCGATCAGGTCGTCGAAGTCGAATGCGTTCGCCGAGCGCAGTCGCTGCTGATACTGCCGATAGATCTGGGCGATCGTCTTCGCGGCGGGTTCGCTGCCCTGTTCCGCTGCGGCCATCGCCTCATCGGGGTCGACGAGTTCGTTCTTGAAGTTGGAGATCGAGATGCCGACCCCACGCGGGCTGAACTTCTTGGGGTCCAGGTCCAGATCCCGCACGATCATGCCCAGCAGCCGCCGCGAGTCGTCCGCGTCGTAGATGGAGAAGTTCGAGTTCATCCCGCTCAGCAGAGACGCCTGGGCCCGCAGGATGCGGACACACGTCGAGTGGAACGTACTGACCCACATGCGTTGCCCACGCGGACCGACCAGGTCGACAACCCGCTCCCGCATCTCGGCCGCTGCCTTGTTGGTGAAGGTGATCGCCAGGATCTGACCTGGACTGACGTCACGTTCGGCGAGCAGATAGGCGATCCGCCGGGTGAGCACGGCGGTCTTGCCCGACCCGGCCCCGGCCACGATCAGCAGTGGCGAACCGGCATGCAGGACCGCGGCCCGCTGCTGGGTGTTGAGCCCCTCGAGCAATTCTTGGGCACGCCGCGATTCGGCGCGGGCGTCCTCGTGCAGGTTTCCAGTGGCCATGCCCGGCAGCGACGGGTGGGGAGCAGCGCTTTTCATCGTGTCCCAAAAGTACCCGCTCGCACCGACAGCTCACGACTCCGCCGGGTCCGCCGTGGGTTCGGTAACATCATCGCCACTCGAGCTCGGGCCACGATTGGTACGCATGTGCCACGTGGGCCATTCGGTGGGCGATGCGGCGGTGTGGGACCCGCACCACGGCTGCCGGGACTGCAGCCGGACAAACGATCGGGTGGGGGGCACCACGTTGAACAGCACTGCAATTCCCAAGGTCGCGCTGGGCATCGCCGTGGTGGCACTGATCGCGGTCGTCGTGGCGATGTTCATCCCGCGCGCCACCGGCGGGACCGGTGTGGCGCCCCCGTCGATTCTGGCCGAGAAGCAGCTCGAGGCGATCGCGGTGGAGTTCGCGAACCGGCCCGGCGCCACGTACTCGGGCACGGTCACCTCCGGCACCGACAAGATCAACCTCGTCGATGTCGAGGTGACCGCGGGTGGTGACGTCCGCGGCACGATCAAGGTCGGGGGCGAAACGGCCGACATCATCGGCGTGAACGGTCAGACGTACGCACAGGGTTCGGCGGACTTCTGGAAGAGCCATCTGGAGAAGCCGAAGATGAACTATGCGGCGGTCGCCGCCGATTGGGCGGCCCTCGACCCGGCGACATTCCCCGACCTCGGCTCACTCCTGGCACCGCCCGCACTCGGCCTGGCCCTGACCGCCGACGATGCATCGCTGGACATGACCGCCAAGGGACGGGCCACCGGTGTGGTCGGGACACCCGATGAGCGCTTCACACCCGGGACACTCCCCGACGTCGTCCTCGACGAGGACGGCACCATCACCGCAGGCGGCGCCCTGCGCACCACGACCGTCACCGACACCATCGACCTGTCGACCGTCGCCGGTCCGCTGGAACAGCCCCGCGGCTCGGTCGTCGAGGTCGACCTGTCGGTCGAACCCCTCGGCACCGACGAGGTCGGCGGGATCTACGAGGCAATCGAGGAGCAGGCCGCGACACTCACCCACATCCCGGCGCCCTATCTGAACCCGAACCTCGACGCCAGCGGCTTCCGCCTCGCGGTGTACCCGGCGCCGTGCACCCCGCCGGTCTGTGAGTACATCGTCACCTATGTCGCAACGACCCCCGGCGCCACTGCTCCGGGATCCATCACCATCGTCGGCGACATGACTCTCAGACTCAACGACCGGCCGGTGGGCGGTACCTGCACCCGTACGGTCGTCATCCCGCTCAACGGCCGGGGTGAGACGCGGTGCCCGTTCCAGGTCGGAGCCGGTGAGGACGGCACCCTCCAGGGTGACGTGGCCTATGTCTTCACCACCTACCTCGATCAGGACGCCTCCGTCCTGACCCGCGCGCTCACCGCCAACAAACGGGTCTCCACCGCCGAGCCGTCCGGCATCTGGAGCCGAGACGGATTCAAGGGCACGCCGCAGAGCCGCGACTACAACCAGCAGATCACCGGCATCAACTCCACATTCACCTACGTCGTCGGCGGGCAGGCCTTCGACGGCCGGGCACCGGACGGCACGCTGCTCACGACGTTCGGTCCGGACTACTCCGGCAACATCGGCAGCGACGGCGCATTGAGCAGCAGCTGGGCAGGTACCGAGGCGATGATCGTCGCCGCAAAGGCCCAGACCGCCGCCGCGGAGCGCACCCCGGTCCGGTGGGTGTTCGCCGAATCCGACGCCGCCGACGCCACGATGCGAACACTCGACGAAGCCGGGATCAGCGACATCGAGGTCGTCACCGTGCCGGCGGTCTGATCTCGCCGGCGGTTCAGGGGACCCGGACCAGTTCGCCGACCCGGCCCTGGCCGATGTGGAGGCCCAGTCCCGGCGTCAGCGGTCGCGCCCGGATCTGGTCCCCACCCCCGTCCAGCTGGAGATACACCGTGTTCAGTCCGGCCTTGATCGGCGCGGTCACCGGATCGCCGTCGGCCAGACCGACCTCGATCTGTCCGTCCGAGGTCGCGCAGTACGGCAGCGCCACCTTCCACGACCAGACCAGCAGCGGTCCGTCGAGCTGCAGATCGGTGGGACCGGTGACCTCCGGGTCGGCGCAGTCACCGGCCCCGGCGGCGCTGGTACGGATCGGCGTAATGTCTGCCGGGGCCAGGCGTCCGGCGTCGTCGAGGACCTGCAAGGTGTCCGTCGGAGCATCGAATTCGGGCCGGTCCGGCAGCCCGCCGAAGACCTTGCTGACGGTGTTGTACGGCTTGACCAGCGGTAGTAGGACCAGGATCGGGACCTGGTGGTCGAACATCGGGGTGTCGCGGGCCTGCGCCAGCGACGTGCGCGCGTTGGCGAGGTAGTCGCCGGTCGGGTCGGTCTGCCATTCCTTCGAGAACTGGTGGGTGGCGAACAGCGAGCTGACGATGAACGCCCCGGTCGCGGCCACCGCGACCGGGCGCAACCACCGCCGATGACCGGCCGCGACATCCCGGTTGCGTACCGGCGCCACCAGTGTCAACGCCATCGCCATGGTGATGACCAAGGCGCTGTCGGGCAGATACCGGAGAGTCTGGGCCAACTCGACGGTGGTGTGGTCGCCGGTCCGGTTCCAGATGATCGGTATCTGCAACACGACCACGTAACCGGCCACGGCGGCCAGGATCCAGCCGACCCGGCGGCGGGTGTACAGGACGTAGCCGACCGCCGCCGACACCAGAAGCCAGGCGACGACGGTCAGTGGTAGGCCGACCGATCCGAACGGCGGACTCGGCAGCCAGCGCTCCCAGTCCCACGGACCACCGAGCATCCCGGGGATGAGGCCGGCGTTGATCGAGCGCCACGTGATGTTCAATGCCTGCGACACCGAGTGGCCGTCGGGGTCCACCGGCACCACGATCAGATACAGACCCAGCCAGGCCGCAGCTGTCGCGCACAGCCCGATCCAGAGCTCCCGCGCCGATATCCAGGCGGTGCGCACCGCCTGGCCCGCGGTTACGGCGGGACCGGACAGCAGGCACCACAACACCGCCACCGCCATGGCCACCGGCACGATGAGCACCGATTTCTCGAAGAACGCCAGACCGATCACAAATGCCACCAGCGCCCGGCCGATCGCCAACCGCCGGTTCACGACCCGCCCGCGACACAGCTGCACCACCTCGGCCACGACCACGGCCATCGCGATCTGCATCGGCAGCGCATTCAGGCCCGCCGACCACCACGTATATGCCGGCACGGTCAGCGGGGTGAAGAGATAGAACGCCAACGGGACCAGGATGGCCGGACGCAGCCGTCCCGCGATCACGATCAGCATCCGCAGCACGGCCAGGGACGCCAACACCTGCAGGATCACCAGTGTGAGCGCCGGGACCGCCCAGTTCAGCGGCGCCAGATCGGTGCTGATGCCCGCGACGAGGAATGCCCCCGGCATCAGGTGTCCGTCGTGGCCGTACATCAGGTATTCCCAGGAGAAGGTCGAGTGCTCCGAGGCCCGGCCGATGAGGATCAGGTCGTCCCAGTAGAAGTTGCCGCCCGCGACCAGCGCGATCCGCACCATGAGCTGGATGAGGATCAATGCCGACGCGATCCAGAGCACCGTCGCACCCCGAGATGTCGCCCGCACCGGGTGTCCCGGTTCTGGCGATGAGGAGAGCAGCGGAGACGAAGCCGAAGGCGAAGCTCGACCAACCCATTTCCCGGCCGCTGTGGACAGATGCACAACGACCACTCTTACCAGCGTCACCACCGTGCGTGGCACACTTGGGCCCGTGACTGCTGACCAGCCGATCGACCTGTCCGGCCTTGATCTCGGGTCTGACGTGGGAGATCTCCCCGAGGACATCGATGACCTGCGCCGCGAAATCGACCGTGTCGACGCGATAATCCTCGCCGCGATCAAACGACGGACCGCGGTGTCCAAGCGCATCGGACAGACCCGGATGGCTTCCGGCGGTACCCGCCTCGTACACAGTCGTGAGATGAAGGTGCTCGACCGGTTCAGCGAGCTCGGGCAGGAAGGCCACACCCTGGCCATGTTGCTGTTGCGTCTGGGCCGCGGACCGCTCGGACGCTAGCGAGGGGGGTCGCGCCGGATTCGGATCACGACGAATCCAAGTGTGGTCTCCCCCGGGGTGTTGCCTGCAGGATTGGTCGACCCGGGGGGAACGGATCTCCTCGACGCGATCGGATCCGAACCCGGACACAGGAGTGGTGAATGGCCGAGAACGTACTGCTGATCCATTGGCACGACCTCGGCCGGCACCTCGGCTGTTACGGGGCCGGGGGCGTCGACAGTCCGACGATGGATGCGCTGGCTTCCCAGGGAATCCGATTCAGCAATGCCCACGCCACGGCACCGCTGTGCTCACCTGCCCGCGGTTCGCTGTTCACCGGGCGGTACCCCCATTCCAACGGTCTGACCGGTCTGGCCCACCACGGATTCGAATATCACGACGACGTCCGGACACTGCCGGAGATCCTCGGCGAGAACGGCTGGTACAGCGCGCTCTTCGGGATGCAGCACGAGTCGAGCGACCCGGAGCGCCTGGGCTTCGACGAGTTCGACATCTCCGATTCGGAGTGCGACTACGTCGCGGCGCGGTCACAGGAGTGGTTGCGCACCGTGGGCGTCGACGAACAGCGCCGCCGGCAGCCGTTCCTGCTGACGGCCGGCTTCTTCGAGACCCATCGGCCCTATCCGCCCGAGGACTACGTGCACGCCGATCCGAAGAATGTGTCGGTCCCGGCCTTTCTGCCCGACGCCCGGCCCGTTCGTGAGGATCTCGCGGGACTGCTCGGGTCGATCACCAAGGCCGATGCCGCGGTGGGCCGATTACTGGACACCCTCGCCGAACTCGGCCTCGATCGCACCACCTGGGTCGTGTTCGTCACCGACCACGGCCTGGCCTTTCCCCGCGCCAAATCGACGCTGTATTCCGAGGGCACCGGAGTGGCGCTGATCGTGCGGCCGCCCACCGGCCGCAACATCACACCGTTCGTCTACGACGACCTGTTCAGCGGCGTCGACCTGACACCCACCCTCCTGGACCTGCTGGGTGTCGACATCCCTGAGGCGGTGGAAGGGTGTTCACACGCCGAGACGATCACCGGCATCGCCTCGGCCACCGTGCGCGACGAGGCGTTCACCGAGAAGACCTACCACGACAACTTCGATCCGATCCGGGCGATCCGCACCGATCGGTACAGCTACATCGAGAACTACGCCGATCGACCGGCCCTGAGTCTGCCGCTGGACATCCGCGACAGTCCGTCGGCCAGGGCGCTGGACGGTTCGCAGGATCTGCCGCGGGCCCCACGGGAGCTGTACGACCTGCTGGCCGATCCGCTGGAGTTGAACAATCTGGTCGACGATCCTCGCGTCGCCGACGTGCTCGCCGACCTCCGCGAGCGCCTGAACCGGTGGCGCACCGACACCGCGGACGTGTTGCCCACCGAAGCCGAGGGCAACAGGTTCGCGCTGGAGTTCATGGCCCGCTATCGCCGTCAGCTCGACAAGATCGACGAACAGAATGCGGAGCGGTCGCTGCCGTCTCGACGGCCCCGGGCCAGCGAGCGCGAACTCCGCGGCAGGCCGACGACCGCCGAACGGCCCTGACCGTGGTCTTCGGCATCTGCCGGAGACTTCGGGTCAGTCGGAGATCACCGCCTCACCGCGGGGCAACAGCAGTCCGACGGCGACGGCGGCCGCCAGCACCCCGACAGAGCCGGCGATCAGCGCGATCTGCAGACCACTGACAAATGCCGAATCCGCTTGTGCGGCAACCTGACCACCGGCGTGGACCGCTCCGGCGAACGACTCCTTCGCCTTCTCCACCAGACCGGCCGGCGCTCCGGGCAGCTCGAGATGGTTGCGGTAGCCCTGCGTCATCAGGCTGCCGAGTACGGCGATGCCGAGGGCTCCACCTACCTCTCGGGACAGATCGTTCATCGCCGACGCCACACCCTGCTGCGCCGCCGGAAGCGCGCCGGTGATCGCACTCGTCGCGGGCGTCATGGCGGTCCCCATCCCGATCCCGAGGGGGATGAGCCCGGCGAGCATCACCCAGTACGAGGTTCCGACGCCGAGTTGCGAGAGGACTGCCAGTCCGGCGGACACCAGGACCAATCCGGTGACGCACACCGGGCGCGTGCCGAACTTGTCGACCAGCTTCGGTGACAGTCGTGCCGACGGCATCATCACCGCGGCCATCGGGAGCATCTGGATCGCGGACATCAGCGCCGACCCGCCCCGCACGATCTGCAGGTATTGCAGCACCACGACGATGAACCCGAAGAATGCGAAGAACTGCATGAAGATCGACAGGCTCCCGGCGCTCAGTCCGCGATGGCGGAAGATCCGCGGATCGAGCATCGGAACCTTCCGACGCAGTTCGAATCCGATGAACAGGGCCAGGATCACCAGTCCACCGACGATTCCGGTCAGTGTGCGCGCCGACAGCCAGCCCGCCTCGGGTGCTTCGATGATCGAGTACACCAGCACGACGAGTCCGGCGATCGACAGCACCGCACCACCGATGTCGAGCCGGGGGGCCTCAGCGTCGGCCGACTCGGGTACCACCCGCCACGCCGCCACCAGCGCGACCGCCGCCAGTGCCACGTTGAGACCGAAAACCGAACGCCACGACCAGAACTCGAGCAAGATGCCCGAGCACAACAAGCCCAGGATGGCGCTGCCTCCGGCCACACCGGCCCAGATACCGACGGCCTGCGTCCGCTTCTCGGCCGGGAAGGTCCCGGTGATGGTCGACAACGTCGCCGGCATGACCAGCGCCGCCCCGAGGCCCAGAATCGCGCGCAGCACGATCAGTTCTTCTGCCGAGGTTGCCGCCATCGCGACCACCGAGCCCACGCCGAAGATCGCCAGTCCGGCGATCAGGGTTTTGCGTCTGCCGTAGCGGTCCCCGATGGCTCCGGCGAGCAGCAGGAACGAGGCGAAGATCAACGAGTAGGCGTCGATGATCCAGGACAGCTGCGTCTGATCGGCGTGCGTGGCGCGGGCGATGTCCGGCAGGGCGACGTTGAGCGACGACATGGCGGCGACAACGGCCGCCAGGGCGATGCACACCACGACCATGATGGCGCGCGTATTGAGCGGCCTCGGTGTGGTGAGAGGTGTGGTTGTCATGGCGTCCGGCTTTCGGAGGTATCCGGGTGAAACCTGATTCTGAATAACGTTCCAATGATTTGGAATGTCACTCCAAAGGATGGCATATACTGGTCGGGTGGGCAAGAGTGAACCAGAACCGAGAAGCCGGAGAACCAGTCGGCAGCGGGAGGCCGGTGCGGCCACCCGGGCGCAGACCCGGCGCCGGGTGCTGGACGCGGCCATCGAGGTGTTCACCGAAAGTGGTTATGCCGCTGCGACTGTGGCAAAGATCGCCGATCGCGCAGACGTATCGGTACAGAGCCTGTACTCGTCATGGGGCAGCAAACGCGGCCTGTTGCGCGGAATGCTGGAGTCGCAGGTGATCGGGCACCATCCCGGCTCGGTCAACCCCGATGACATGCCGCCGGCCATTCTGGGCAACTTCGATCCGGTCGCCGCCGGGCCCCGGGACCTGATCGCGCACCTGACCCACCAGTTCCGGCTGCTCGCCGAACGCGCCGCCGTCGGTTTCCGGACCTATGCGCAGGCCGCCGCGGTCGACCCCGAGGCCGCCGGCGACTGGCAGTCGCTGATGGAGATCCGGCGGATGAGCATCCGCAATCTCCTGACCAATCTGGACCCGGCTGCGCTACGACCCGGATTGACACCGGAGGCCGCCGGGGACACGGCCTGGGTGATCGCCAGTCCGCAGACCCATCAGCAGCTGGTGGACACCGCCGGATTCACCTACGACGAGCTCGAGGACTGGATCCGGGTGACCCTCACCCGCGCCCTGCTGCCCGACATTCCTGACCGGGGCCACCGCAGCTGACAGCTGTCTCGCTCGGGGCCTTTGCCCGCTGCCACAAGCAGCCACTCGCCGACAGGCGCATCGACGGGCATCGTCACGATTCAGGTCGTCCGGTCGGCTGATGCGCCGCGCCATCGGAGGATTCATACCGCAACCCGGGTCGAGGTCGGCGACGAAGCGCCGGCGATGACGCGGGTGCGCTTGGCGGCAAAGAGGATCAACGCCGCGGGGATGATCCAGTTCAGCAGAAGCCCCCCGGGGTGGTCCCCCGCGATCGTCGTGGTTTCCGCCAACATTCCGGCGACAGTGTGAGCAACCGCGGTCACGAATACGACTGCGGCCCAGAGCAGGCTGATGGTTCGGTTCTTGGCCCGGAAGATGGGTGAGTTCCACACGGCCGCATCAACGGTATCGCGAGCGTATTGCTCGGTGAACGGAATTGTGAAGGCAGAGACTGCCATGACGATGGCCAGCACATAGGTCGACCCGCCGCGCCCGAAGTTGACCAGGAACTGATCGACCCGGTCGCTGCCCACGGTGCCGACGGCGGCGATAATACCGAACGTCAGAACTCCGGCGATGTCGAGAATTTTCCAGCTGCTTCGGATGGCCTCGACGATGGTCAGTGCCAGGGCAACCGCCGCCGCCAAACCAGCTGCCAGAGCAACGTGGTCGGCACCGAACCTCTCCGCGGCGACCGAAAAAAGGATCCACGGGGCGAATCCGATGAGCATCGACTTTCCGTTCATGATTTCTGTCCTTCGAAGTGTTGGTGGTCGCGTGTCGAGGAACCTCGGCTCGTGAATGTCATTGCTGCGAGGTTGTTTGGTCAGTTGTGCGACGGCAGCGTGGCCGGTTGGTAAATCTCGCGATACTGTTCGCCGGCCGGCGCGTGGTAGGTGCATACGCGTTCGCCGAAGTCGACCTCGAACCGCATCACACCCGTCGACCAGATCGAGTCCACGAACTCCGGGAAGGTGCTCCGCCCGGCCTGATTGGTACGTATTGCTTCCACGACTGCCGCCTCGTCGTAGGCCGGAATGTCGACGACATCCTCCCTGGCCGTCGCGCCGGGCTGCAGAACAGAGCCGGTCGCCGTCACAAACGCGCCCGCGCGCGAGTTGACGTCAAAGTAGTACCGAG
This sequence comes from Williamsia sp. z34, assembly GCF_059553395.1. NCBI lineage: Bacteria > Bacillati > Actinomycetota > Actinomycetes > Mycobacteriales > Nocardiaceae > Williamsia > Williamsia sp. z34. The sequence continues at coordinate 174,274 of NZ_JCANWW010000007.1, read as the reverse complement.
TCACTCCCGCCTGCCTCAAAGCCTCTGCCCAATAAGGGAACCCACCGACCGCAGGGCGTAGGTCAGTCCCGCGCCGCTGGGCCGCCTCGACGGTGTCAGTGCTTGTACTCATCGAAATCCTCCTGTTTTCCGGAATTACCGCGAAGAGATGTGACGTGATGGAACCAAGATAAGATTCTGACAAGTTATTGTCAAGATGTCGCATGGTTACCGTTTTGGATTTTTCGGACATATCCGATGTCTCTTGGCATGCTGGTACCGTTCGTCCATGGTCAATGACGCGTCGACGGAGATGGGGATCCTGTACTCAGAGTTGTTCGAGGCGGCCGGAGTCGGTCGCCGTCTCGGCGAGAGCATGGCTGCCCAAGAAGGCCAGACCCAGAGCCACTGGCAGACCATGTGGGTGATCGAGACGGCCCCGCTGACAGTTCCCCAGATCGCTCGCCGCCTTGGTGTCACCAGGCAAAACACCCAGCGCGTCGCCGCCGAACTCGAACGCGAGGGCTTCGTCGAGTTCGCACCGAACCCGGACCACAAGACATCACCGCTGGTTCAGCTGACCGCCCAGGGACGCGACACCCTCCATCGGCTCGACGAAAATGCCGCCCACTGGCATGCCGACATGCTCAAAACCTTCACGATCGACGACGTCGCCGCCCTGCGCGCCCTGCTGCAAAAATTCGTGGCGGTCAACAAGCAGTCGCTCGAACGCTCCGCTCCGGATGCCCACTCCAGAACACGACGTCGCGCGGCGACACGATAATTCTCGCCGGCGCCCAGACTCGTTTGACGCCGGCGTTGTGCCGGAATTCCGTCAGGGTGCTCATCGTGTCCTCACAGACGCCTGCCAGGTTCGGAGACGACAGTGGTGGTCAGTCAACGAACTCCGAGACGGGCGAGGTGCACCATGCCGGACAACGCCGCCATCAGCGGGCTCGGCACTGACGTCGTCGTTTCGGTCGCCGACCCGGCGCTGCTCGACCGCGCCGTCGAACACACCGCGGCGGTCGCCGCCCGCCTCGATGCCACCGTCAACCGCGACTGCGGATCCGCCGAGATCGAGGCGGTCGATCTCGCGAACGGCCAACCCGTACTCGTCTCGTCGCTGCTCGATCAGCTGATCATCGAGGCCCTCTACTTCGCCGATCTGACCGACGACGCATCGGGCGTGGTCCACTGCCCGGACACCGATCCGCCGATCCCGGCGTGGCACCGGGTTCAACTCGGACGGGGAACGGTGACCATCCCGGCCGGTGGTCGCCTCGAACTGATGACCACGGCCCGCGCGTTCCTCGCCGACCGGACCAGCCGACTGCTGACCGACACGCTCGGCGGCCCGGTGACGATCCAGGTCGGCCCGGTGACCTCCTCGGCGGGCGGCGCACTCGCCCAGGTGAGCTCCGCCGACCTGGCGGCCATCGATCCGTGCCGGACGGCGACGATCCTGGACCGTGTCAGCGTCGTCGCGGACAGCGCGGCCCTGGCCTTCGCAGCGGCGGTCATGGCCCACCGTCATCCCGACGACGCGGCCGGATGGCTCCACGATCACGTCCGGGCGGCAAAACTCGACAGCCGCCGGCACACGGTGACCACGGTCGGGGCCTGGCCGGTCGCCGACCATGCGCTGGTGGCCTGACCGATCGATTGGGTCAGGTACCTTCCGCGGGCGCGCCGACCGTGCGAAAACCGGCGTTGCCCATCGAGGAGACCGGCGTGTTGTGTGAGCGGGCGGAGTTCCGGTACCGGTTGCAGTACGAGTCGTGGCACAGGTAGGAGCCGCCCCGCAGAACCCGCGACCGGCCCCGTGGCGGTCCTTGCGGGTCCTGGTGGTCGGCGTTGCGGTAGTACCGCGGATCGAAGCGGTCGGCGCACCACTCCCAGACGTTGCCCGCCATCTGCCACAACCCGAATCCGTTGGGCACATAGCTGCGCACCGGCGCCGTCCCGAGGTATCCGTCGTCCGCCGTGTTGCGGTCGGGAAAATCCCCCTGCCAGATGTTGCACAACCAGCTGCCGTCGTCCGCCATCAACTCATCACCCCAGGGATATCGGGCACCGGCCAGGCCCCCACGGGCCGCGTACTCCCATTGCGCCTCGGTGGGCAGGCCGCGGCCGGACCACTGGCAATAGGCCTGGGCATCAACCCAACTGATGTGCACCGCAGGATGATCATCGAGGCCGTCGACACCCGAGCCATTCCCGAACGGCGCACGCCAGTTCGCGCCTGCCACGGCGAGCCACCACGGCGCATCGGGGTAGCGATCGATCACCTCGCCTCCCGGCGCGACGAGCAGGTGGAACACCGCCGAGAAACCCTGTTGCTCGGCGACCGTCAGATAACCGGTCTGCCCCGCGAACTCCGCGAAGTCCGCGGTGGTGACCGGGTGTGTGTCCATCGTGAACGCACTCACCGACACCTCGTGCAACGGCAGTTCGCCGTCGGCGGCGAACCCGTCGCCGGTGTGGTCGCCCATCACGAAATCGCCGGCCGTGATCGCCACCTGCGGGACGCGGTGAATGCCGGTGGCCTCGATCGCCGGTGTCGCATCGTCCTGACCCGACCCGGAGGCAGGTGTGCAGCAGCTCATGGAACCCGATGCTAGGCCGCTTGATCGAGTCGGTGTGCTCGCCGCCACCCGAGATGAACAGTCTGACTAGGCTGATGGTCGAGGTACGGCAGTGAAGAAGCACATTCGCACCACCGATGAAGGGGCTGTCACGATGACGAGCGTTCCGACTGAGCCAAACCGAAAGTTCGATCTGACCGGGTCACAGCCCTGGCAGGAACTGTCTGCGCATCAGCCACATGTGTACGCGATGCATCTGCGGGAGATCTTCGCCGTCGACCCCACTCGCGGAAGCGATCTCACCATCGACGTCGGCGATCTGCACATCGACTATTCCAAGCATCGGGTACTGCGCGAGACCCTGGACCTGCTGCTCGATCTGGCCCGCCAGACCGGCGTCACCGACAAGCGCGACGCGATGTTCTGGGGCGAGCACATCAACACCTCCGAGGACCGCGCGGTCCTGCACACCGCACTGCGACTCCCCCGCGATGCCACCCTCAAGGTCGACGGCCAGGACGTGGTCGCCGATGTCCACGCAGTCCTGGACGCGATGGGCGAGTTCACCGACAAGCTGCGGTCCGGGGAGTGGAAGGGCCACACCGGCAAGCCGATCAAAACCGTGGTGAACATCGGTATCGGCGGTTCCGACCTCGGCCCGGTGATGGTCTACAAAGCGCTGCGCCACTACGTCGACACCGACATCCGCTGCGAGTTCGTCTCCAATGTCGATCCCGCCGACCTGGTCGCCGCACTCGACGGGCTCGACGCGGAGACCACGCTGTTCATCGTCGCGTCCAAGACGTTCACCACCCTCGAGACGTTGACCAACGCCTCGGCGGCCCGGACGTGGCTGCTCCAGAAGCTGGGTGCCGGCCCCGAGGCCGTTGCGAAACACTTTGTCGCAGTGAGCACCAACGCCGAGAAGGTCTCCGAATTCGGGATCGACCCCGCCAACATGTTCGGTTTCTGGGACTGGGTGGGTGGCCGATACTCGGTGGATTCGGCCATCGGGCTCTCGGTGATGGCGGCGATCGGCAAAAAGTCCTTCGCCGAGTTCCTCCACGGATTCAACATCGTCGATCACCACTTCCTCACCGCGCCACTGCATCAGAACGCGCCGGTGATCCTGGGCCTGATCGGGTTGTGGTACTCCAACTTCTGGGACACCTCATCGCGGGCGGTCCTGCCCTACTCCAACGACCTGGCGCGCTTTCCCGCCTATCTGCAGCAGCTGACGATGGAATCGAACGGCAAATCGGTCGACATCGAAGGCCATCACGTGACCACCAACACCGGTGAGATCTTCTGGGGCGAGCCCGGTACCAATGGACAGCACGCTTTCTATCAGCTGCTGCACCAGGGCACCAGGATGATCCCGGCCGATTTCATCGGCTTTGCCGAGCCCACAGACGATCTGCCGACCGCCGATGGCACCGGAAGCATGCATGACCTGCTGATGAGCAACTTCTTCGCACAGACCAAGGTGCTGGCGTTCGGCAAGACCGCGGACGAGGTCGCCGCCGAGGGTGTCGACCCACATGTGGTCGCACACAAGGTGATGCCGGGCAACCGTCCGACCACATCGATCCTGGCGCCCAAGCTCACCCCGTCGGTTGTCGGGCAACTGATCGCACTCTACGAACACCAGGTGTTCGTCGAAGGTGCCATCTGGGGCATCAACAGTTTCGATCAGTGGGGTGTCCAACTCGGGAAGACCCAGGCCTCCGAGCTGTTGAAGACGATCACCGAAGCCGATTCGCCGCGGACCCAGGATGATTCGTCCACCGATTCGCTACTGCGCTGGTATCGAACACATCGCGGCCGCAACGCATGAAACGCAGGGGAAGGTCCGGCGATACCACCCGCCCCGGGGTCCGGAGCGAGCGACTCGGTGTGCCAGATGACATCTTCTGGCGGACCCATCAGGGCCTGGGCCTTCCCCTCTACATGCAAGGACTCTGGCGTTTCGAGGCGGTTCTGACCGCGGCCGACCTCGAGCCGGCCCGTCGCGCCTTGGCGATCGGACCACTGAACCGGCGGGTCGTCCGGCCGCGGATCTGGCCCGCCCGCAACGCCTTTGTCCCCGACGCCGAGGTGGCACCGATCTACGAAGAGCCCGGACCCCTGGCTCCGGGGACCATCACCGCCTGGGCCGACGAGCGCGGGAACACCGATCTCGACATCGGTTCGGGTCCGGTGTGGGAGTTGTCGGTCGCCCGGCTCGAGACCGGCGGCAGCATCGTCTCGCTGGTCTGCTCGCACGTGGTCGCCGACGCGCGATCACTGGTGGTGGCCGCCGGGATCGCCGCGGACCAAAGCACCGCCGCCGCACAGCAGCTTTCCGGGACGACCGGGTCCCCGTCGTCACCCGGGCTCGTCGATGATCTCCGGGACGCGGCCTCGCAGCTCCGGATCGTGGTCGGCGGCGTCGCGCGAAGTCTCTGGAAGGGCTGCCGGGATCGAGAGCACCGCGCCGAGCTGTTCGCTGCCGCCAAACGCCCTCCCGCTGGGCCTTCCAAGGCCTTCGGGTCACCGCAGTGGCGAGAGCCGACAGCCATCTTCTCCGTGGATGCCGCCGCCTGGACCGCGACCGCCACGCAGCACGGTGGCACGCCGAATACCCTGTTCACGTCGCTGATCGGCGAACTCGTACTGCAGATCCGGGGTTCGGGCCCCGTTGATCTCTCGATACCGGTTGCCCAGAGCGGCGGCGAGGCAAACTCTTTGGCGGCCGCCGCGATCGCCGTCAGCTCGATCGACGAATGCCATGACCTGCCCCTGCTACGCCGGCGGGCCCGAGCCGGTTACGCCGCAGCCGGCGCCGAGTCCGGGATGGGACCGCCGGCGGGCATGCCCGCCGAACTGTTGCAGGTCATCGGACACCGCGCCGCGCATGCCCTCGTACCCGACCCTGGCTCGCGAGATGGTCTGGCCTCCAACCTCGGTCGGCTCGACGGCATCCTGTCGATGCTGGCCGGTCATCGCGGCCAGGTGATCGCGGCCCGCTCCGTACATCCGAGACTGACCGCCCAGGCCACGCGGACGACGCGGACGTCCGTGTCCGGCTGGGCGGCGACGTCGGATGGGGTGATCACCATCGCCCTGGCGATCCCCGACCCGGCAGTAGCAACCAGTGACGACCTACATGAATTGATCGACAAGGCTCTCGGACACTGGGAACTGGCAGCGACCTATTGGTGATCGACCCCGACTTTGCATCGCGGCGTTTGGACAGATGACACAAAGTACGTACGGTCAGTTGAATGACTGCCCAACCCCTGAGCACTCTGGCGAGCTCGTACTCCGCGTTCGAATGGACTGAGACCAACCGACTTTGGCTCATCGAGAACCCGATCCGCATAGTCGTGTACATCGTTGCCGGACTGCTCGCCCGGTATGTCGCGAACCGGGTGATCGACCGGGCCACGCGGCGTCCACCGGCGGATTCCCGCAACCCCCACGCACAGCCGGCGCTGTTGCGGCACCTCCGGGAACGGACACCCAGGTCCCTGCGGGATCCGAAGGTCGCGCAGCGACGTCAGCAGCGCGCCGAGACCATCGGATCGGTCCTCAAGTCGACGGCCTCGATCGTGATCCTGGTCTGGGTGGTACTGACCTGCCTGAGCGTTCTCGAGGTCGACATCGCCCCGTTCCTCGCCTCCGCCGGGCTCGTCGGCCTCGCCATCGGCTTCGGCGCCCAAAATCTGGTGAAAGACTTCGTCTCCGGCGTGTTCATGCTGCTCGAGGACCAATACGGGGTCGGTGACATCGTCGACCTCGGTGAGGCGATCGGCGAGGTCGAATCGGTGGGCCTGCGGGTCACCACCGTCCGCGACATCGACGGCACCCTGTGGTACGTCCGCAACGGTGAGATCATCCGAGTCGGCAACATGAGCCAGGACTACGCCGTGGCGCGGATCGAGATCCCGGTGGCACACAACGTGGACCTCGAACGCGCTCAGGAGGTCGCCCTCGAAGCAGCGCAGCAGGTGGTGGCCGACGAGTCGGTCGCCGACGACGTCCTCGGACCTCCGGAAATGCTGGGTGTCCAGGACATCTCGGCGGACATGGTCACCCTGCGCATCCTGCTCAAGACCCGGCCGAATGCCCAATGGGCGCTACAGCGACGGATCCGGAAGGAAATCCTGGCCGCCTACGAGGCCAACAACATCCGGCTCCCCTACCCCAGCGTCCGGGAGTTCGGCCCCTCGGCCATGTCCGGTGGTGCGGCGCAGGACGACGGATAGTCCTCAGTTCCAGCGAGACTCGTCGAACAGCTCGTCCGGGATCGGGTCGCCGGGCTCCACGCCGAGCACTTCCAGCCGGCCCATCATGACCGCGGCCAGGGCGACGTGGGTCACGATGTCGCGGGGCCCGCTGACCCGCACATCGGGTGCACCCCCGATGAATTCGAGTTCGAGGGTGGGAGCGCACGTCCCCATCGGCAGGCTGTTGTGCCCGGTCTCGGCGAGCCAGGCCTCGAACCCCGCGCCGTCAACGGCCTCGACGATGTCGCCGTTGTCGACGGCCGCCATCACCTCCGACAGCGTCGCCAGCTCTCCGCTCTCCCCGGTCGACGGATCGAAGCCGACCACCTGCTGTGGATCGACTGCGGGGTCGTTGTCGAGGGTGAAGTACAGAACGCCGCGCCAATCGCCGGCGTAACAGGTGATGTCGTCCCGACCGAAGATGTCGGACAGGAGGTCACTCATCGTGACCTGCATCTCGTATCCGTACAACTGGAACGCGCCGCGTCCGTGGACCTCGCCATCATCTTTTGCCATGGGTGTCAGCCTACGTCCTCCACCCCGGGCCGTTGACCACATCCGGTCGGCAGGTCCGCGTACACCATCCGACGCCCCGGCCCCCACCGCCGACCGTGCCGAAATCACCGCCGACCGTGCCGAAAACGACTGTATTTCAGTGTCTTTGGAACTCACACTTGTCGAACGTCAGAGATGCACACCTCACGCACTGACCGACTGCTCCTCGGTCAACGCCGCGACCACCGAATCTGTGGCGGCCCGATCGCCGACAGTGATCCGCACGCCGCGCAGTGCACCGGGCACCGCGCACACCTTCGCCGCCACACCGCCGCACCGCAGTTCGGCGGCCAGTTCCTGCGGCCGTTCCGACGGTACGAACACATGGTTCGCCTGACTTGCCAGGCTCGTGATCCCGATCTCCTGCAAGCCGGCCCGCAACCGGGTCCGCTCGTCACGGACAACCCGGACCCGTTGCCGTAGTGCGTCGGTGGCTGCCAACGCCGCAGGTACGGCAAGCGCTGCCGCCGATCCCACGGCGAACGGAACTTCGAATCGGCGCACCTTCTCGATCAGCGGCGCACCCCCGACCGCATAACCGACCCGCAGCGCAGCGAGTCCGTGCGCTTTGGAAAATGTGCGCAGCACAATGACATTCGGGTGATGGAGCAGCAACAGATGCAGGTCTGGTGTGTAGTCGGCGAACTCGAAGTACGCCTGATCCAGGATCACCACCACATCTTTGGGCACGCGGCGCAGAAAGCCGTGCAGTGCGGGCTCATCGATGACCGATCCGGTGGGGTTGTGGGGCGAACACAGCACCACCACCTTGGTCCCGGCCCCGATCGCTGCCGCCATGGCCCGCAGGTCCGTGCCACCGTCCGCACGCAACGGGACCGCGTCGACATGCACATCAGCGAGATCCGCCAGGATCGGGTAGCCGTCAAAAGTCGGTGTCGCGGTGAGCATCCGACCACCGGGCGGACAAAATGCCTGCAGAACCTGGTACGCCAGGCCGGTCGCGCCGGCTCCGATACTGACCCAGTCGCCGGGTACACCGAGGTGATCGGCCACTTGAGAACGCAGGGTGTCCGGGATGAACTCCGGATACCGGTTGGCGCTGCCGACACACTCGTGTAGGGCTGCCGCAACACCGGGCAGGGGCGGATAGGGACTTTCGTTGAGGTTCAACGGGATCAGCGCGGTCATCGCCCACCCCATCGGATCGCGGTGGCAGCCGCATAGTCACCGGCGTGGGCGAAGGCCGCCATCAGCACGATGTCGCCGGCCTGGATGCGGCCGTCGGTGATCGCCGTGTCGAGCGTCAGTGGCACACCCACGCCGAACAGATTCCCGCACTCCTCGAACGTATCCGGATGACGCTCCTTCGGCAGTTCCAGGGCGTCGCGCCAGTTGCGCAGGAAGATCCGGTTGGGCTGATTGGTGACGAACCAGTCGACGTCTTTGGTCGCGACCCCGATCTTGTCTGCAACGTCGTAGGCGACCTCCGGGACCAGCCGATTGCCGCGTGCGAGGACCTTGGAGATCTTGGTCTCGGTGAATCCGATGTGCACCTGACCCGGGCCGGCCTCCCAGTACTTTCGTTGGGGGTACGCCACCGACGTCATGTCACCGGCGTACTCGCCGTAGGACCGGCAGGTGGTGGCCAGGATCGGGGAGTCATCGCTGATCTCCAGCAGCGCCACACTCGATCCGTCACCGGGAATCGACGCCTGCGGTTTGCCGCGGACCTGATCCTGGACGAAGACCTGGCCGGCACTGTTCTGGGCATTGGCTATCAACGCTTTTCGGGCACCCGAGGCGATCATCAATTGTTGGGCCATCTTCATCATGTGGATGAACGATGCGCATCCGCCGTTGTGGACGTCGATCACCCACTCCGGTTTGATGCCGAGTCGCTGCGAGACCTCCCCACCGCATCCCACCACCGGGAGTTCCGGCAGCTGACTGTGTGTGATGAGGATGTCGACGTCGTCGAGGACCTCGGACCCGCGCCGGTCCAGCAGTCCGGACATCGCGCGTTCGATCATCTCGGCCGAGGTCTCATTCGGATCCGCATGGTGCCGGTACTCCGGCGCCCGGAACATGAGGTTGTCTGCCAGATCATCGGATTCGGCATACTGGGCGAAATAGGATGCCGGGACCCGGTTCTCGGGCAGGTAACTGGCGACATCGACCAGGGAGACTGTCGGGGGTGTCATCGGCTCATCCATTCTGGCTTGATCGGCAATCCGTTGTGATTGCGGTATTCGGCAATGGCTTTGAGGTTGTCCATCTCGAGTTGGTGTCCGGCGGAGAACATGTCCCAGAAGTCGCCGACCCAGACCGGACGCTCCGGCGGGGCCGTCTCCGGATAGCCGTTGTCGTCATAGAACGGGTGTTTGCAGTTGTTCCACAACACCACCGACCCCGGCTTGTTCAGCACCACCTGCGCATCGACCACGCGCATCAGATAGATCATCCACAGGTGTTTTCCCTGGTCCCAGGCGCAGTGGTAGTCGACGGTCATGGCGTCGGCGTGGGAGACCGTGCGGGTGAAGCACTTGGTGTCGTCGCCGAGGCGGTCCTGCGAGACCCACAGCCCCGGTTCGTCGGTAGGTGTGAATCCCCGCAGGCTGTAGGTCCACTCCTCCAGGGATCTGGTGTCGGAGAGCCAGTCGAAGAGCTCGCGCGGCGGCGCATCGACGTAGGCCTGAACCGGGCAGAACTCACCGAACACCTGGTCATGGGGGTACACCGACCGGAGCATGTCCAGGATGATCGGGGTCGCCTTCTTCCGGTCGTGGGTCTCGATCCGGTGCAGACCCGGGAGGCCTTCGGCATTGTGGCCGAGGTCTTCCAGCGCGGGCAGGGTGACGGTCATCGGTTCTCCTCGAGTGTTGTACGGGCGGCAAGAAACGGGGCAAAAGGTGGGAGTTCGTCCGGATCGGTCTGCACCACGAGGCAATGTGGGCCGTCTCCGTCGAAGGCGGTGTCGCCGCAGGCAAGCAGCTCGGTACGTGACCGGGCGCCACCGACGGTCAGGGAGGGGAACATCGCGGAGAGTCCGGCCTCGAAGTCGGTGGGCCGAAACCGATTGACGCTCGGGGTGTTCGGGAAGTAGAGCTGTTCACGGGTCACACACATTCCGTGGGCATTGTTGTTGAACAGGACAACGGTCAGCGGCAACCGGTGTTCGATGGCGGTGTGGATCTCCATGCCGTGCATGAGAAATGCCCCATCTCCGGCCAGGACCACCGAACGACGACCGGTGACCATCGCGGCGCCGATCGCGGCGCCGAAGGCGTATCCCATGCCGCCCATACCGAGCGCGACGACAAATCGTCCGCCGCGGTCCACCGGCAGGTGATGGATCGCCGCCGCGCCGACATTACCGGCGTCGGCAAAGACGTTGGAACCCAGCGGTATCCGATCTCCGATGGTCTGGATCACCTGGATGGACGTCAGCAACCCGGCGCCTCCGGGGCTCACCCGCGCCGGGGTCGGCAACGCTTCGATCCCGGGCCTGACCCTTCTCGTCCGGACCCCTCCGGTGTCGATGTTCTTGGTGATGACCTGCACCGCCCACCGTAGGTCGGCGATCTGGACATGGGTGTCCACATCGATCGTCGGCGACTCGGCACCGAGGTGGATGACGATGGTGTCGCCGGTATCGAGGCCGGCCCGGTCGGTCAGGCTCAGGCGGCTCCCCAGCACCAGCAGGACGGCCGACTTCGCGACCGCGGCCGCTGCCGACGGGTGTCCCATCACACCGGTCAGTCCCACCGTCGGTACGCCCGAATCGAGGACGTCGCGACCACCCGGTGTGGCGGCCAGGACCCCCTCGGCCGCGGTGACCAGGTCGGCCAGGTCATCTCCGAGCTGTTGCCGGGACGCCTCCTCACCGGCCAGGACCGTGACCGCGCCGCGCGCTTCGGACAGCGTTGCGGCGACCTCTTCCAGCTCCGCGACCGGTGCGACGGTGCGATCGGGAACACATCGAAGCCGTGGGCGGTCGACGACCAGGGAACTCTGGACGTCCTTCGGGATGATCAGTGCGACCGGAAGATTGGCTGCGAGAACTTCTTCGGCGGAGTTGAGGGCCGCATGGATTTGCTGCGGCGCATCGATTTTCAGACACAAACCGGTCACGGCCGAGAAGATCGACATGGCATCGATGGTGTCCGGCGGACTGAGCATGTCCTGAAAGCCGCCGTGACCCTCGAGTACGGCGGGAGCCGAACCGATCAAAGCCAGCACCGGTACCCGGCTGTCGAAGGATTCGGCCAGTGCCGCAACCACGTTCATCGCGCCGCCACCGGAGGTGGTCATCACCGCCGCCGGCTTCCCGGTGAGCCGGGCGGCCCCGTCGGCCATGGTCCCCGCCGAGAACTCATGTTTGGCCACAACAGGTTCGACGTCGGAGCCGGCCAGTGCCGCGGCGTACAGGTCTTCGATGTTCGCACCGTGTACGCCGAATATCCGATCGACACCGAGGGCACCGAGCCTCCGGATGATCACGTCGGCAACCGTTGCCTTCGCGGACTGTGGATCTGTCATGAACCAACCCTGCGCCCGCCGGCCTGAAGGGTTCCTGAAAGCGTTCCCCTGGTATCTGCCGATCGGCGGACATACTCTGGGGACTACCCGCAGCAACAGCTGGAAGGCCTGCCGATGGCCAGGACATGCAATGTCCGCGCGATGTTCCGCCGGAATCAGGGAGTGCGAATGCGCTCCACGATCGTGGCGACCTGCATCGTTGCCATCGCCATGTTCGTCGGCGCCGTCATCATGTTGTTCATGTTGCAGCGGTACCAGGACCGGCAGATGTACGAGTCCACCGGCACCCGGTCGTATGACATCGCGCATCAGATCAACGAGGGAGGTCTGGACTCGGTGGATCCTGATCTCCTCTTCACCACAACAGGTATCGACATCATCCAGGTCGTCGACCAGAACGGTGTCGTGGTGGCCGGCAGTCCAGGTGCCACCCAGGAACCGATCTCGACGGCGGCCCCGGGGTGGTGGCGGACGCAGCGGATCGACGACGTCGACATACCCGGGCGATCCGGACACTACTGCGGGCAGATCACCGGTGCCCGATACGACGGGATCGGCTACAGCGTCATCACGGTCGTCTCCACCAAGGTGTACGCATCGGCATTGCTGAATACCGCCGCCATCCTGGCCATCGAGTTCCCGATCGTGATCCTGATCGCCGGAGCCGCCATCTACTACTTCGTCGGCCGCGCCCTGGCCCCGGTCACCCGCATCACCAAGCAGGTATCGGCGATCACCAGCTCGGACCTGAGCCGCCGCGTCCCGGTGCCCTCGACCGACGACGAGGTGACGACGCTGGCGGTCACCATGAACACCATGCTCGACCGTCTCGAAAAGAGCCGGGCCAGCCAGCTCGAGTTCGTCGGCGACGCCTCACATGAGTTGCGGTCGCCACTGACCACCCTGGTCGGCATCCTCGACCTGGCCGACGACACCGATTCACCGATCGACGTCGACACGGTCCGCACCATCCTGTTGCCCGAAGCCCAGCGGATGAACACCATGGTCGCCGACCTGCTGCTACTCGCCCGCGCCGACGAACGCGGTATCCCGCTGACGGTCGACGAGGTCGACCTCGACGACATCGTCGGTTCAGAGGTCCAGCGACTCCGGTCGCTCGGCCTGGCAAAGGTGGTCGCCGACGTCACACCGATCCGGGTCATCGGCGACTCAGACAAATTGCAGCGGGCGATCCGTAATCTGACCGACAACGCGGCCCACCACGCGAACTCCACGATCACCATCAAGATGAAAAAGGACACCGACCGCTCCACCACGACCATCGAGGTCAGCGATGATGGGCCCGGTGTCCCGGAAGCTGTCCGGGACAAGATCTTCGACCGGTTTTACCGACACGAACTCGATCGTGGCCGCCATCAGGTCGGGTCGGGTCTGGGACTTCCGATCGCGATGGAGATCGCCCGCGCACACGGCGGGACGATCACCGTCACCGAGGCGCCGGGAGGCGGCGCATGCTTCGCGATGACCATTCGAACCGAGACCACGGTTCCACCGGTGGACGATCCCACCCTTCGCGACAGCCGAGAAGGCACACTAGCCGTCGGCCAGACAATACCCGGCACCCCGGACCGTCTGAATTGAGTTGGCGCCGAACGGGATATCGATCCGTTTTCGGAGATATCGGATGTACACCTCGACGATGTTCACATCACCGTCGTAGTTCACGTCCCAGATCGCCTGCATGATCTCCGTTTTGGTGACCACCCGACCCTTGTTGCGCATGAGGAACTCGAGCACCGAGTACTCACGGGGGGTCAATTTGATCGGGACGTCGCCGCGATGCACGCCATGATCGGACGGGTTGAGGCGCAGCGACCCGGCGGACAGGACCGCGGGCCGCTCCCGGACCCCCCGCCGCAACAATGCCCGCAATCGCGCCTTGAGAACAACCACAGAAAAGGGTTTGACCAGGTAGTCGTCGGCTCCGTAGTCGAGCGCCTCGGCCTGGTCGTACTCGCCATCCTTTGCCGAGAGCATCAGAACGGGGGTCCACACATGCCGGCCGCGCAATTCTTTGATGACCTGATAGCCGTTCAGCTTCGGGAGCATGATGTCGAGCACGATCACGTCGAAGTCGTTCTCCGTGCCCTGCCACAGCCCCTCGGCACCGTCGCGGGCGATGACCACGCTCCAACCATCGCTGACCAGCATCCGCCGGACCGTCTCGGCCGCGCGAACGTCATCCTCGACCACGAGAACACGCACCACCAAGCCTCCTCCGCGCTGACCAACGCGATTCCAGCGTACTTCGGCCGGTCCATGCAGACCGTTGACACCGAACACCTACCGATCGACATCCATCAGCACGAGAACCCAGATCGAAAGGATCAACCATGAGCAAAGTCTTGTCCACGCCACCTCCCGGTTCCGGATTGCGCGCGGTTCTCGGCCCCCGAAGCCTCCCGCTGGTCTCCACGGTCAGACTGGTCCGCCGACCGGCGGATCTCGCGGTCTCACTCCGCCGGGACCACGGCGACATCGCGCTGACCACTGCCCTGCGCCACAACATCGTGGTGGCACAGGGGCCGGCCGCCGCCGAAGAGCTGACATTGAACCGCCACAAGGCGTTCTCCACGGAGCCCGTCTACGGGTTTGCGCTGGGACGATTCTTCCAGCGGGGAATCCTCCTGATGGACTTCGAGGAGCACCATAGGGATCGGCGGATCATGCAAGAGGCGTTCACCGCCGACCGGCTGACCGCCTACCATCGGGACGTCGAGGCAAAGGTGCGTCGGTCGATCCGGGCGCTTCCCGTCGGTCCTGCCGTCGACCTGCGCACGGAGTTCAAGAACCTCACGTTGGACATCGCCCTGGAGGTGTTCGCCGGTGTCGAACTCGACCGTGCCGAGGCGATCGAGCTCAACCGCGCCTGTGTCGACCTGATCGAGGCCGGCGGAGCATTGGTCCGCTTCCCGATACCGGGACTTCGGTGGAGTCGTGGCCTGTCGTCCCGCCGACGGCTCGAGACGTTCTTCGGTGACCTCGTCACCGCGAAGCGGACCGGCGACGGGGACGACCTGATGTCCGAACTGTGCCGCGCGGAGGTGGACGGTCATCGACTCAGTGACGATGCGGTGATCGACCACATGATCTTCATGATCTTCGCGGCCCACGACACCGCGACCATCGCACTGACGGCCACCGCCTTCGAACTCGCGAAGAGCCCCACGTGGCGCGATCGGGTACGGACCGAGATGCAGGCGCTACCGGAGACGATCACCTACGACGACCTGGCCTCGATGCCGCTGGCGGAACGTGTCATGAAAGAGGCGATCCGGTTACGACCACCGGTCCCGGTGCTGCCGCGCGCGGCCGTGAAGGACACCGAACTGTGCGGTCACCACATCCCGGCCGGGACGTTTGTGGTGGTCCTGGTGGGGGCGAACCATCGCATCGACGACGTGTGGCCCGACCCGGGCCGCTTCGACCCCGACCGTTTCCTGGTTTCCGAACGCGAGGCCGGCAGGCATCGGATGGCGTGGATGCCGTTCGGCGGCGGGGTGCACAAATGCCTGGGCATGAACTTTGCCCGGATGGAGGTCCTCACGGTCATGCACCGCATGCTGCGTGAATTCGACTGGTCGGTGCCACCGGACTTCTCGATGCCCGCCGCAGACCGCTCACTGACGGTGAACACCGGATTCCCGGCGACGATCTGCCGACGGCGATCAGACCATCCGGCGGGTGATCGCGGCCGGCAGATGGCGTAGGGCCAGGTCGACCGCGGTCCACGGCCAGCGCGGTACCACCGCCCGACCGCGTTCGGACTCGATGGCCGCGACCAGCGCCGCCACCCCGGTATCGCGGTCGGTCATCATCTTCGATTTCACCCCGGCGTTGATGTCGGTGGCGATGTATCCGGGCAGGATCACGCTGACCTTGATGGGTGAACCGGCCAGTTCCGCCTGCAGACCCTCGCCCAGTGCGGACAGTCCGGCCTTGGACGCCGAATACGCGGCCTGGGCCTTCGGGAGTCCGTGTACCGCGCTCATCGAGCTGATCAGCACCAGATGTCCGGAGTTCTGCGCCCGGAAGATCTCCATCGCGGCCTCGATCTGCGCCAGCGCCCCGATCAGGTTCGTCCGCACGGTCTCGAGGTTGGCGTGGGCCTTGCCCGTTCCGATCGGCGCGCCCTTGCCCAGGCCGGCGTTCACGATCACCCGGTCGAGTCCGCCGAGCTCATCACGCAGGGCACCGAAGACGACCGGGACGGTGTCGACGTCGGTCACATCGAGCCCGGCCACCGCGATCTGCGAGGCCTGCCCGCCGAGCTCGGACTTCAACTCGTCGAGCCGCTCGGTCCGCCGTGCGCACAGCGCCAATGCACGCCCCTGTGCCGCATACGTTTTGGCCATACCCTCGCCCAATCCCGAGCTGGCACCGGTGATCAATATCCTGTTACGGCTCATGGCAGGCAACCTACCCTTCGCCGATGCCGGCCGCAGTCACCGGATTCGGTCGCACCGCCGAACCATCCGGCAGCCGGGACACAAATGTGCCGTCGCCCCAACGGAACGCCAACCCCGGCACCGGGAAGTCGGTGCTGATCATGTGGGCACCGGAGGCCAGCGCCAACATCGGGCGCCGGTGGTCATCGGCTTTGGCGGTCGAGACCGGGTCATCGGATCGGGTCCGGACCAGATATCCACGGTTCACCAACTCACGAATTCGGAGGAAGCCCTGACCGCGGGGATCGTTGTGCATCATAAACGCCGAATCCGGTTGTCCGGGAGGTGGAGTCGTGAACGCGACGCGGCCTTCCAGACTCGGCCTGCCGATCCGGTAGTTGTCGCGGATGTAGGTGCGGTCGCCGTAATCGAAGAAAACCAGGACAGTTCCGCGGACGTCGTCCACCGCGGGCCATCCCGAGTCCAGCACGGCCTGTTCCAGGGTGGGCGCGGTGCCGCGGACGCGGTCGGGTGTGAGCAGCGCCGACTCGTCGAAGACCGACCGGATCTCCACGTCGAGCAGTTCGAGTATCTCCGGTGTCCACCGCGGCACCCGCGCACCTCCGAACAGCACGGTCCGGGGCCAGGGGCCCTTGAGCTCGAGTTGGATCACCACCGGGACATGACCGGGATGCGCGGCCGACCAGCGCCGCACCGCCTGCAGGGCACCCCGCAGCGTCGGACAACTCGTCCGATAGTCGGCATCGGGGGCGTGCATGATCTTGAAACCCGGTTCGTCCCAAAGGGATTCGGGCCGGGGTCCCCGTCCCCGCCACGCCCGCGCCACCGGTTGCCGGTATCGCCCGCCCTCGGGATCGGGGTAGACGTCCAGTTCGATCCCCCTCACGTTCTGCTCACCGAGCTGCCGATCGAGCGGAGGGTGTTCGTAGCGGTACGAATCCAGATTCGATCCCATCAGCACACCGAATCGCTCGTCGGGCGCCATCAACCGGTGCGACGAGTTGTGGGTGGCCATGAACTGGATCTCGCCCAGCCGCAGACCCGCCGGAAGGCGGTCGCGACTCACTTGAGCAATCTCGACATCCGGCGATCGGCCAGGACCTTGCCACCGGTCTGGCAGGTCGGGCAGTACTGGAAAGATCGGTCGGTGAAGGAGACCTCCCGCACGGTGTCACCGCAGATCGGGCAGGGCAGACCGGTGCGGGCATGGACCCGCAGACCGGACCTCTTCTCCCCCTTGAGTTTTGCCACCTCCTGGCCCTCGAGGCGCCCGATCGCACCGCGCAGGACCTCACCGATCGCCGAGTACAGCGCGTCGACCTGTTCGGGGGTCAGCGTTTTCGAGGTCGCAAAGGGCGACAACTTGGCGGTGTGCAGGATCTCGTCGCTGTACGCGTTGCCCACACCGGAGAGGATTCTCTGATCGGTCAGCACCGTCTTGATCCGCGCCCCCGAGGTTTTCAGCAACTCTGCCAGTTCGTCTCGGTTCAGCGACAACACATCGGGACCGAGTGTCTTGATCCGTTCCACTTCGGCGGGGTCCCGGACGATCCAGACCGCCAGCCGTTTCTGGGTGCCGGCCTCGGTGACGTCGAATCCTTCACCGGGCAGACCGCAATGCACGCGCAGCGCGATGGGCCCCTTGCCGCCCGGACGTGGTGGCGCCGGGGACAGATTCTCCGACCACCGCAGCCAACCCGCCCGGGACAGATGGATGATCAGGTGGATCGGTCCGTCGCCGTCGGCCCCGTCACCCGATGCGGCGGTGGTGATGACCAGGTACTTCCCGATCCGGGTCACCGATTCGATGATCCGTCCCGCCAGCGCCGTATACGGCGGATCGGCGGTTTTGAGCACCGCCAGCGACGCCACGTCGACGCGACGAATCGGTAATCCGGCAGCCCGGCCGTCGACATAGTCGGCGATCGCCTGCACCTCAGGTAACTCAGGCATGAGGACAGTATGTTCTAGTAACCAGATGCGCTCCAGTGGTTCGGTGACCGATGCCGAGTTGGCCAGGATGTTGGCCGAAGGCGCCGGGAAGATCCTGGTGGACATCCGGTATCAGCATCTGCTGAGCGGATATCTGCTCGGCGATGTCGGTGATGCAATGGCCCAGGCCTGGATCGGTGCGGTTCTCTCCCAGCACCGTCCGGCCGACGCGGTGCTCTCGGAAGAGGCCACCGACACCGGCAAACGACTCACCTCTGACCGGGTCTGGATCATCGACCCGCTCGACGGCACCCGGGAGTTCGCGTCCGGACGCAACGACTGGGCCGTCCACATCGCCCTGGCCATCGATGGTCAGCCCGCGGACTGTGCGGTCTCGCTGCCGGCCACCGGCGAGATCTACACGACCGACACCGTGCCGACCGTCACCGGTGAGCTGACCGGCCGTATGGTCGCCTCCCGCGGTTGGGCCTCCTACGAATCCGGCCACGTCTCACAGCGCCTCGGACTCGACATGGTCCCGATCGGTTCGGCGGGCGCCAAGGCCATGGCCGTCGTCCGCGGTGACGCCGATGCCTACGTCCACGCCGGCGGGCAGTACGAATGGGACAACTGCGCGCCGGTCGGGGTGGCCCGGGCCGCCGGACTGCATTGCAGCCGCATCGACGGCACCGAACTCGAATACAACCGCCGCAGCCCGTTCATGCCCGACTTCGTCATCTGCCGCTCAGAACTCCGCGACCCGATCCTGTCCGCCCTCGCCGAGATCGCCTGACCCCAACCCCCGACCCCCGACCCCCGACCCCCAATGATGTGCCCTTTTGGCGAACAAAAGCCCAGGTGGGCTCCGCCAAAAGGCCACATCATCGGGGTTTGCGGAGCAGGTAGATGTCCATGATCCAGCCGTGGTCCGCCCGGGCGGCGTTCCTGGTTTCCCGGATCTGCTCACCGACCTCACCGACGGTGCCGGAGATCAGGAGCTGGTCCGGCGTCCCGAGGTAGGCGCCCCACCAGATCTGATCGTCGGGCGCGGCCGTCTGCAAAAAGGTGCAATCGGCGTCGAGCATCACCACCTGGTTGGCCGCGGCCCCGGCCGGGGTATCGGCCAGTCGACGTCCGGTGGTGATGTGGATGGGCTCGCCGATGCGGTTGAGCAGGATCTTGTGCGCAGCGGTCAACGAGGCAAAACTCGTGATGCCCGGGATCACCCGGTAGTCGAGCTCCAGGCGCCCGCGCGCGACGATCGTGTCGACGATGCGCAATGTGCTGTCGTACAGCGCCGGATCACCCCAGACCAGGATTCCCCCGACACCGTCTTCGGACAGCTCCCCGGCCAGCGCCTGCTCGATCAGATCGGCGCGAGCATCGTGCCAGCGCCGGACCTCGGCCGCGTAGTCGTCCGGACTTCGGTCCCGGGCTGGATCGGGGACTTCGACAAACCGGTAGCCCCCGTCGAGGTAACGGTCGCAGATCTCCTTGCGCAGACCCACCAGCGACTGCTTGACCGCCACGCCGCGTTCGGGCGCCTTGTCGAGGACAAAGAATGCGTCGACGGATTTCATCGCATCGATGGCCTCGATGGTGACCTGACGTGGATCGCCCGGCCCGATGCCGATGACCAGTAGTGTGCGCATGTCGTCAGGGCCTGGCCTTCGGGAGTCCGTGGAATCTGCCGGTGATGTCGCCGATGGTGCGGCGCGGCAGCAGGCGGCGCAACGCGAAGACGATGGGCGCCCGGTTCCCCTTGGCGTACAACGGCTTCGGGTCCTTCGCCAGCGCCGCCTCGACGATCACCTCCGCCATCGGCCCGACGGCCAGACCGGCATCCTCGTTGCGGCGGGTGGCCGCGGCGACCGTGTCGTAGTCACCGCGATAGGGCGAGTCGTCGGCGATGAAGTACTCCCGCCGATCACCGATACCGGTGGCGATGGTGCCCGGTTCCACCGTGCAGATCGCCACGCCGAACGGCGCGAGTTCGCGTCGACTGCCATCCGCGAACGCCTTGAGCGCCGACTTGGTGGCACCGTACGACGAGCGGAAGGCCAGCGGGAAACTGGAGAGCATCGAGCCGACCATGACGATGGTGCCGCTCCGGCGCACCCGCATCCCGGGGAGGATCGCCTTCGTCAGTGCGATCGGGCCGAACACATTGGTGGCGAACAGTTTTTCGATGGCCTCCATCGGGGTGTCCTCGAGTGGACCCATCTGCGACTGCCCGGCGTTGTTGATCAGGATGTCGACCGCACCGGCATGGTCGGCGCACCGCGCGATACTGGCCGGGTCGTTCTGGTCGAGTTCCAGGTAGGTCACCCCGGGGATCGGATTCTCGATGGCAGCGGGATGTCGGCTCGTCCCCAGAACCGTCAGTCCGCGGGCAACCATCTGCCGGGCGACTTCGGCGCCGATTCCGCTCGATACGCCGGTGATCAACACGGTTTTGCTCATCGCTCAACCCTAGGTCCAGGTTCTCCCGGAGAGCACCTGCACACCCCCGGCGTCGGTCGAACAACGCAAAATCAGTGGCGAAGCCGGAAAAATCAGTGGCGAACCTGGGAAATACCTGAGCATCCTGGATGTGTTGCACCCAAGAAGTGCACCCAAGAAGTGCACGCGAAGGGGTAGTCGAATGTTGCTCGGAGTGGGCTTGGCCGTACTCGCGGCGGTGGGCTATGGCCTGTCGTCGGTGATGCAGGCACTCGGAGCACGGCAGACGGCACGCGCGAACGCCGGTGATGAGCGGATGTCCACGGCGGCCGGGTCCCCGTCCTGGCGGTCCACCGTGGCCACCGCGATGACCGGCGTCTTCGTCGCCGGTGCGGTATTCGACGTCCTGGGCTTCGTGGCCGGGGCGGGCGCAGCCCGGATGCTGCCCCTGTTCCTGTCGCAGACCATCGTCGCCGGCAACCTCATCGTCACGGCCGTCCTCGGGGTCCGGCTCCTCGGGATCAAGCTGCACACCCGCGACTACATCGCGATGGGCACGGTCCTGCTGTCGCTGCTGCTCCTGGGTTCCGCGTCGCAGCCGCTGACCGAATATTCGACGCCACCCTCGTTGCACTGGGCGCTACTGGCGATCACCATCGTGTTGGTGTTGCTGTCCCTGTTCACGGTTCGCAAGATGGGACGAGCGGGGTCGGTTGCCGCCGGTGCCTCGGCAGGCCTGCTGTTCGGTGCGGTCGTGATAGGCGTGCGCATCCTCGACGGCATCGACCCTCTGTCGCTGCCGACCATGCTGACCGATCCCGCCGCCTGGGTGATCGCCATCGCCGGTGCGGCAGGGTTCTATCTGCACACCGTGGCGTTACAGCTCGGTGAGGTGAACGGGTCGACGGCGGCACTGGTTGTGGGGGAAACCACGGCGCCCGGGATCGTCGGGGTGCTCTGGCTCGGTGACTCGACGGTGCCGGGCATGCAATGGGTTGCCGTCGCCGGATTCACGTTCGCGGTTCTCGGCGCGGTTGCCGTGGCGATGTTCGGGTCCGCCGAGGCCGAACGTTCGGCCCAGGAGAACCTGGCCGGCACGGCAGGAGCCCATGAATCGGAGTCCGGTCGGGACAACGATTCGTTCAACGTACCGGCTGACTGCAGCTCGTCGGCGCATCCACGAGAGAACAAAAATCCGCCGGGCGGGTGGGCCGATAACTGGCCGGAACGCCGGCGTTGGCGATGATCTCGGAATAGGCGGCGACGGCCGGGGTGGGCCTGCGGGTCAGGCTCGGATCCGAGGTCGCATCCACCTGGTACAGACCGAAACGTGGTGTGTAGCTGCCCCACTCGTAGTTGTCGGTGATCGACCAGTAGTTGTAGCCGACAACGTTCATCCCGTCGGCCCGGGCCCGGGCGATCCAGTAGGCCGCGTCGCGCAGTTGGTCTTCTCGGCGGTACTCGTCGGGGCGGGCCTGCCCGTTCTCGGTGGGGATGCCGTTCTCGACGATGTACAGGGGCATACCGGGGAACTTCCGCGCGTAGTAGCGCAACGCGTAGTAGAGGCCATCGGCCGACGACGACGCTTTCCAGAATTGCTCGGATGCGGCGTTGTAGGTGTTCAGGTCGGTTGTCGCCACCGAGTAGTAATAGTCGATGCCGACGAAGTCCTGCTTGTCGGCGATCCGGTCGAGGAACATCGCATCGAGCGCCGGCTGAACGGTCGGCAGATACGCAGAGTTCGATGTCACCCAGGCGTCGGGCTGAATCGAGTGGATGTGGTCGTAGATGTCGCGATGCACTCGGACCAGCTGATCGAGCATCAACGGAACGTTTCGGGCTTCCACACCGCCGAAGGACAGTTCTTTGAGGTAGGTGTAGACCATCGGCTCGTTGATGGTGACCCAGATGGGATCGAACCGGGCATAGCGGTCAACGACCTTGCGCGCGTTCGTGAGCCAGCTCTGCGCCATCTCCGGGTTGTTCCAGCCACCGCGGTCGGCGACCCACCCCGGGTACACCCAGTGGTCCAACGTGATCATCGGCGTCATCCCCGCCAGCAGGATGTAGTGCATCACGCGGTCGTAGTATTCGAGCTCGCGCTGATCCCAGACGCCCGGCGAGGGCTCGATTCGCGCCCACTCGACGCTGAACCGATAGACGCTCACGCCCATGGCCTTGGCATTGTTGATGTCCTCTTCGAACCGATTCCGAAAATCGACCGAGGTGCCCACCTGCTCGTCGACGCGACCGCTGTTCGAATACCGCAACCAGTTGCTGTCCGGAGAGGAGCCCTCGGACTGAAACCCGGCCGACCCGACGCCCCAGAGAAAGCCCGGCCCGAGTCCGGGATCCTGGCCGGCCGCCGGTGCGGCCGGAATCGCGATGGCACATATCAGCGGAAGGATCACCGCCAACAGTCGTCGCATCTTCCCTACCCAGGATTCGCTGCCCGCTCACATCACATAGGCCAGGTTGGCCAGCACCTTCTCGAGCACCCGGTCCCCGTCGATCACTGCGGACCGAACATCACCAGTCGATCGACCCCCGACCAGCCGGGCGAATTCAGCATAATTGATCACCAAGGTCAGATCTGGAATTCGATCGAGTTCATCAACAATTCGCGCGCGGCCGATCCGCCTGGCTCATCGTTGCCAACGCGCCCTGCCGCCGAGCCATCACCGCGCGGTAGTCGGGTGAGTGGGCCCGGGAGATGCCCGGGGTACGTAGCCGTTGATTGCCGTCCTGAACTGCTGCGATACCCGGCCGCGGAGGCAGTGGTGCCCTAGGCAGGATTCGAACCTGCGACCTACCCTTTAGGAGAGGGTTGCTCTATCCCCTGAGCTACTAAGGCGCTTCGCGTCACGACATTACCTGCGCGGTCGGCGACACCGGGGTTCGGGCACAAAGAAACGCCGTACCCGCCCCGAGCGGGATGCGAGGTATGCCGGAATCGGCAACCAAGCGTAACCATTCCAATGACTGCTGTAATACTTAACTCGCTTGTCGCCGTTCGAGAGGGGTATGACATCAAGAAAATTTTGGCACCGGCGTTGATCTTCATCGGAATCGCCCTGGTGACCGCCGCAATCGCAGTACCGTTGTGGCTGGTTCCCAAGCTCAAAGTGGTTCCTCTGGACCTCGATATCACCTCTGTGGCGACGTCGGTTCCGGCAGGACTGACCGATGACAACAACACCCCGGCACGCGTCTTCAACCGCTGTTCGGTCAGCGAACCGAAGGCACAGGTCCTTGATGCGCATCTGACGCAGCAGCGTCGCAGCATCATCATCAACCCGTCGAACTCCGATCAGGCAACACTGCAGTCCGGGCAGACCGTGATGATCGATCTGATCCGCGACGGCGACGAGACCTACGAACCGACCGCAGGGGCGGCCAACGCCAAGCTCACCTGTGAAGATGCCGTTCTCACCTCGAACGTCGACGTCGTGTCTGTCGATCGCGACACCAGCACGCCGAATGGCAACATCGCTCGCATCCACACCGTCCAGGCACCCGAAGGCACGGTGACCATCGAGGACACCGACAACTTCGTCGAAGCGCCTCGCGAGGGATACCAGTACAAGTTCGGCTTCGACGTCGAGAAGACCGACCAGATCTACTACGACTCCAATTCCCGACAGGACGTCACCGCCACGTTCGTCGAGGAAGAAGAGATCAACGGCCTCACCGCATACCACTTCGTGAGCGATGTTCCCGAGGTCGATCAGGTGACACTTCCGACGCCGAACGGGGAGCCCGCACTGGGCACCTCGCTGGAGATGCCGGCCAGTTGGTGGGGTATCCAAGGTGTTCCGGCAGGCGAGAAGATCGTGATGGACCGTTTCGCCAAGGCCACCCGCCACGTCTGGGTGGAACCGCAGACCGGCACCATCCTCAAGGGCATGGAAGAGCAGCGTCAGTACTTCAAGTCTCCGGGCTGGGAAGACCCTGATCTGGCCGCGCCGATCCGCGAATTCGAGATGGACGCATTCGCCGCGACCATGGAGTGGGACGAGGCCACCGTCGAACGGCAGTCGGACAAGGCTTCCGGTTACGTCGATCAGCTTCGCCTCGGTGGGGTGATCCTTCCGGCGATCCTCGGAACCGTCGGCGGACTGCTCCTCATCGCAGGTGTGATCCTGCTGCTCCGGCGCCCGACCCCGGCCCCGGTCTCGGTCACCGACAACACCGAGCAGTTCCCCAGGAGCTGACCTCGCACGTCGCCTCTCTGACAGATCGCCGCAAGAGCCCTCGAGCGAACGCTCGGGGGCTCTTGTCATCTGCAGACCGGGGGTCCGCGGATCAGATGCGCAGGGCCAGGGCCACGACCAGCCGGGACGCGGCATCGGACAGATCCAGGCCCGTCAATTCCCGGGTTCGCCGCAACCGGTACCGCAGTGTGTTCGGGTGGATGTGCAACTCGCCCGCCGCCGCCCGGACATCGCCGAATGCGTCCAGGTAGGCCCGCAGGCTCCTCATCAACTCGGTCCCGTGCGCGGCGTCGTAGTCGCGCAGTGCGGTCACCCGGGGATCGACCAATTCGGGGTTGGCGGCCAGCAATCCGACGATCTCACCGAGCAACACCGGCGTCCGCGACTGCTCGATGGTGGTGACCGGGTCGATGAGCGCGCCTTCCCGGCGCGCGGCGTCGATCACCCGGTCCACCTCGCCGCGCAATCTGGCCGCATCGGCCACCCCGGCGCCTTCGGCGAGCACCGCCCGGATCCGGACACCGAACCTGCGTTCGGCTGCCGCGACGGTCTGGTGTGCCCACTGCACCGTCGCGGGCCCCCCGCTCGTCTGCGGGAACAGCACGTAGACCCGTCCGCCGACCGCCGCGGTCACCGAGTCGGGCCGAAAGGCGCTGGCGTGCAAGGTGAGCGCCGGCAGGTTCTGCTCCCCCGGACCCTCGTCGTGTCCCCGGGCCGCCAGGCCGACGACAACCACCGGGCCCTCATCCGGAATGTTCAGCGCCTGAGCAAGGTAGGTGACGTCCACCCCCTCACCCCGGAAGCCGAGCAAGCGCTGAACCTGCTCGCCGTGCACGGACGGCATCGCCGCCGACTGCGCGATGATGCGGGCGGCGACGGCGGATGCACCGGCGATCACCTCCGCGGAGTCCACCGCCAGGTCGGCGTCGGCCTGTTGCAACCACAGGGTTCCCAGATACGTCGTGCCGCCGGCTCCCCGGATCCCGACCGCCAGTCGGTGACGGAGCCCGAGGTCGTCGCGTCGGGCCACCGACACCACGTCCGTCCCGGCCCGCAGAGCACCGAAAACACCCCACTGTCGCAGCCAGTCGAGCATCTCCGGTGGACCTTCCCGGCCAAGGATCGACAAGCGCCGCAATTCGTCGGCGTGCTCGCCGGAGGTGCTGTAGGCCAGCACATGCGAGTCGGCGTCCTCGATGCTGACCAGTCCGCCGGTCCGGTCCGCGACTGCCTGCGCCAGCGCGAACAGATCGCCGGCGGTACCGCCGGCCATCGATTCCGCGGTTCCGGCGCGCGCCTGCTCCAGCACCCTCCCGATCAGGTTGTAGATCCGCTCCCAGCGGGCGTGCGGATCGACGGCGACCACCGCGACGCCCGCACCCGCCGCCCGGCGTACCAGCGTTGCCGTGGGCGACTTGACCAGGATCGCGCTGGGGGGCCGCGCCCCGAGCGTTGCCAGCCAGGTGATCACCCGTTCGGCACCGATACCGACCAGCAGTGCAAGGTCGGCTCGGCGGGCCGCACGGCCGACGCCGAGGTGAAGATCATCGTCGTCGAGCAAAGCCATCGACGACACCGGCCGATCCAGACCCTGCGGCGCCTCCACCAGCGTCACCAGCGTGCCGTCCAACGCCAGCAGTAGACGCCCCAGCGTGACCGAAGGCGGTAAACCGGGCTGGGACATCGCCATCTCCCTTGTTCAGCTGGACCAAGGATAAGCACACTCTTTGGCCTGTCGGCTATCGTTTCCGCGGCACAGCCCGGCTGTGATGGGTAGATGGACGCCATCACCACACCCCCACGCGCACACAACGAACCCGTGCACACCTACGCCCCGGGATCGCCCGAACGCCAACGGATCATCAGCGAACTGAACACTCTCACCGCCGACGGCCCGATCGACCTGCCCCATGTGATCAACGGAGCCCACGTCACCGGCGCCGGTACGCCGACCCCGGTGGTGCAACCCCACGCCCACCACGAGGTTCTGGGCACCTTCACGAACGCCACCCACGACGATGCCCGGGCCGCAGTGGACGCAGCCCTGGCGGCCGCACCGGCGTGGGCGGCGACCGATTTCGATGCCCGCGCCTCGATCCTGCTGCGGGCCGCGGATCTGATGTCCGGGCCCTGGCGCGAGAAGATCGCGGCCGCCACCATGCTCGGACAGTCGAAAACGGTGCAGCAGGCCGAGATCGACGCACCCTGCGAACTGGTCGACTTCTGGCGGTTCAACGCCGGATTCGCCCGCGAGATACTCGCCGAACAGCCGGTCTCGAGCCCCGGGGTGTGGAATCGACTCGATCACCGACCCCTCGAGGGGTTCGTCTACGCCATCACGCCGTTCAACTTCACCGCCATCGCCGCAAACCTGCCCACCGCCCCCATGTTGATGGGCAACACGGTGGTCTGGAAACCGGCACCCACACAGACCTTTTCGGCGTATCTGACGATGAAGCTGCTCGAAGCGGCGGGATTGCCCCCGGGTGTCATCAATCTCGTCACCGGTGACGGAATCGCGGTCAGCGATGTGGCCCTGCGTGATCCGAATCTGGCCGGAATCCATTTCACCGGTTCGACGAAGACCTTTCAGCGGCTGTGGCGTGAGGTCGGGTCGAACATCGACCGCTACCGGGGCTACCCCCGGCTGGTCGGCGAGACCGGTGGCAAAGACTTTGTCCTCGCGCATGTTTCGGCCGACGCCGACGTACTGAAGACCGCGCTGATCCGGGGCGCGTTCGAGTATCAGGGCCAGAAGTGTTCGGCCGCATCGCGGGCCTACATCCCGCGCTCGGTGTGGGACACGATGGGCGACGACTTCCTCGCCGAAGCGAACGACCTGAGCTACGGCGATGTGCGGGACCTGACCAATTTCGGTGGCGCAGTCATCGACCAGCGCGCCTTCGACAAATCGGCGGCGGCCATCGAACGCGCCAAATCCGTTCCGTCCCTGACCATCGCCGCCGGTGCCGATCACGATGATTCCGACGGCTTCTTTGTGCGTCCCACCGTCTTGCTCGGCGACGATCCGACCGACGAGGCGTTCAGCACCGAGTACTTCGGCCCGATCCTGTCGGTCCACGTCTATCCCGACAACGGGTTCGATTCGATTCTGCAACAAGTCGATTCGACGGCCCGGTACGCTCTCACCGGCGCCGTCATCGCCGACGACCGGTCCGCGGTCGCCGCTGCGATGTCGGGGCTGCGCAATGCCGCCGGCAACTTCTACATCAATGACAAGCCCACGGGCGCGGTCGTCGGACAACAGCCCTTTGGTGGCGGGCGCGCCTCGGGCACCAACGACAAGGCCGGATCCAAACAGAATCTGATGCGCTGGACCTCGACCCGGACCATCAAGGAGACGTTCATCCCGGCGACCTCGGCGGCCTATCCGCACATGGCCGACGACCCAGACGATGACCGATGAGCGGCCCGCTGGCAACCGCAAGCCGCGCCATCCTCCTCTCGGCAGGGCGCAGCGAGCGGATCAAACGGGCCGGCGAACGGCTACCGATCACCCGAAACGTTGTGCAGCGCTTCGTTGCGGGCCAGACCCACGCCGATGTCATCGAGGCGGGCCAGGCCCTGCTCGGCGCCGGCCGGATGATCTCCGTCGACCATCTCGGCGAGGACACCACCGACGAGGCACAGGCCGAACTCACCGTGTCCGCGTATCTGCAACTGGTCGGGATGCTCTCCGGAATCGATGCAGCAGAACATAATTCGGCATCGTCAGGACATCCGATGGAGATATCACTGAAGTTGTCTTCGCTGGGAAGCGCTCTGCCCCGACATGGAGAGAAAATCGCCCTGGAGAACGCCCACCGGATCACCTCCGCCGCCACCGCGGCCGGGGTGTGGGTGACCGTCGACGCCGAGGATCACACCACCACGGACTCAACCCTGCGGATCGTCCGCGAATTGCGCACCGACTTCCCCGATCTGGGCACCGTTCTGCAGTCCTGTCTGCGCCGCACCGAGGAGGACTGCCACGAGTTCGCCGGGCCGGGTTCACGAATCCGGTTGTGCAAGGGCGCCTACGCCGAACCTGCGAGCGTGGCCCACCAGAGCTCTCGTGACGTCGACGCTGCGTACCTGCGCTGTCTGAAGGTCTTGATGGAGGGCGACGGCTATCCGATGGTCGCCGGCCACGACCCGGTGATGATCGCAGCCGCCGAGCAGATGGCCGCCGACTCCCGTCGCAGCACCGACGAGTGGGAATACCAGATGCTCTATGGCGTACGGGGTTCCGAGCAGGAGCGCCTGGTCCGGGCCGGGCGCCGGATCCGGGTGTACGTCCCGTTCGGTTCCCAGTGGTACGGATACTTCATGCGCCGGCTGGCCGAGCGCCCCGCCAATCTGATGTTCTTCCTACGGGCCCTCGTCTCGCCCGATTGAACGGCTCTCGGTCACCCGGCCGGCTGCTCAGACGCCGATTGTCCGACGACGGCGTCGGTGTCGCCGATGAGCCGTCGCAGGAATGCCTCCTGTTCGCGGCGGCCCCGCACCGCGGCGCGTTCCGCACCGCCCGGTGTCACCCGGAACCAGGCACTGCGCGCCAGGTTCACCGGGATCCGCAGCGCCGGGTACCACGGTGGTACCCAGGCCGGCAGCCCGAGGGTCTTCATCGCCCTGGGTCCCAGGAACGCGCTGGTCACCGAGAGGTGCTGGGCTCGGGCGATGCGGCCGCGCAGTCCGGCCAGGTTCGGGTAGTCCCAGTTCAGCGGATCGTCGAGCATGGGCAGGGCCAGCCGACGTGTGGTCTCGTCGGGGTTGGTGATGGCGCCGAGGCAATGATGCAGCAACGCGACGCCGTCACCGAAGCTGTGCGGCAACCACTGATCCTCGACACCGATGAGCCAGCCGACATAGCGGGACAGGTGGGCCGCGGCGGCCGCTTCGCCGGGGGTGGGAATGAGGCCGAAGGCCATCCCGCCGACAAATGGTGCGAGTAGCGCCCCCATCAGGGTGGCCGCCATGTCGGTCTGGTTGATCGGTAGTCCCCAGTCCTCGCTGCGCCAGTCGGGCATGTCGGCGACATGGCGGCGGACGAGGGAATGGATCAGACGTACGTGCAGGGTCGAGCGGTAACCCGGCCCGAACTTGTCCATGCCGTGGTCATCGGAGATGTCCATGGCCCATTGCAGCGTCTCGGCGAACCGCCGGGCCGGCCCGGTTTCCAGTGCGCCCGTGCGGATCAGGGTCTTGTTGAAACCGGAGGCCAGGTATCCGCCGAGGAACGACACGTCGCGGGCAAAATAGACCGAGTCGGCGCCACCCGAACGAAAGACCCGTTCGCCGAGGCGCAATTGGCCGACTTCAACCCAGTCCGGGGTGTCCTCGACCATCTCGAAGAACGACCGCAACGGCATCGGCGCGTGCGGGACGCTGTCGATACCGGACCGGACCGCCTGCTCGAACAGCGGACGGGTCGACACCATGCCTTCGGCGACCATCCACTCGACCAACCGGTCCATCGGTTCGTCACCGACGAGCAGTGACCTGCCCAGCTCCTGCCAGCGCTGTTCGGAGGGCTCTCCGATCCCGAACAGCACGGCGAG
Source organism: Williamsia sp. z34 (assembly GCF_059553395.1). Taxonomy (NCBI): domain Bacteria; kingdom Bacillati; phylum Actinomycetota; class Actinomycetes; order Mycobacteriales; family Nocardiaceae; genus Williamsia; species Williamsia sp. z34. The sequence goes on along the minus strand of NZ_JCANWW010000007.1, from coordinate 143,802 downwards.
GGGTCCGAGCCCGGGTGCCTTACGGGGTCGGTCGGGATGGCGCGTGGGAACGGCCTGGGACGTTGTCATCACGGTCCTCCTCCGGCGATGAGACGATGCCGTGTTTGATGAGCGGCACGATGGCGGTACGAACGAATGCGCGGGCCTGTTCGGTATCGGAGAAGTCCACACTTCCCCCGCTGCCCGGGGTGAGCATCAGTGAATGCGACAGCCTCGCAACGAGTTCGGCGACCGGACGCGGATCGTAGCGATCGATCAGGCCGGCCTGCTGCGCGTGGTTGAGCATCCCGACGATGTAGTCGATACCGATCCCGACCAGCCGCTCGCCCTGGACGGTGTAGAAGCTCAGCGCCTCCTCCGGTGCCACCCGCAGCAACTGCGTGACCAGGGTGTGGATCCTGGTCTGCAGCAACACATGCAGCATGGTGTCCTCGATCTGCGCATCGATACCCGGTGCCGTCGTGGCGATCGCGGTGACCTCGGCGAGCATGCGGCGGGTTTCCCGTTCGATGACCGCTTCGATCAGGTTGTCCTTGCCGATGAAGCGGCGGTGGATGGTGGCTCGATTCATCCCCACCCGGCGCGCGATGTCCTCGAGACTGGCCCGGCGGATCCCGACCTGCAGGATCCGCTCGAGGGTGGCATCCAAGATCTTCTCGTCCACTTCATCGCGCTCCGGCGTCATGTGACAACCCTACAAATTCTGTTGCATCGCGGGCAACGGTCGAAGACCTGCCACCTCCCCGGGAACTCGGCGCCCGGAGTCACGGGAGGTCGAGGACGTTGGGCTGGCCTGCGCGCCAACGGTCCTGGTCCAGCCGACGGGCACCGTCGAACTCGGCGATGGTCACGTGCGGCCACAACCGGGCCCGCGGCGCGTTCGAACCCGAGGCGTCCAGCACCGCGTTCGCCGCATTGCGGCCACCCTCGTTCGCGCTTTCCATCGTGGCCAGGTCGATTTGGCTACGGCAGTAATCACCGGCCAGGAACAGATTGGGGATCGCCGTCGGGGCGTTCGGCCGGTTGTCCCATGACCCGGCCGTGTTGATCAGCAGCGGATCCTCATTGCTGATCACCCCCGTCTGCGGGTTCCAGCCGATACCCGGATCGAGGTACCAACCGCGCAGATTCGCATCGGTCAGCTTGTCCGGCAACAGCAGTCGTCCGGATTGGGTGGTGACGACCTGGTGCCAGGTCTCCCGCGCGATCTCCTGCGGACTGCATTGCTTCGCCGTCTTGCCGGTCAGCGAACCCGGTGCGTTCCATTCGGAGATGTCGATCGAGAGGATGTCGCGGACGGTGCCGTCGCCGTAATCGCGGGCGATGTCGCGGCCGGGCCAGAACTGGCCCTGCTGGATGCCGGTGAGCCGCCACGGCGACTCGATGAAACCGATGTGTCCGGGCGCGATCGGCTCGTTGACGTCGAGGTAGAACTGGATACCGGTCATCCAGTCCACGTACAGCTTGGCGAGGCGCTCCAGCGACGGATCCAGACGCAGGATCTCCGACCCCAGCAGTGGCAGCACCCGCTCCGGCGGCACCGCGACGACGAACCAGTCCGCCTCCACCTCCCCCGGCCTCCCGTCGGCACCCACGATTCGTGCCGAGCGGATCCGCCCACCATCGGTGGTGAGCGACGCGATCGTGCTGCCGACCTCGAAGCGGACACCGAGACCGGTCAGATGCGCCACCCACGGGTCCATCCAGGCCTCATTGGTGGGCGCGTTGAGCACCATGTCCGGAAAGCCTTGCGCGCCACGGTTGATCAGGTTCAGCAGGAAGGCCTCGGCCATGTTGCACATGGTGCGGGCACTGGCGATGTTCTCCTTGGCCGCGACCAGGGTCCGGGTGACGGTGGAGATGACCCACATATAGCTCGGATGCGCGTTGACGCCGCGAGCAAACTGGGCAAACGACTGGTATTCGTATTGTCCGTAACGGCGTTCATCACAGCTGGTGAAGTACACCAGCAGGCGCTGGGCCAAGCCCAGCAGATCGAGATATGGCAGCCGTGGGGCGTAAATCAAACCACCGAGCATCGTCTTCGCCAAGCGCTCCGGATGCGCTGCCAACCCGATCGCATTGAAATCCAGGGCGAACGGCGCGGTGATCTCCGGGCCCTCGTAGACCCCGGTCGCCGTGAGCGCAGGCACGAGGTTGTCCCGGACCCCGTTCGGGTTGCCGGGGAACGGTATTCGCCGCATGGTGTCCGGGACCGCCTGATAGAACCCGGGGAAGAACCGGAAACCGTGCTCGCCGGGCAGCGGCCGCCGACCACCGGCGACCGGCATGGTGGTGGCGCCCATACTGCGGGCCTTGCCCCCGAGCGCACGTCGCTCGTAGACGGTGACCTCATATCCGCGCTCGGCCAATTCGTGTGCCGCGGTCAGCCCGGCGATTCCCCCGCCGAGCACCGCCACCCGGCGCGCGGCGGGCGCGGTGTGGGCCGGCCCGAGACCCCACCGTCCGGCCGCGGCCGCTCCTGCCAGCGCTGCTGAACCTGCCGCCATGCCACGTAACACCGCACGACGGGGCACACCCGGATTCGCCATGGGAAACCCCCTGCATTCGACCGGCGGCACGTCCGGTCAGTGCCGCCGTCTGTTCATCGCAACAAGTCAATGCAACATATATAGATACACTGTTGCATCGAGCTGGGGTGGCGAATTCGAAGAACTCGGGTGGTCAGTACCCGATGAATCGGTCGGTGTGCAGACGCCAGGGCTGCCACCGCAGTCCGGGTTCGGCACGCAGCAGCATCGGTTTGAGGGCGTCGAGCATCGCCGGCGGACCCGAGAGGTAGTAGTGCGATCCGGGATGCGCCACAGCGGCGATGTCGTTGGCGCCGACCAATCCACCGGTGACGGTCACGACCGTGGCGCCGGCCGCACGGGCCGCGTCGAGAACATCGGTGTACACCAGCCGATCGTCGCCGTTGGCCGCATAGATCATCGAGACCTTCGAAAGGTCCGCGCCGCGGTCCAGCAGATCGGCGAGCATCGATCGGAACGGGGTGACCCCGATACCGCCCGCGATGAACACCATCGGCGCCGACAGCGTGCGGGGCAACGTGAAGTCGCCGCCGACCTCGTCGATGTACAACTTCGCGCCGGATCCACCCTCGATCAGCCGCTGCTTGAACGCCGAGACGTTGCCTGCGGCGGTGAAGCCGAAGCGGGTGGCGGATTCGCCCGGCGCACCGGCGAGCGAGAACACTCGTCGCGTGCCCTGCTTGTCGGGTGCCGGATTCCAGGTCGGCGCCGAGATCTGAGCCCACTGGCCGGGCCGGAAACGCAGCCCCGGCGACGCGAGCACCTCGTAGGTGTCGACACCGATCGGTTGCACCGAGGTGACCGTCAACACCGGACGCCGCCAGCGGCGGGCGACGATGAAGGTGAACAGACTGCCCGCGAGCAGGGCGATCTCCGGGACAAAGGCCAGGGTGTAGTCGGAGGTGATCTCGAACGTCTGACCCCAGTACATGAGCACGCCGACGCCGGCCGCGTAGATCCCCTGCGCGATGCGGGTGGCCGGTGAGGTCAACGGTTCGGTGAGCATGATCGCCGCAACGAACAGCAACGGTGTCGACTGGAAACTCAGATCGAGGGCATCGCCGACCGGCGTTCCGTCGTCGAGCGCCACCACGATGATCGTGATCACCGAGGCGAGCAGGAAGACGCCGGCCATCCACCAGTCGCGGAGCTTCCAGACGACCGCTACGCCGATCACGATCATCGGGATCAGCAAGGCGTCCGCGGCCACCCACCAGATCGGGTACGCGAAGTAGCCGACCGAGAAGTACGCGAACAGGTAGCTGACCACCGCGCCCACCACGGCCGGATTCACGATGTGCCGACGTCTGATCGCCAGCACATACTTCGACGCACTCGCGATGGTCGCAGCCAGCACCAGACCCCAGGCGGTATCCGAGTCGGTCAGACCCGGGAAGATGAAGAACAGGATCAATGCGGTGATCAGCCAGGATTCACTACCCGGTGGTACCCGGACGATCGCCGCGCACAGGTATGTGACAGCGGCACAGACGACCACCAGGATCGCCAGCGAACCGACCAACTCTGTTGCGGTGTATTGGAAGTCGACGTCGGTTGCCGCCACGGCAATCGAGTAGACGGCCAGCACCACCAGGGCGAGCAACACGAACCGGTACATCGAGAGCCGGTCGACAAGCCGTAGGTACCTCACAGAAACAACTCCAGTTCTCGCGCATGCGAATGTTCCACGGTGCCGTTCGCCCGCACCACCACATAGTCAAACCGAAAGCGGCTCAAGAGTTTCTGAGGTGGACAGAAGAACAACGCGGTCGACAGGCCGTCGGCGGTCATCGCGTCGTCGGCAATGGCCCAGGTGGCCAGGACTTCTCGGGTGGGTGCTGAGGTGGTCGGATCGATGATGTGATGCCACTGGGCCCACGCCCGGCGATTGCTCGCCGATCCGCAGATCGCGTTGCCCTCGATCACCACCGTGCCGATGGCTTTGGTCGGATCGACCGGATGCTCCAACGCGATTCGGTGCCATTGTGATCCGGCCGCGATGTCGCCGCTGCCGTTGACGAGATAACTCTCGAACCCGCGGGCGGCGATCAGACCGGCGACCCGGTCGACGGCAAATCCCTTACCGGTGGCACCCACATCGATCAGGGCAGGCCTGACGAGTTCCAGCCCACCGGACCAACTGGCCAGTATGTCGTCCCACAACGGGACGGCGGCAACATGTTCCGCCGGCCGCAGCGAATAATCGCCGTCATATCCGGCGTCGTCGAGCGTCTGGCCGACGAACGGTGTCACTTTGCCGTCGGTGAGCTCGTAGAGTTCGCGATACAGGTCGATCATCGGCTGATCGGTCGAGGCAATCGGATACCGGCCGGCGCGCGATGCCATCCGAGCGACCGTCGAGTCCGCGCGAAACCGCGACCACACCTGATCGATTCGGTTGAGCTCGTGCGTGATCTCGGCCCTGAGGTCATCAGGGATGGGCACCGGCAAGGTCACGTCCCACGCCGTGCCGAGTGCCTCGAACTCCCAGACCGTCGGATTTGTCACCGTCGTGGAGGCGTCAGCCCTGGGCTTCGGTTTTGATCTGCTCGATGGCGTCGTTGAAACCGCCTGAGGTGAGCGATGATCCCGACACCTTGCTCACATCGAGCTCATCGATGCTCTTTCCGACCACCAGATCGTCGATGCCGCCGGCGAACTTGCCCTGGAACTCCGCGGACGTGCCCTTGGTCTGACTGGTATCGAGCGTCAGTGCGGTGATCACCGAGTTCGACAACGTGACGGTCACGCCGACCTCTTGCCGACCACCCGGCGATTGGTAGCTACCGAAGGCGCTGTATTCGCCGTCGGCGTACGGCGATGCCCCAGTACCGGATTCCGCCGCCGTCGACGTTTCGGCGACCGCGGAGTCGCCGGTTGCGGCGGTGGTTGTGGTGGCCGACGAGCCGCTGTCACCGTCATCGCCACAGGCGGCGATCACGGCGCCGGTGGCCGCGATGACCGCAGCAACCTTGCCTGCGTTGACAATTCGATTCTTCACTGCTGACGATGATGTCGAGGTCATGGCTTCCATTGTGCTCCCTGAAATTTGACCGTGGTCCGTTTGAATCCCGTTTTTCAGGAGACTCTCAGTTCTCAGGCATACCCGCGGGCCCTTTTACGCTGTCGCCTCGGTCTTGATCTGATCAATCGCATCATTGAATCCGATGGAGGTCAAAGAGGATCCCGACACCTTGCTCACGCTCAATTCGTCGATGCTCTTGCCGACAACGAGGCCCTGGTCGCTCACGCCGGTCTTGAACTTCCCCTGGAAATCCGCCGATGGACCGGTCGTGTTGCTGGTGTCGAGCGCCAACGCGGTGATGACCGAGTTCGACAACGTGACCGTGACACCGATCTCCTGCTTGCCGCCCGGAGACTGATAGTCACCGATTGCGGCGTACTCACCATCGAGGTACGGCGACTGCCCATCCGCCACCGGAGCGGACCCACCCGCGGCGACGGTTTCGGCGGCAGTCGAGTCCGCAGCCGGAGCGGCCGTGTCGTCGCTGTCGCCGCCACACGCCGCGACGACCATGGTTGCTGCAGCAACAACTGAGGCGGCCTTGCCTGCGTTGACAATTCGGGTGCGGGTAGACGCCGCCTTGAGACTCATGATCTCGATAGTGCCGTATCAATCCGGCCCACGGTCCGCTTTGACCGATTTTGTTAGGTTAGTCTCACCTATTCCGTGGCAGTAATCCGCCCGCTATCACCGGCCGGCGGCCTCGATCCGGGCGGCAACCGCGTCGACGAACACCGTCGAGATGTCCGCCGGGGTCTTGGCGATATAGCTGGTGCCCCCAGTGGCGTCCGCGATCTTCTTCAGCGATGCCGCGTCGGCGTCCTCGGTGATGCCGATGGTCAGGATCAGCACCGGTCGAGCCGGGTCCTCGAGTCTTTTCAATTCGGCCAGGAGTTCATCGAGAGTGATGGAGTCATCGTCCTCGTTCTGTCCGTCGGTGAGCAGGATGACGCTGTTCGAGAAGTTCGGGTCATACGTGTCCTGCACCTCCTTGTACGCGGCCAGGGTCGTGTCGTAGAGACCCGTCGCGCCACCCACCCGGCCCGGGAACGTCAGGAGCTCGGCCTCCACACGTTCGCGGTGCGTCCGCCCGTCGTCGCCGACGGTGTCGAGGCGTTCGATCGGCACCAGCGGCAGCCAGTCCTGCCCCCGGCCGCCCATGTTGATGGAGAACAGCCAGGTACCCATCGCCGTGGTGTTGGGGAACAGTCTCAGTCCGTTCTGACTGGCTTCGACCAGCATCTGGGCCCGGGTCGAGTTGCCCGCGGGAGCCGCCATCGACCCGGAGGCGTCCTCGACCACCAGGGTGCGAATCGGCACACCGAGCACCGCCCACTGCCGCAACGCTTTCGCCTCACGCTCCGGGTCAGCAGATGTGAGAACGGTCACATCGCCAACGCCTCCCTCAGGCGACGGTGCGTCGACGCCGGTGCGGAATCCGGCGGCGGCCAGGGTCTTGGCGCCGTTTTCGGACGTGATCGCCTCGAGCAACTCGTGCCCGGCCTTGGCCGCCGTGTCCTTGCGGGCCGCCGACGCCGTGTTGAGCATCGGGAAATCGAGGACGACCGTGCCGTCGGACGGGACGGACGCCGACAGTGCGCTGGTGGGATCAGCGACCTGATATTCGATGAAATGCTGTTCACTGACCACGGTCGGGAAGTCGCCCACCCCGGCGAGCGCGAGCCGGTCTCCGTCGGCGTCTCCACCGACCCGCGTGTTGCCCTGCTGCAACGCGAGCAGGGTCATCGCGTCGGTGAACGCCTTGCGGTCGATGGCACCGGCCTGCTCGGCGGCCAGCGCGCCGATGATCGGGGCGTCACCGGTACTCGAGTCGATCGGATTGCCCAGCCGCAGCCCCGGCAACTTCATCACCTCGACCCAGTTCTGCAGGGGCGGAACGTCTTTTCCTGCCACCACAACCGGACTGGCAGCAACTGACGGGGCGATCACATCGTTGCCGACGCGGGCCTGATCGGTGACCGTGCGGGCCCGGGTCGTCGAATCGGCGATCCAGAGGTCCGGTGCCGCCTCGCCCTTGGTGAGCTGCCCGGCAACGTTGGCACCACTGACCGCCGTCACCGTGAAGTCGTAACAGGAGCCACCCGACGCGGTACCCGCGAGTGGCTTGATGGTGGCCGCCATCGAGGGATCCGCGATGACCGCGACCGACTCCCGCGAGTCGCAATCCGACGCTGATCCATCCCCGACCGTGCGCCACAGGATCACACCGGCGACGAGCAGCGCCACGATGACCAGCGCCCCCAATATCCACGCTGTTCCGTGCCCCCGGTCGCCATCTCGGTGTCCGCTGAATCCGAACTGGCCTTCAGCGTTACCGTCGACCCCATGCCGCCCCATCCGTTACCGCCCTTGTTTCGAGGTTCGCCGGATTCTATACACAGTCACCGCCAGGCGTTGCCAATCATTTGGGAACCGAAATCGGCAATGTGCCAGGGGTCTTCACTCAGGCGTACAGATCGTGAAATTTCTCCAGCGACGACTCGATCTCACTCTTGACAACCTTGGCCGTGATCTTGCCGACCGGACCGATCATGGCCAACCCGCCGAGCTCTATCTCGAAGGTCAGTTTCGAGCCTTGCGGTGCCGGGTCCACCGCGAGGATCAGCGTCACCTTGACGCCCCCCTTACCGGAGCCCTTCAGGCTGACGCGATGGGGCGGATCGAAGGCGTCGACTTTCCAGTCGAACCTGACCCGGGTACCCCGGGAGGCGATGACAGAGGACATCTTGAGGCCCTTGCCGATCTCATCCGGGCCAGGAAGCGGACTGCGCCAGGCTTCGTGGAGCGTCAACCATTCGTCGTAGCTCGACAGATCCAGCACCCGCTCCCAGGTCGCCTCCGGCGTCACACCTACCTCTATCGTGTCCTTCACCTTTGCCATGGCGCTGACGTTAGCGGTCCGGCGCCGGCTTCACCGCTCACGCCGGGCACGTGTCGGGTGCGGGTTGCCCGGCGAACCGATCGGCGATCCATGCGACGGCGTCATCGGTGACACCCAGATTGGTGTGCCCGCCCTCGGGCTTGCGAACGATCTCGATCACGTCGCCCTGCGCACAGGCGCGCTCCAGGGCGGCAGTTGTCCAGGCGGACAGGATGATCGAGTCCTTGTCCCCGTAGGCCACGAACAGTGGGCCGTCGGCCGGTTCGGCGGGCAGCGCATCGGAGCTCAGGATCCCCCGGAGCCGCGCGAGTGCCTCTTCGTCGGCGATCCTGGCGTCACCGGGCTCGATGTCCGTGGCGGCGGAGAACTTGTCCGCCATCGAGGTGGGGCCACACGAGGTGAATGCCTCGGCCCCGGCGGCCAGGCCGCCGCGCATGTAGTCGTCGGGATCGAGATCGGGGTGCACCTCACGCAGTCCCGCGACAAGGTTGGGGATGAAGATCTTCTGAGCGTCGGTGTAGGCCAGATCGAGGCCCGCATCGGTGATCGGAGACAGATCGGCGGCCGGTGCGAGCGCCGCCGAGCCGACGAAGTCGAGCCCCTGTCCGTAATCATCGGCGTGCTCGGCAGCCGCCCACGCGGCCTGTCCACCTTGAGATGCGCCCATTGCGGCCCAGGTGCGGGAGGCTTCGGGAACCACGTTGCGGGCTGCGCGCACCGCGTCGATCATGTTGTACGCCGCAGTGTTCGGTTCCAGATAGGGATGCGTTCGCGGGCTCTCGACACTGGTCCCGAGTCCCTGGTAGTCACTCGCGGCGACCACGTATCCGCGAGCCAGCAGACGCGCGACGTTGCCGTCCTCGCCGAGCAGGTCCGGATAATCGGACGGACCGCACTTCACGTCGGTTCCGGTGGTGCCGTGGCCGAGCGCGACGACCGGCCACCCACCGGGTGGCGGAACACCGGCCGGCACGGCGATCACCCCGGACACGTCGGTGCCGAAACCACCGGCATATCCGGCCGTCGAGCGGTAGACGACTCGCAGCATCCGGCCGGCGTCGGCCAGTACGCTGCTGCCCTGGAACGGTCGTTGCGTCAACACCGCGCCGCGGTCGGCCAGGGCCGGTGGTGGTGGCGGCGGGACTGTCGATGATTCAGACAAAGCCGGCGAAGACGGTGGATTCACACCATCGTCTCCGCCGCTCGAACAGGCCGTGAGGACCAGAACACCGGACATCAGCAGACCTCCGGCCCACCGGACCGCCGGTCTCCGGGCGCGTCTCAAGTTCTTCTATTCGCCGCGTCGTCTGCCCACCGTCAGGTCCGTCCTAGTGGGACTTCGGCTGGTCCGGATTCGAACCGCCATCCTGCGCGAACTTCTTCGCGGCGTCCGCGCCCTTCCGGACCTGGGCGGAGTACTTGCCCTTGGTCGCCTTGTTGACGGCGTCGGCACCCTGGTCGATGACCTTGGTGTTCTTGCTCAGCGTCTGCTTGCCCTTGTTGATCAGACCCTTGATATCCATGTTCGGTCTTACCTTTCTGCGGCGCCGGAGACGTTCTCGGCGGTATTTGTGTCATTTGATTTGAGTTTCAGCTTACTGGACCACGCTGCGAAGACGGGGTTCAGTCGCCACAGAACCTCCACCGCGACGATCCCGACGGCGGCCGTCACCAACCCGATGGTCGTCTTGCCCCAGTCGGTCGGGTCCAGTTTGAACATCTCCTGGGTGAACGGCAACGAGAAGATCAGCACGTACATGAGCACAGATACGGTCAGCAACACGATCTTCCACCAGTTGTAGGGCCGCGCAATCACCGCGAGGACCCACATCGAGACAGCGATCATCGTGATCAGGGCGGTGGTCGCGGCCTGCATCTGATCCGGCGGCAGTTCCACCGAATCCTTGGCACCGAGTTCGACCCCGGATCCACCCGGATAGACCAACGCGTAGGCCACGAAGGTACAGACCGCGACCACGATTCCCGACGGGACCGCCAGCCGGAGCACCCGGCCGACGAAGCCCGTCCGGGCCCGTTCGTTGTTGGGGGCCAGCGACAACACGAAGGCCGGCACACCGATGGTGAACCAGGCGGCGATCGTGACGTGGATGGGCTGGAACGGGTAGGACATCGGCGTGAAGCCGAAGACCTTGCCCAGCACCCCGGCGACCCCGATGGTGATGGCCAGCAACACCGCGTACACGGTCTTCGTCAAGAACAACGTGGAGACACGTTCGATGTTGCCGATGACCCGCCGGCCCTCACCGACCACATAAGGCAGTGTGGCGAACTTGTTGTCCAGCAGGACGATCTGCGCCACCGCGCGGCTGGCCGAGCTTCCTGCGCCCATCGCCACACCGATATCGGCGTCCTTGAGTGCCAGCACGTCGTTGACGCCGTCGCCGGTCATGGCGACCGTGTTTCCGCGAGACTGCAACGCGCCGACCATCGCCCGCTTCTGATCCGGCCGGACCCGGCCGAACGTGGTGTGCGAGCTTACGACGTCGGCGAGTTCGGCGGTATCGGTCGGTAGTTTGCGGGCGTCGACCGCGTCGTCGGGTGTTCCCAGACCCAGCGACCCGGCCACCGCACCCACCGAGATCGCGTTGTCCCCGGAGATGACCTTGACCGAGACGTTCTGCGACGCAAAGTAGTCCAAGGTCTCGCGGGCATCCGGCCGGACCCGCTGCTCGAGCGCGATCAGTGCGCGCGGGGTGACCTCACCGGGCGCGGACAGCTCGTCGGACGAGGCGGTGTCGACCGGCACATCGGTGGAGGCCAGCAACAACACCCGCAGGCCACCGGAACCCAGTTCGTCTGCCTGGGCCGCGATTTCACCCTCGGCCGGCAGCAACATGTCCGGCGCACCGAGCAGCCAGTTGCCACGAGGTTCACCCGAAGCGCTGTCGGAGAAGGAGATCCCACTCCACTTCTTCGCCGAGCTGAACGGGGCGACGCTGCCGGGTGTCCAGGCCGGGGCGTCACCGAAAGCCTCGGCCATGGCCTGGACACTCGCGTTCGGACGCGGGTCGTGCGCCGCCAGCGCGGCCAGGGCCCGTCCCAGTTCGGCCCGGTCCCCCTGTACCGGAACCAGTTCCGACAACCGCATCCCGTTCTCGGTCAGTGTGCCGGTCTTGTCCGCGCAGACCACATTGACCCGGGCCAGTCCCTCGATGGCGGGCAGTTCGTTGACCAGGCACTGTCGCTTGCCGAGCCGGACCACACCGACCGCGAAGGCGATCGAGGTCATCAGTACCAGGCCTTCGGGCACCATCGGGACCAGTGCCGCAACCATTCCGAGCAGGCTCGCCTTGATGCCGTTGTCGCTGATGAACAACTGGTTGACAATGGTCAGCACACCCGCCGGGATGAGCAGATAAGTGATGATCTTCAGGATCTTGTCGATGCCGTTGCGCAGTTCGGAGTTGACCAGCGTGAACTTGCTGGCCTCTTCGGCCAATTGCGCGGCATAGGCATCGCGGCCGACCTTCGTCGCGCGGTACGCACCGGAGCCGGCGACCACGAAGCTGCCCGACATGATCGGATCGCCGACGGCTTTGTCCACCGCATCGGCTTCACCGGTCAGCAACGACTCGTCGATGTCGAGGGACGCCGATTCGACGGTCTCGCCGTCGACCACGATCTGGTCGCCGGGACCGAGTTCGATGATGTCGTCGATCACCACCTCGCCCGGATCGATCTCGGTGGCAACACCATCGCGACGGACCATCGGCCGGGTCTGGCCGACGATCGCCAGCGCGTCGAGCGTCTTCTTCGCGCGAACCTCCTGGATGATGCCGATGCCGCTGTTGGCGATGATCAGCAAACCGAAGGCGCCGTTGATGATCGAACCGGTGCTCATCACGATGATGAACAGCACACCGAGGATCGCGTTGATCCGGGTGAAGATGTTCGCGCGGACGATGTCTGCCACGCTTCGGCCCGACCGGTCCGGCTGGACATTGACCTGTCCCGCGGCCACCCGGTCGGCGACCTGCGCGGCGTTCAGTCCTGAGGCCAGATGTTTCTCGTTGATCGCGGTCATGCCGCGGCCTCCCACCAATCCTGGGTCTGAAAACCGTGTCCACTGCGTGAGGGGACATCAAAACGGGCGCCGGGCATCGGGGTGATCACCGGAATGTGCAATTCCTGCGCCGCCGGGAGCAGTCGCTGCACCGGATCAGCCCACTCGTGCAACGCGAGATTGAATGTGGCCCAATGGATGGGCAGCAACAGCGACTCGGACAGGTTGGTGCGATTGAGCATTCGGTGCACGTCCGCCGCTTCCTCCGGGTTGAGATGGATGTCGGGCCAGAGCCGGTCGTAGGCACCGATCGCGATCAGCGACAGCCCGAAGGGACCATGGTCGGCGCCGACCTGCTCGAAGGAATCGCTGATGCCGGTGTCACCCGAGAAGAAGAAACTGTTCCGTGGCCCGGTCACCGCCCAACTGGCCCACTGCGTGGTGTTGCGCTGCAGCCCCCGGCCGGAGAAATGCCGGGCGGAGCAACAGTTGAAGGAGAGGGCGCCGATGGTGACCGACTCGCCCCAATCGGCCTCGCGGATCCGGAAGGCGTCGATGCCCCAGTACTGCAGGTGTGCACCGACTCCGATCGGCACCACGAACACCGCCTCCGGATGGGTTCGGGCGAGTGTGCGGACCGTGGCGGTGTCGAGATGGTCGTAGTGGTCGTGGCTGATCAGGACGACGTCGATGGCGGGCAATTCCTCGAGCGTGTGCGGCACGGGGTGCAACCGGGCAGGTCCCACCACGCTCGACGGTGAGCAGCGCTTGCTCCACACCGGATCGGTGAGGATGCGATATCCGTCGAGCTCCACGAGGACCGAGGCATGACCGAACCAGGTGGCGGCGAGGTCGGCGACCTCGGCGGGCAACGGCGAGGCATCGAACTCCAGGCGGGCGCGCGGTTTTCCGACATCACCGCGGCGGAGCATTGCCAGTGCTGCTGCTTTGTCACCGTCGACGGGCCGCGGTGGTTCGAGGTTGGCAAACGTGCCGCCGGTTTGATGCCGGGAGCCACTGATATGCGGGAGCACAAGATCTTTCGACGCCCCCATTGCCCGGTACACCTCCGTCCCGGCTGTGACGCCGGCGGCCGCGACCGCCGCGCCGGCTGTTGCCGCACCGGCCAAGAGCCTGGGACCGGTCATCGGATTCGGTAGGCGCACCACCCTGGACACACTACCGGCCACGTGTCCCAATTCATCGATCCACCAGCATGGCGTCGATCAAGAGTCGGCACGGTGGAATATTTCGGCGTATACCTGACTTGTATAGATACTAGTCAGCCAAGGAGAAGATCATGCCCCAGATCGTTGATGCAGTAATCGTCGGTGCGGTACGAACTCCGATCGGAAAGGGCAAGCCGGGTCGCGTCGTCGACGGTGTGACCGTCGGCGCCGGTGGACTCCACGACGTTCACCCGGTCGACATGCTCGCCCACAGCCTGCGGGCACTCGTCGAACAGACCGGCATCGACCCGGCGTTGATCGACGATGTCATCGCCGGTGCGGTCACCCAGGCCGATGAACAGGGCCAGAACATCAGCCGCAAGGCCGCACTGGCCGCCGGCTTCCCGGAATCGGTCCCGGGCACCACCATCAACCGGCAGTGCGGTTCGAGTCAGCAGGCGATCTCGTTTGCCGCTCAGGCCGTCATGTCGGGTGTGCAGGACGTGGTGGTCGCGGCCGGTGTCGAATCGATGAGCCGAGTGCCGATGGCGTCCGATGTCCGGCCCGGCGTCGACGCGTCCGGCGTGGGATTCTCGCAGCGGTACTCGGACGGACTGATCTCCCAGGGACTGGCCGCCGAGCTGATCGCGGCCGACTGGGGCTTTTCCCGGACCGAACTCGACGAGTTCGCGTTGTCGAGCCACGACAAGGCGGTGGCGGCGACCAAGGCGGGAAAGTTCGATCGCGAGATCGCGCCGCTGGCCGGGTTGCGCACCGATGAGATGATCCGCCCGGGCGGCACCGTCGAGCAGTTGGCCACCCTCAAGCCTGCGTTCTATCAGCCGGCGATGCTCGAGCGCTTCCCGCAGATCGAATGGCAGATCACCGCGGCCAACTCGAGCCCGCTCTCCGACGGCAGCGCCGCGGTGCTGATCATGAGCGCCGCCAAGGCCGCAGAACTCGGCCTCACCCCGTTGGCCCGACTGCACAGCTTCTCGGTGGTCGGCTCCGATCCGCTCTACATGCTCACCGGCGTCATCCCGGCAACGGAAAAGGTGCTCTCCGCAGCCGGCCTGACCATCTCCGACATCGACCTGTTCGAGGTCAACGAGGCGTTCTCCCCCGTCGTCCTGGCCTGGGCCAAGGACACCGGCGCCGACCTGTCCAAGACCAACGTCAACGGCGGCGCGATCGCCCTCGGCCATCCCCTCGGCGCGAGCGGTGCCCGCATCATGACGACCATGGTCAATGCCCTACAGCAGTCCGGCGGCCGTTACGCCCTGCAGACCATGTGTGAAGCCGGCGGGATGGCCAACGCCACCATCATCGAACGCCTCTGACCCTCACCGCACCCCACCCCGCCCACCCCCACCGCAAACGAGCCGGTAATACGAAGACGAGCCACAAATTTGTGGCTCGTCTTCGTAAAGGTGGCTCGTTTGCGGCGGGGTGGGTCAACCGAATCCGGCCCGCCGCAGGCCATTTCGTAGGATCCCGTGCAACCGTTCCGGGTGAATCAGGTCATCCCAGCCCCAGCGTGAGACCACAAACCCGAGTTCGTTGAGGCGTTCTTCGCGACGCTTCTCGCGGTACACCGCATCCGCAGTCGTCTCGCCGGGACGAAGATGACGGATGTACTTTCCTTTGCCGTCGAACTCGCCGAGCAGGTGGTCTCTGATCCGAAAATCGGTGCGCGCCACCTGTTCACCGTCGGAATCGTAGATCTCCGGCTGCAGCTGCGGCACCGGGACGTCGGACATGGCGTACATCCGGGCTCGCGACAGCGACTCGCCGACGCTTTCCGAAGCACCGTCGGCCAGCGATACCGCCCGTCTGGCGTTGCCCACACCCTTGCGTCGGCCTGCCCGCGCAAGCACCATCTCCAATTCTGCGCGGGACGCACCCATCCGAAGGGCCGCGTCGCACACACAGAGCGCCTGTTCGAAACTGCCCAACCGGCTGATGTCGACAGCCGTACGCGCAAGCGTGGTCACCAGCAGTCCAGGCAGGCTGATGACCTCGTCCGGTTCCCACGGCGTCGCATGGATCCGGCACGCCCGCGCGCGTCCGTGCCCGCCCTCGGCCCGATTGACGGTGAAATGGACCCGGTCGAGATCGCCGTCGAACGTCGGCATGCCCAGTAGCGCCGCCGCCGACCAGTGACTGACCGCTTTGGTATCCCCACCTGCATCAACCGCTCCGAGAACCTTGAAGCGGTATCTACGCTCACGCTCTTCCCGACTCACCACCTCACCCGGCGGACAACTCGGCAGATAAAGCCCCCGATAGACCCGCTCGAGTGTCCCCGCCTTGACGGCCGCGTGCAGCGAGTGGTCGTTGTGGCCGGCCGAAAGCGCCGTACGACGCAAGACCAGGCCATCTGCATTCAGTTCGTGTTCCCCCATCCTTCCGATGTTGACCCATCACCCCCTGGACCCGGTCCCGCGGCGACGAGATTGTGGACAATTTCCCGGGGTGTGCACAACCCCTGCCCGCCCCAAACGAGCCGGTAATACGAAGACGAGCCACAAATTTGTGGCTCGTCTTCGTAGAGGCGGCTCGTTTGGGGAGGGTAGGGCCACTAGGCTGAGGTGGTGGTAGAAGATCTGGTCCTGGCGGTCGACCTCGGCGGTACGAAAGTGGAGGCAGCACTGGTCGACCCGGACGGAAATGTCTTATCCGAGAGCCGAAGTCGAGCCCTCACGGGCCCGCATTCCTCTCCCGCCGACCTTGCCACAGCAGTCTTGGATGTGGTCGATCACGCACTCGCGAACGTGCCGGGCTCCGCCGACGTGGTCGGCGTCGGAATCGCGGCGGCCGGACCGGTCGACGAAGCCGCCGGGACACTCTCCCCCATCAACATTCCACAGTGGCGCAACTATCCCCTACGAGATCTGGTCGCCGACCGTGTACGAGAGCCCTTGGGCGACATACCCATCCACTTCCATCGCGACGGCGTGGCGATCGTCCTGGCGGCCCAGTGGATCGGCAATGCGGCGGGAGAAGAGAACCTCTTGGGCATGGTCGTCTCCACCGGAATCGGCGGCGGTTTCATCGTCGACGGACGAGTGCTGGCCGGTAACAGCGGACACATCGGCCAGATCCAATTGTCCGGTTTCACCGGTGAACTCAGTATCGGCAGCCGCACCACCCTCGAGTCCGTGGCTTCCGGACCACACACCGTCGCCTGGGCCAACACCCAAGGCTGGACGGGACGGACCGGCGAAGACCTGGCGCGGGCGTATCGCAACGGCGACGACATCGCCGGCCAGGCCATCGCCCGGGCGTCCGAGGCGTTGGGTCAGGCGATATGCAGTGCCGCAGCATTGGTCGAAATCGATGTGGTGGCCATCGGTGGCGGATTCGCGCAGGTCACACCCGACCTGATCACCATGATCCGCCGGATCGTCGAACGGCATCCGTTGCGGTACATTTCGCGGGTCCAGGTCATCGATGCGGGCCTGCCCGACACCGCACCGCTGGTGGGTGCCGCCGCACTGGTCTACCGCCGCGCCCATGTCGGACTCCCCGTCTGACTGCCGTCCATTCGCAGACGAGCCACATATACGAAGACGAGCCACATATTTGTGGCTCGTCTTCGTATATGTGGCTCGTTTGCGATTACGTGGCGAGCGACCGGCTGATCACCAGACGCTGGATCTGGTTGGTGCCCTCGAAGATCTGGGTGATCTTGGCTTCTCGCATCAGACGTTCGACGCGGAAATCCTTGGTGTAGCCGTAGCCGCCGAACACCTGGACCGCATCGGTGGTCACCTTCATCGCCGCATCGGTGGCGATCAGCTTGGCCACCGAGGCATTGCGCGAATACGGCACACCGGCATCGCGACGACGTGCGGCGTCGATGTACGTCGCGCGCGCCGAGTCCACCGCGGCGGCCATGTCGGCGAGCAGGAAGCCCAGGCCCTGGTGGTCGATGATCTTCTTGCCGAACGTCTGCCGCTCCTGCGCATAGGCGACGGCCTCGTCCAACGCGGCCTGCGCGATACCGACAGCAACCGCCGCGATGCCGAGCCGACCCGAATCCAGTGCACTGAAGGCGATCTGGAGACCCTGGCCTTCGGCGCCGATGCGGCGGTCCTCGGGGACAAACGCGTTGTCATAGCTCGCCGACGTGGTCGGAACCGCGGTCAGGCCCATCTTCTCTTCCGGTTTCCCGAAGCTCAGACCCTCGGTGTCATCGGGGACGAGGAAGCACGAAATGCCCTTCGACCCGTCGCCGGTGCGGGCGAACAGGTTGTAGAAGTCGGCGACGCCACCGTGGGTGATCCACGCCTTCGATCCGTTGATCTTGTACCCGCCGTCGGTGGCGGTGGCCTTGCAGGCCAGGGCCGCGGCATCGGAGCCGGCCTGCGGTTCCGAGAGGCTGTAGGCGCCGATCTTCTCGCCGCCGAGCATCTCGGGCAGCCAGCGCTGTTTCTGCTCGTCGGTGCCGAATGCCATCAGCGGATGGCACGAGAGGCTGTGCACACTCACCGCGACCGCCACCGCCGCCCAGCGCGCCGCGAGCTCTTCGAGCACCTGCAGGTAGACCTCGTACGGCTGACCACCACCGCCCCACTCCTCGGGGTACGGCAGGCTCAGCAGCCCGGTCTGGCCCAGCACCTTGAACGCCTCGGCCGGGTACTTCTCGGCCTTCTCGTATTCGTCGACGATGGGTTTGAGCGTCTTGTCCGCGACGTCGCTCGCCAGCTGGACCAGGTCGCGGGCTTCTTCGGTGGGCAGCAGCCGGTTGACGGGCATCGCGCACGCCTTTCGATCGTCGGAACAGGCAATCGGTCAGGCCCGACGACAGTACTGCGCCGCGCCCTTCAGTACCGAAGACAGTACTCCACGCCCTCGCGCAGTACCATCAGCCCATGGTTCCGACCGTTTCCCCGGCCCACGCGACCGCTCGCCGCGCGCAGCTGTTCGACGAACTGGTGGCACTGTTCCTCCGTGAGGGTTTCGCCCACCTGACCCTGGACCAGATCGCGGCGCGCCTGCACTGCTCCAAGTCGACGCTGTACACACTCGCCGGCAGCAAAGATGAGTTGGTCCGCGAAGTGACGGTGCATTTCTTCCGGGCCGCGACCACCGAAGTCGAGGCGGCAGTGGCCGGCGCCACCGGGACGACCGAACGGTTGACCGCGTACCTGACCGCGGTCGGGGTCGCACTGCAGCCCGCCGATGAACAGTTCATGGAAGACCTGGCCGGCTTCCCACCGGCCCGCGACATCTACGAGCGCAACACCCGGGCCGCAGCGGATCGCGTCCATGAGCTGATCAACGACGGTGTTGCCGCCGGTGACGTCCGCGATGTCCACGCGGCATTTGTCGCCGACGTGGCATCGTCGGTCATGGTCCGGATCCAACAGCGCACGATCAAAAGCACTCTCGGGCTCGATGATTCACAGGCCTATCTCGAACTCGCCCAGCTGTTGACCACCGGCATCAGCGCGCGGTAGCCAACCCGGGCGCATGATGGGCGGTGTCATGGCGCGCAATCGTCAAGGCGCCCACGATGATTCCGAAAACGACCCCGAGCGCGGTGTCCGCCACCCGGTCCAGGGCAACGTCGGAGGTCAACCCGGCACCGAGGGCGGTG
This sequence comes from Williamsia sp. z34, assembly GCF_059553395.1. Taxonomy (NCBI): domain Bacteria; kingdom Bacillati; phylum Actinomycetota; class Actinomycetes; order Mycobacteriales; family Nocardiaceae; genus Williamsia; species Williamsia sp. z34. The sequence continues at coordinate 124,525 of NZ_JCANWW010000007.1, read as the reverse complement.
AGAAGCAAGGCCATCGGGGTGACGGCCATCGAACACAGTCCGTAGTTCACCGCGACCAGAATCTCGGCGGCGGTCTGCAGCAGGACGATGAGCACCACCGCACCCCAATATCCCAGGGGCAGGGCCAGCAGCGCGGCTGCGATCATGGCGCCGACGACATTTCCGATCAGTCGCTGCACTCCCCGATGGACGGTGTGGTGAAAGTTCAGGCCCTGCAACGTCGCCATCGCGCCCATCGCGGCCCACATCGGATGCGACAGACCGACACCGGCGGCAACACCGGCCGCGAGACCGCAGGCGATGGCGATGCGCGCCGCGGACACCAGCAGATCCCGATCGCCGACGCGGCGCAGGTCGGCCCGCAGGGTCCCCCGCGATCCGCCTGCATTTCCGATGCCCCGGGCCCACTCGAACAACCATGGCGCCAACGAGGCACCGATCCCGACGATCGCACCGAGTACCGCGGCGACCGTTGCCGTCACGACGTCGCCCACAGAGGACGCAAAGGTCACCGCACCCGCCGCGGCGAACAGCATCACGACCGGCCCCGGGCCGACCACGCGAGCGGCCCCCAGGATCAACACCGCGACAGCGGACGCCACCGACAGCCCGACGATCTGAATCGGCACCGGTGCGCCGGTCGCGCCCAGAATGCCACCCAACACCACGAACCCAGCCAATGTCCCGGCCGTGACCACCAGTTTCGGCAGACGGATGCGGTACGCATCAGCGCGGCAGAAAGCCGAGGTCAACGCACCGAGCGCGGCGAATCCGGCAACATCGGTACGGCCGATGAGGCCCCCGACGACCAGGACCACAGCGATCGCCAGACCCACCCGGATGGGCACCCACACCGCCGCATTGGTGCGGTTGAGCGTGAGCGCCGCATCACGCCAGGTCCGCGGGGTCACCGAATGCGCCAACGCCTGTCGCCTGCGCATGACGTGGTCGGAGAGAGTGTCTGTTGTCGCCACCCGATGTAATTTACACCTATTTTACTGATGAAGTAAATCTTGAACATGCCTTACGATGACACCGTGAGCCCCGACCCGAACCCGCCCGACGTCGTCGAACGCGTGAGCCAGGAATGGGCGCGCGCCTATCCCGACCTCGATACCCAGCCCATCGAGGTGGTCGCCCGCGTCAATCGCATCGCCACCGTGCTCGCACACCAACTCGACCTCGACCTGGAATCGCACTCGATCACCCGCTCGGAGTTCGACGTACTGGGTGCACTCGCCCGGTCGGACCGCCCCCTCCGCGCCAGCGAGGTCGTGTCGACGACCATGCTCAGCGGGGCTTCCATCACCAAACTCAGCGAACGCCTGCGCGACCTGGGTTTGTTGCAGCGCAAGAAGTCCGAACGGGACGGCCGGGTTGTCCTGCTCGAATTGACCGATGCCGGACGCGAACTCGTCGACATCCAGTTCCCTCGGCGCCTGGCCCGCGACACCGCGATGCTGGGAAGCCTGAGTCCGGATGAGCGGTCGACACTGATCACGTTGTTACGCAAGATCTCCCGGACCCTCGACAGCCGCTAGGCGGGATCCTGCGTTTCCAGATTCTTCGACGCCCACGCGCCGAGTTCATCGAGTATGGGCAGCAGGGCTTCACCCGACGGGGTCAGACGGTAGGACACCGACACCGGCGGGCCGGGCTCGACCTGCCGCTCGATCACACCCGCGTCCGCCAATTCGACCAGCCGCGAGGACAACATCGAGTCGCTGATCCCGCCGATCGCGGTCCGTAGTTCAGCGAAGCCTGCCGGGCCGTGCATCAAAGTGCCCAGCAGGACCCCGTTCCATCGTTTACCGAGCAGGGTGAATGCCGAACGCAGCGCGCCGTCACAGGCACGTGGCTCGTGCGTGACTTCGACTTCCCTGGGCATCGGCTCAGCATACCGTTTGCCACAGCCGCTCAAAGATGCTTCTATTTTAGAAGTCCCTCTAGATCCAGGAGCGTTAGCCATGCCAGACACAATCCACACCCTCGACGCCGACGCGCGCGCACTCCTCTTCCGCAACGCCCGCACGGCCAACACCTTCAGCTCTGAGCCGGTGAGCGACGAGGTACTCAAAGAGGTCTGGGATCTCGCCAAGTGGCCGCCCACCGCCGCAAACACCCAGCCGCTGCGCGTGCTCTATGTCCGCAGCGACGAAGCCAAGGCGCGCCTGCTGCCCCATGTTGCCGAAGGCAACGTCGAGAAGGTCCGCAGCGCACCGGTGACCGCTGTGCTCGCGATGGATTCGGCGTTCCACGAACACATCCCGACGGTGCTGCCTTTCCGGCCCGAGATGAAGGACATGCTCGACGCCAACGAGGACGCCCGCAACTCGATGGGCACGTTCGGCAGCACCTTGCAGGCCGGATACTTCATCCTCGCCGTGCGCTCCGTGGGCCTGACCGCCGGCCCGATGGCCGGATTCGATTCTGCCGGTGTCGATTCGGAGTTCTTCGGCGACGGCCGCTGGAAGTCGACGCTCCTGGTGAACATCGGCCATCCGGGCAAAGATGCCTGGTTCGATCGACTCCCCCGTCTCGACGAGGCCGAGGTGCTGCGCTTCGCCTGAACTTCGCCCGACAGACTCGGTCTAACCGAGGTGGTCGAGGAGACGGTCGAGAAACGGGCGCTGGCCCTTCAGCAGTTTGTCCCCGGCCGTCTCGAGATCACACCACGCCACCCGGTCGATCTCGGGATAGGTCTGCATCCGGCCCGACCCGCGTGGCCATTCCATCTCAAAGGTGTTGCTGACGGCGTCGGTGATGTCGAGGTCCGCCTCGATCGCGAAGGCGGTCACCAGCTTTCCACTCGGTTGCTTGATCTCCCCGAGTTCGATGACCTCTCCGTCGGGAACGGTGAGACCGACTTCCTCGACGAATTCCCGGTAGGCCGCAGCCAGCGGCTCCTCACCGTCGTCGTACAGCCCTTTGGGTATGGACCAGGCGCCGGAATCCTTACGCGCCCACAACGGTCCGCCCGGATGCGCGATCAACACCTCGACGTCGACGCCCGCCTCCGCCTCGGAACGACGGAACAGCAGGATCCCCGCACTTCGTTTCGGCATCGGTGCCTCCGGCCTTCCCAGTCCGCGGACCACTGTGCCCGCCAGGACCACACTAGTCCTGGCGGGCACAGTCACCGCCGGTAGGGAAACCTCTGCGCTACTCGACGAACGAGTCGGCCACGGTCAGCGCCGCGTCAAGGATCTCGAGGCCTTCGGCGACCTCATCAGCGGTGACCGTGCACGGCGGCACCATATGTATCCGGTTGAAGTTGGCAAAGGGCAGCAGGCCACCCTTCTTGCAGGTGGCCAACACCTCGGTCATCGCCGGGCTCGAACCCCCGTAGGGCGCCAGTGGCTCCCGCGTCGCCGGATTCTTGACCAGTTCCACGGCCCAGAAGACGCCGACACCCCGGACCTCCCCGACGCTGGGATGCTGGGCGGCGAGCTTCTCCAAACCAGGTCCCAGGACGTCGGATCCGATCGTCGCGGCATTCTCCACGATGCGCTCGTCGGTCATCGCGTTGATCGTCGCGACCGCGGCCGCGGTGGCCAGCGGATGACCGGAATAGGTCAGGCCGCCGGGGTACGGCCGATCTGCGAAGGTCTGGGCGATCTCGTTGCTGATGGCCACGCCACCGAGCGGGACGTATCCCGAGTTGACCCCCTTGGCGAAGGTGATCAGGTCAGGGATGACCTCGGAATGGTTGATGGAGAACCACTTTCCGGTCCGGCCGAATCCGGCCATCACCTCGTCGGCGATCATCACTATCCCGAAGCGGTCGCACAGCTCACGCACTCCGGCGAGGTAACCGGCGGGCGGCACCATGATGCCCGCGGTCCCCGGAACCGGCTCCAGCACAACAGCTGCGATCGTCTGCGGCCCCTCCATCGAGATCACCGACTCGAGATGTTCGAGCGCACGCTCACATTCCTGCTGCTCGTTCTCTGCGTGAAACTCGCTGCGGTACAGGAACGGCCCGAAGAAGTGGACCACCCCCGCCGACCCGTAGTCGTTGGGCCAGCGCCGCGGGTCACCGGTCATGTTGATCGCGGTATCGGTACCCCCGTGATAGGAACGGTAGCGGGTGAGTACCTTGCGCCGGCCGGTGTGCAGTCGCGCCATCCGCACGGCATGTTCCACCGCGTCGGCGCCGCCGTTGGTGAAGAACACCTTGTCGAGGTCACCGGGGGTCCGCTCGGCGATCAGGCGCGCAGCCTCCGAACGCGCCTCGTTGACGTGTGCGGGCGCGACGGTGCAGAGCTTGTTCGCCTGTTCGGCAATCGCCGCAACGACTTTGGGGTGCTGATGACCGATGTTGGTGTTGACCATCTGCGACGAGAAATCGATCAGGCGGTTGCCCTCACCGTCCCAGACATACGACCCCGACGCACCCAGGATGGTCATCGGATTCAGCTGCGCCTGCGCCGACCAGGAGTGGAACACATGCGCCCGGTCCAGCTCGTACGCGGTACGGCCGGCCGTCTTGGCCGCTTCCAGCTCGGCGGCGTCGGCAAACGGCGAATCGCCGCCGAAGCCTGTGTTGTCATCTGCCATCAGAGGGCACCTTCCACCATGCGACCGACGGTCTCGGTCAGAACGTCCACGCCGGCCGTGAGGTCGGCGTCGTGAGTGTATTCATTCTCCGCGTGAGAGACACCGTCGACGCTGGGTATGAACAGCATCACCGTCGGGACCAGGTCTTTCATGTTCGTCGAGTCATGTCCGGCCCGGGTCCGCACCTGCATGTGGCTGTGCCCGAGCGCGTCGATGACATTCTCGGCCAGCGCCACCCCCTCGGGCTGGTAGGTATGTCCCTTCCAGGTGTGGGCGAACCGCCGCTCGATCTCGACGTCGGCCGCGACCTCGATCTCCGCGAACGCCCGGTTGAGCTTCACGTCGGCCTCGGCGAGCAATTCATCGGACGGCGACCGCAGATCCAGATGCATGTGGACCTCACGGGCCACCACCACCGGCGAGTTCGGATACACCGTCAGCTGCCCGCAGGACGTATGCAGATCCTCACCGTATTCGTCGGCCAACTCGCGCAGCGCGACAACAGCTTTCGCGGCTCCGTAGAGCGCGTCCTGCCGGTCGGCGATGGCCGTGGCACCGGTGTGCGCCTGCGACCCGATGACCGAGATCTCGTACTTGTTGGCACCCCAGGTCGACGGCACCACACCCATCAGGACACCGGCCTTGTCGAGTTCGCGGCCCTGCTCGATGTGGATCTCGGCATACGAGGCGACCTGCAGGCCGCCGGGTGTGTGATGCTGACCGGTGGTGAAGACGTCCTTGTCCCCCAGCATGTCCAGTTCACCGAGCGCGTCGGCGACCGAGGCGCCGGCGACGTCGGTGGTGGCGAGCGCTTCGGACAGGTCGAGCTTGCCGGTGAACACACCGCTGCCCTGCATCGACGGCTTGAAGCGTGATCCCTCTTCGTTGAACCAGTTCACGACGGCCAGGTTGTACACGGCTTCATCGGGATGGTCGAGGTAGTACTGCCGGAGCCGGTCCATCGCGTGCGCCGCGGCCAGGACACCGTAGGCACCGTCGTAGCGACCGCCACGCGGCTGGCTGTCCAGGTGGGATCCGGACAGCACGTACGGTGCGCCGGGCACCAGTTCGTACAGTCCGAACATGTTGCCGATCCGGTCGTACGCCACCGTGAAACCACGCTCGGCCAGCCACCCGGCCAGCCATCGGCGATTGGCACCGTCGGCTTCGGTGGCGGCCTGGCGCTCGACCCCGCCCGCCGCGGTCGCACCGAAGGTCGACATGGTGGTGAAGTCGTCGATGAAGGCGCTGTCCGTGGCCGGGTCGGCGGCGACTCGAACTGCGCTGCCCCGTGCTGATTCTGAAGAACTCATCGAAGATCCTTTCGTCCGGGGTGGTTACGAGCGGGCGGCGAGCGTCGGCGCCATGGCCGGGATGACCTTCTCCCCGTACGCTTCCAGGGTCTGGTCTTTGCCGTCGTGCTGCAGGTAGATCGAGAACTGGTCGACGCCGAGGTCGCGTAGCTCCTCGAGCCGGGCAATGTGCTGTTCCGGCGTGCCCAGCAGGCAGAACCGATCGACGATGTCGTCGGGCACGAAGTCGGCGTGGCTGTTGCCGACCCGGCCGTGCTCGTTGTAGTCGTAGCCCTGCCGGTTCTTGATGTAGTCGGTCAGCGCGGCCGGCACCTCGGAACCATCGCCGTATTTCTCCACCAGATCCGCGACGTGGTTGCCCACCATCCCGCCGAACCACCGGCACTGATCACGTTGGTGCACAACGTCATCGCCGACATAGGCGGGGGCCGCGACCACGATCTTCACCTCATCGGGGTCACGTCCGGCAGCTTCGGCGGCGGCCTTGACCCGCTTCACCGTCCACTCGACGATCGCCGGATCCGCCAGTTGCAGGATGAAACCGTCGGCGACCTCACCGATCAGGTCGAGCGCCTTGGGTCCGTATCCGGCACCGTAGACGTCCAGCCGGGAACGAGCCGCCCACGGGAACCGGATGTCGGTGTCGTTGATGGTGACGTTGCGGCCATTGCCCAATTCCTTGATGACATTGATGCTCTCGCGCAGGGTCGCCAGCGTGGACGGTTTGCCGGAGAGCACGCGGACCGCCGAGTCACCACGGCCGATGCCGCAGACGGTCCGGTTGCCGAACATCGAGTTCAGCGTTGCGAACGTCGAGGCCGTGACGGTGGCGTCCCGGGTCAGCGGATTCGTCACCATCGGCCCGACGATCACGTTGCGCGTCGCCGCCAGGATCTGGCTGTAGATCACGTTCGGCTCTTGCCACAGCACATGCGAGTCGAACGTCCACACGTACGTGAAGCCCCGGTTCTCGGCCGCGACGGCGAGTTCGACCACTCGCGATGCGGGCGGATTGCATTGCATGACAACACCGAAGTCCATGTCGTGCTCCTTCTCGATTGTATTTCGTCGTATCGTCCTGGCGGCGGCTCTAGATGAGGTTCTGTGAGAGTTCGCGCCGCACAAACCGTCCGTCGGTCTTCTTTCCGAGATACTCACCGGCGTCGACGATCACGGAGCCGCGCGAGAGCACTGTCTGCACCGCACCGTCGATCTCGTACCCCTCCCACGCCGAGTAGTCCATGTTCATGTGATGGCTTTTGCCCAGACCGATGCTGGTGTGCCCGGCCGGATCGTAGATGACGACGTCGGCATCGGCGCCCGGTGAGATGACACCCTTGCGCGGGTACATGCCGAACATGCGGGCCGGGGTGGTGCAGCAGACCTCGACCCATTTCTCGAGGCTGATCCGCCCGTCCACCACGCCCTGATACATCAGGTCCATCCGGTGCTCGACGCCACCGATCCCATTGGGGATCTTGGAGAAGTCGGCGATACCGAGTTCTTTCTGATCGACCATGCAGAACGGGCAGTGGTCGGTGGCGACCCCGGCGACGTCGCCGGTCCGGATGAACTTCCACAACTCGTCCTGATGTCCCTCGGCCCGCGACCGCAGCGGTGTCGAACAGACCCACTTCGCACCCTCGAATCCCGGTGCGCCGAGCTGTTCTTCGAGTGAGAGGTACAGATATTGCGGGCACGTCTCGGCGAACACGTTCGCGCCCCGGCCACGCGCGGTGGCGATCTGTTCGAGTGCCTGCCGCGCCGACACGTGCACCACGTACAGCGGCGCCCCGGTGACATCGGCCAGCATGATCGCCCGGTGCGTGGCCTCCTCTTCGAGCTGCCACGGCCGCGAGACCCCGTGGTAGTACGGCGATGTCTCACCGCGCTTGAGGTGCTGCGAGACCAGTTCGTCGATGGCGATGCCGTTCTCCGCGTGCATCATCATCAGCGCGCCGGTGTCGGCGGCGCGTTGCATCGCCCGCAGGATCTGACCGTCGTTGGAGTAGTAGACACCGGGATAGGCCATGAACAGTTTGAAACTGGTGACACCTTCGTTGATCAATTCGCCCATCGCGGAGATGGATTGGTCGTTCACGTCCCCGATGATCTGGTGGAAGCCGTAGTCGATGGCGCTGCGACCGCCGGCCTTCTGGTGCCACAACGCCAGGGTGTCCTGCAGTTGTTCACCCGGGGTCTGGATGGCGAAGTCGACAATCGTGGTCGTCCCGCCGAATGCCGCCGCGCGCGTGCCGGTTTCGAAGGTGTCCGAGGCCTCGGTCCCACCGAACGGCATCTGCATGTGGGTGTGGGCATCGACCCCACCGGGGATCACATACTTGCCGGTGGCGTCGATCACCGTGTCGACGTTGGCTGCGAGGTCGGTGCCGAACGTCGCGGCGCCCGGCTCGATGAGCGCGACAATGGTCTCACCGTCGATCAGCACATCGATGAGCTGCCGGCCGGTGGCCGAAACCACCGTGCCACCATGGATGAGGGTTGTTTCCATCAGCTTCCCTGCTTTCCTGCGAGTTCTTCGTCCGGATCCTTGTCCGGCCCACTGACCACGTTGCCGGAGCCGACGGCGGTCGGGTCGACCGGCTCGGTGGTCTCTGTCGTGGAATCTACCTCCACGGTGCCGCGCCAGGTGCCGATCACGCGCATCACGTGATAGACCACCACCGCGGAGATCGCACCGAGCGCGATACCGCCGAAGCTGAGATCGCCGATGGTCCAAGCGAAGTCGGCGATACCGACAACCAAGGCGATGGCCGCGGTGAACTGGTTGATGGGCTGGGAGAAATCGACCTTGTTGGTCACCCAGATGTGCACACCGAGGATTCCGACCAGGCCGTAGAGGGCGACGGTGACGCCACCGAGGACGCCCGGCGGGATGGAGGCGATGACCGCACCGACCTTGGGCGAGAGGCCGAGCAGGATGGCGGCCGCACCGGCAACCCAGTAGGCAGCGGTCGAGTAGACCTTGGTCGCTGCCATGACACCGATGTTCTCGGCGTAGGTGGTGGTGGCCGAACCGCCACCACTGCCGGCGAGCACCGTGGCCAGACCGTCTGCGGCCAGGGCCTTTCCGATCCGATGATCGTTGTTGATGCCGGTCATGGTGTTGATGGATTTGACGTGGCCGATGTTCTCGACGACCAGGACCAGGACCACCGGGATGAACATCGGCAGAACCGACAGGTGGAAGGTCGGGGCGGTGAAATCGGGCAGCCCGACCCAGTCGGCGGCACCGATGGGATCGGTGTCGACCTCGCCCCGTGCCAGTGCGATGAAGTAGCCGATCACCACGCTCAGGAAGATCGCCAATCGGCCGAGCAGTCCACGAAAGAGCACCAGCGACAACACCAGCATCGCCAGCACGATGAATGCGGTGACGGGCTCGGTCTCGAAGTTGCTCTTGGCCACGGGCGCCAGGTTGAAGCCCACCAGGGCGACGATCGACCCGGTGACCACCGGGGGCATCAGCTTTTCGATCCAGCCGATCCCGACGAAATGCACGACGACGCCGATGATCGTCAGCAACGCACCGACCACCACGATGCCACCGAGCGCGCCGGACGGGCCGTGCGATGTGGAGGCGGCGATGGTGGGCGCGATCACCGCAAAGCTCGATCCCAGGTAGCTGGGCAGGCGGTTACGCGTGATGAGCAGGAACAGGATCGTGCCGATGCCGGAGAACAGCAGCGTGGTGGCCGGCGGGAACCCGGTGAGGACCGGGACCAGGAACGTGGCGCCGAACATGGCGACCACGTGTTGCAGGCCGATGCCCACGGTCCGTGGCCAACTCAGCCGTTCATGCGGTGCGACAACGGAGTCACCGGTCTTGACCTGCCACTCGAATAGGGACATGTGGTGGTTCCTTTCAGCGCACGGGCGTGCGTGAGGAGAGGTGATGGGAGGGGGTTCGACTCCGCTGTCGAGGCAATGCGTCCGTGATCAAGTGCCGAGCTCGGTTGCTCAGCTGTGGGATTCGAGTTCGAGGTGATTGAGGCGGAAGGCGTTGCCCTCGGGGTCGAGGAGCACCGACTGCCAGGCGCCGTAGTAGGTGCGGGACGGTTCCTTGACGCAGGTCGCTCCGGCCGCGACAGCCGCAGCGGTGAGTCGATCGACCTGGGCGTCGTCGGCCATCTCGAAGGTCAGGAAGCTGCTGACGCCGGCGTTCGGTGGCTCGGGGGCAACCAGATTGAGCATGTCGTAGGCGGTGTGCGCACTGAATCCGAGGATGGTGTCACCGATGTTGAGGCCGCGGAAGTGGTCTGACCGGAGCTCCATCACCTCATCGAGACCGAGGAGCTGTTGGTAGAACTCGGCCAGGCCCACAAAATCCTCGGCCATCACACTGGCGAAAGACAGACCAACTGTCATAGGACTACTCACTTCTCTAGAGGTCGAGCACCAGGCGCGGTGTCTGCGACCTGCTGACACACAGGATGATTCGTTTTCCGGCCGATCTGGCCCGTTCGGAGAGCACGGTGTCCCGATGGTCGGGAACCCCGTCCAGCACGGTGGCCACGCAGGCACCGCACTCCCCTTGCAGGCAGTGGAACTCGGCGGTCGGCACCGCCTCCCGCACCGCGGCCAGCGCGGTGCGGTCGGACGGTACCCTCACCACCGCACCCGTCCGGCGGAGCTCGATCTCGAACGGCCCAACCGCACCGGCGGACATCAGGACGGGCTCAGCACAATCGTTTTGGCGAACTTCGCGGTGAGGTGATCACCGGAGCTGATCGGTGCGTATCGCGGCTGCTCACCCTCGGCGACACAGGTGGGCAGGCATTCGATCATGGCGTCGTAGTTGGGCTGGTGGAAGAACACCAGCGACATCCGGCGGGTGTTGCCCTCGGCGTCGGGATGCGGGGTCCGGACCCGGTGCCGGGTGGAGGTCCACAGATCATTGGTCCACTGCGCCATCAGGTCTCCGATGTTGACCACCAGTGCGTCGGGCACCACCGGCACCGGGATCCAGTCGCCGTCCTTGGTGAAGACCTCCAGCCCGCCGGGCGCCTCCTCCTGCCGGACGATGGTCAGGCTGCCGTAGTCGGAGTGCGCGCCGGCCCGCATCTGGCCCGGCTGCGGGGGTGTGGTCAGGTGTGGGTAGTTGATGGCGCGGAGCATCGAGATGTCCTTGTCGATGGTGTCGACGAAGAAGTCGGGGTTCAGGCCGAGTCCGAGCGCGAAGGCACTCATGAGCTTGCGCGAGAGTTCATTCATCGCGCGGAAGTAGGTGGTCCAGGCCTGCTCCATGTCCGCGGGTTTCTCGGGCCACTGGTTGGGTAGAAAGTGGGGTCCGGCGTTCTCTTTCGAGAAGTACGGATCGGAGCTGTCGAAGTCGACGGGTCCGACGTCGAACTTCTCGTGCAGATCCCGCGGCTGATGGACGTCCTCGCTGTACGAGAACGCCTGCTCACCGATCGATGAGTACCCGCGGACCGTATCCGGGCTGGGTTGCGCGACCCGACGCTTCTCGTCCTCGGGCAGACCGAAGAAGGTGTCGGCGCTCTGGTACATCGCGTCGATGATGTCCGGCGCGATCCCATGGTTCTTGATCTGGAAGAACCCGATCTCGCGGCAGGCGCGGTCGAGTTCGGCGGCCACCGCCGACTTCGCCTCGTTGTCGTCGCCGTACAGCGCAGAAATGTCGATCACCGGCACCACAGACATGTGTTCTCGCTCCCTGTCGTCGTCTCCTCTCAAGTCTGGGGCGCGGTGGGGACGACCAACAAGAGCTCCGGGTGCTCACAGATCCGCAGGGTCGATGTCACCTGCGGTCAAGGGAAACATCTGCGTAACACTCGATTACGCAACCGACTCACGCGTGATCGTTCCGGTAACAAACCTTCGGCGCCCGGGTCACCGACGGGTGCGTCGGCCGAAGGTCGTCTGCCTCGTGTACTTGTCGGTGAGATGACGGCCGGCGATCAACGCGTCGGTGAACTGCTGATCACCGCCCCGCAGCGGCGACACCGCGACGTCGGCGTTGGGATGCTGATAGAACGCGAACTCCAGCCGGGCGCTGTCCAGCGCCACCGACCGCGGCGGGTTGGCCGTCCGGTTGAGCGTGGCGGGCCAATGATCGTCCGTCCATTCCGCCAGCAGGTCACCCACCAGGACCACCAGCGTGGCCGGCGTCGTGGACACCTCGAGCCACTCACCGTGCGGGCCGAGGACCTCCAGGCCGCCCGGTGTCGATTCGCCGGACAGGACCGTGAACGCACCGTAGTCGGTGTGGATCCCGGCCCGCGACTGATGCGGCAGCGGGGGTTCGGCCTGAGCCGGGTAGTACAGGGCCCGCAGCATGCTCAGCTCGGTGTCGAACCGGGGGACGAAATGATCGGGCGACAAGCCGAAAGCCTCCGCGGCCATCGACATCAGTTCGCCGCTGACCCGCTGCATGTGCCGGTAGTACTGCTCCCAGACCGGCCGGAACCCTGCCGGCGCCGTCGGCCACAGGTTCGGGTACGCCATCGGTCCGGCCCCCGGTTCACCCACCACCGGGGCGTCAACGGCCCCGATATCCATTTTCTCCTTGAGGTCGCCGTGCGATTCCTCGCCGATGGAATACGTCATGCCCTCCGATCCCGAACCCGACCAGCCGCGCACCTGATCCGGAGCCGGTTGCGCCACGGCCCCCTTCACCAGCTCGGGCTGCAAGAAGAACTGACGGGTCACCGAGTACATGTCGGAGAGCAGCGCCGTCGGGATCTGGTGGCCGACCAGGTAGGCGTGACCACTGCGCGCACAAGCCGTGTCCAGCAGTTCGATCTGACGGGCCCGCGACCGGGAACCACGGGCAGCCTCGGAAAGGTCGACGGACGGAATGGAGAGCACCCGACTACTCTGCCTCACAGCCAGGTTCCTGGCCCACGGAGGAGGAAAGTCGTGTCGAGCCCGATGGCCACGGTCGCCGAATTGGCGGTCGCGACCGGCGTCCAGATCGCGACGCCACCGTCTCGATGGGAAGCCGTGGTGACGTCGGTGGTCGACGCGGAGGCCGCCCGCGAACTGATCTCGCTCGACGGCGTGCTGGTCATTGTCGATTGGAAACCGGCGCGGCCGAGTGATCCGCTCCCCGACCTTCCGGCCGTCCTCGAACCGCTGGTGGCGAGGAAGCCGGCCGCGATCCTGGTGAACCCGGCCCGGCAGGTCAATCCCCCCAGGCGGGCGGTCACGCTGGCCGACCGGGCGCAGGTGTGTCTGCTCTGGAACACGGTGCCCGACAACGGCATCGACGTGGCATCGCACCTGCAACGGCTGCTGGTGCCCCAGCCGCCTGCGCCGATCAACGACGAGGTGGTGGCCGCATCCGACCTGCTGCAGATCTTACATCAGGCCGACAACCTCGACGGCCTACTCGCCGAGATCGGGGTGCGACTGCACGCCACGGTCCGCCTGAGCGAGTCGTCCACCGGGCTGCCCCGTCCGGCGGCGCCGGTCGCCGTGTTCCCACTGGCGGGCATACCCGGGCACAACCCGGCGCTGGAGATCACCAGGGACACCGCCCTCACCCGCGGCGAGACCGCGATGCTGGAAGCCCTGTTGCCCGTCGTCCGCCTGCACATCAAGCTGCGGAACTCCGAATCCGATGACGCCGCCATCGAAATCGCCCGCAATCTGAAGAACATCCTCGGTGAGGACCTGGTCCTGCGTGAAGCCGGACTCCGCAAAGGCCGCCGCCTTGCCCTGTTCCCCCGACATCCGGTGGTCTGTCTGGCCATCGAGCCCTTCGGTGTCGCGGTGGACATGAGCGGCCTGCACGACCTGAAGTCCGCTCTGGCGCCGGTGGCCACCCGGTTCGACGCCGACGCGATCACCATCGTCAACGAGGGCGTGCTGGTCGTGATGATCAAGGCGACAACAGATTTCGATGCGTTGTCCCGGGCCCTGTACCGCGGGGTGCAGGTTCCGCTGGCGATCGGGGCCGGCGAACCGGTGGACAACGCGCGCAGTTACCCCGGGGCGTTCCGGCAGGCGGTCCGGGCGGTGGCCGTCGGCCGTCGCATCGGTGCGATCAATCGCGTCACGGGTTACCGCGATCTCGGGGTCCTCGGCGTGCTCTATCAACTCCCCGAGCACGCCCGGCGGCAGTTTGTCGGCGAGACCCTGGGCTCGGTCGCCGACGAGACACCGGATGGCCTCGACCAGCGCCGCATCCTGCGGGTCCTGCGGGCCACCGATTGCAACATCGCCGAATCAGCCCGCGAACTGTTCGTGCATCCGAACACGTTGCGCAGCCGGATCGCCCGGATCGAGGCGATCACCGGTCCGTTCATGAATGAACCCGACCGCCGGCTCACGATCTTCACCGCCCTGTCGATGTTTTCCCTCGACAGCAACGTCGAAGGCGACTGACGCCCGCTTCCGCACCCCGATGATGTGCCCTTTTGGCGACCATTTCCCCAGGTGGACGCCGCCATAACCCCACATCATCGGAGTGCGGGAAACATGGGATGTTAGGTTCTTTCCATGTCCACGCAGATCGAGCGTCCCCGCCGCACCAGTGAGGTCGTGGTCGAGCGCATGCAGGAACTCATCCGCACCGGCGATTGGCCGGTCGGGTCGCGCATCCCTGCCGAACCCGAACTGGTGGAGCAACTCGGCGTCGGACGCAACACCATCCGGGAAGCCGTTCGCGCCTTGGAGCACGCCGGATTCCTCGAGCCCCGGCGCGGCGACGGAACGTACGTCCGCAGCCGAAATCTGCTGGCCGCCGCGATCGGCCGCTGTGTGTCGAGCAGCGAGGTCCTCGAGTTGTTGCAGGTGCGCCGCGCACTCGAACGGGAGGCCGTACAGTCGGCCGCGCACAATCGCACCGACGATCAGGTACAGACGCTCCGCGGCCTCCTCGTCGAGATGCGGACGGCCTTCGAGGACAACCACTTACAGCGGTACATCGACGCCGACATCGCGTTCCACACCGCTTTGGTTGCCGCTGCGGGCAATTCACTGCTCTCTGAGTTGTATGCCGGGCTGGCCGAGGTCATGGGAAGGACACACGCGACGCTGATCGCCGCCGACGTCGACGCCCATCCCCACCCCACCGGACACGCAGAGGTGGTCGAGGCGATCAGCAAGGGCGACGCGAATGCCGCCCTCGCCGCCGTCGAGCACTACCTCAACCGATCGATCGAAGTGCTGTCATGACATCCACACCCTCAACGACACTCGGCTCGGACCGAACCCCCAAGGCCGGCTCGACGCGGCGAACCGCGGCGATCTTTACGGCACTGGGCATCATGGTGGTCTCGGCAAATCTACGGCCGGCAGTGGTCGCCGTCGGACCACTCATCGACGACATCAAGGTGTCGGAGGGCTTCGGTAGCGCCGCGGCCGGACTGCTCACCACCTTGCCCGTGCTCTGCTTCGGCCTGGTAGCGCCGATCGCACCGCGGATCGCCGCGCGGTTCGGCATCGAGCGCACGATCTTCGCGGCCATGGCCCTGCTCTGCGTCGCCATCGTGGCGCGCATGGTCCCCAACATGTTCGCGCTGTTCGTCGGATCCGCGCTGGCCGGTGTTGCCATCGGCATCTGCAACGTCGTACTCCCGGCGCTGATCAAACGTGATTTCTCCCATCGCTCGGGCCTGATGACCGGCCTGTATTCGATGACGCTGTCCGGCGGCGCGGCGCTGGCGGCGGGCCTGACGGTGCCGATCTACACCGCCGTCGACGAGAACTGGCGGGTTGCGCTGGGCAGCTGGGCGCTCCTGGCCGCACTCGGCCTGGTGTTGTGGATCCCGCAGCTGTCCCGCATCCACCGGATCAGCACCACACCCCTGCCCGCGTCCCTGTGGCGCAACAAGATCGCCTGGGCCATAACCGTTTTCATGGCGTCCCAATCACTGATCTTCTACACCTTCACCGCGTGGCTGCCCGAGTACCTGATGGACCGGGGGACCTCCAAGGCCGCCGCCGGCGGCATGCTGGCCCTGGCCCAGACGGCCGCCCTGCTGATGGCGCTCGTCGCGCCGATCATCGCCGTCCGATTCCGTGACCAGCGGGTGCTGACACTGGCGTTCTGCGCCGTCTGCGCCATCGGATTCATCGGTCTGGTGACCACCGATGAGCTCACCATTCTCTGGGTGATGCTCATCGCGAGCGGCCCCGGCGCCGCCATCAGCCTGGTCCTGCTGTTCATGGTGCTGCGGAGTTCGAGCACCGTACAGACCAGCCAGGTCTCCGGGATGGCCCAATCGGTCGGCTACTGCCTGGCCGCCGTCGGCCCGCTGGCGATCGGCGCACTGCACGACATCACCGGTTCCTGGACGCTGTCGATGGCGGTGCTGGCACTGGCACTGATCCCCCTCAGCGGATCAGCACTTGTGGCCGCCAAAGATTCCAAGATGACCCGCTAGCGCGCGCAGCCTCCAAAAAGGGCCCGCCACCTCTGAGAACTGCACCACATCGCCCTATTTCTGGTATACAAAATGAGCATCCACGTGGTGAACTACGAGTTCAGTTCAGTTTTGGATCCTTAAGGAGCAGGGAAAGATGTCGAGTAGTACTGAAGTGGGCACCCCCACCGGGTCTACGGCCCTGACCAGCGCCCGCAGCATCAAATGCCACAACGATGTGCTGGCCGCAACCCAGGAATTGCTCGCCGAGGGCGGCCTTCACGCCGCCACCATCGACGCGATCTCCGAACGGTCGACGGTCAGCAAGGCCACGATCTACAAGCATTGGCCCAGCCGGATCGCGGTGGCCGCCGAGGCGTTCAGCCTCTCGGTCCGCGATGCCCTGCCCACACCGGACACGGGCAACATCGTCGACGATCTCACCGAGCATGTACGCAACGTCAGCATGTTCTACGCCACCCCCAGGGGCAAGGTGTTCACCCAGCTCCTGGCCGCCTGCGTCGACGACGAGGCCGGAGCGGACTACTTCAAGCGGTACTACCTCGACGGCCGGAGAGCGCTGACCGCCAGGCTGTGGGAGCGCGCAGTCGAACGTGGAGAAGTGCATCCCGGCACCGACATCCAATTGGTTTCAGACGTCCTGTTCGGCCCCATGGCATTGCGCCTGATCACCGGGTCGGCACCGTTCGACGCAGCGCAGGCCGAAGGGTTTGCCCGAGTGGCATTGCACGGACTTCTCAGCGTTCCCTGACCCGATCCAGGACAATGGCCTGATGGAGTACATGAACCTCGGCAATTCCGGCCTCACGGTCTCGGCTCTGACATTGGGCTGCATGAGTTTTGGAGCGTCCGGCCAGGGCACGCACGCCTGGACGCTCGACGAAGACGCGAGCCGCGGCATCATCAGGGCAGCCCTCGAGGCCGGGATCACCACGTTCGACACCGCAAACATGTACTCCCTCGGCAGCAGCGAGGAGATTCTCGGCAGGGCCCTGGCCGACTTCGCATCACGGGAAGACGTGGTGGTCGCGACCAAGGTCTTCAACCGAATGCGCCCCGGACCCTACGGAGCCGGGTTGTCCCGCAAGGCAATTCTCGCCGAGGTCGACAACAGCCTGCGCCGCCTGGGAACCGACTACATCGACCTCTACCAGATTCACCGCTGGGACTACCAGACCCCGATCGAAGAGACCATGGAAGCACTGCACGATCTGGTGAAGTCCGGCAAGGTCCGCTACATCGGCGCGTCCTCGATGTACGCCTGGCAATTCGCGAAAGCACTGCACACCGCCGAACGCGGCGGATGGACTCGGTTCATCTCCATGCAAGACCACTACAACCTCATCTACCGCGAGGAAGAGCGAGAGATGTTGCCCCTCTGCGCCGATGAGGGCATCGGCGTGATTCCGTGGAGCCCATTGGCCAGAGGTCGTCTGACCCGGCCGTGGGACGAACGAACCGCCCGCACCGCCACCGACGAATTCGGCGCATCCCTGTATTCCGAGGACGACAAGGTGATCGTGGAACGCGTACTGGAGATCGCCGCCACCCGCGGTGTTGCCCCCGCCGCCGTCGCCTTGTCCTGGGTGGCCGATCGCACCACCTCACCGATCGTGGGAGTCACCAGGCCCACACATCTCATCGACGCGGTGAGCGCATTGGATCTGACTCTCGACGAGTCCGAGGTCGACTACCTCGAGGAGCCATACCAGCCCCATCGGGTCGCCGGCTTCGTCTGACGTCCCTGAAAACTGTCAAATAACCGGGCACCGAGGGCTGATAGCCCTCGGCAGCCCGGTATTCGACAGCTTTGAGGGTCACTGACCGGCCGACACCGCCTCGGCCGGATCACTGTGTGCCACCGGGCATCCGCGCGGGAACGTACCCAGGTCGGTGAGCTGGTAGCCACCCGGATACGACCGGATGTTGGGCAGGTCGCGGGCGTGGATCGGCTGTTTGCGAACCGGGAAGAACCGCACCAGACGGCCGCGCGCTTTCAGCGCCGCCCGAGAGATCGCCCGGACCGGACGCGGTGGATGCCGGTAGCCGAACGCGTCGAGCAGCGGATCGTCCATCAACGAGCGGGCGAAGATGTTGATCAACCACTTCGGCGCCCTGTCATTCGGCGGGAAGGTGGTCATCAGATCCAGGGTCGAATCAGCGACCTTGCGGGCACCCTCGTTGTACGCGAAGTGGGTGGCCTCGTACTCGTCGAGGAACCGGGCGAACTCGGTGTAGTTGGCGGGAACGTCCTTGATTCCCATCAACGTTCCCAGGCGGCGGTAGTAGTTGGTCGCACCGACCACCTCGTTGTGGGTCAGCCGGCGCCAGCCATACTGTTCGATCCACCGCACCGGCGTCACCACGAAAGTCGCCAAGACGTACCGCATGTCGTCGTTGGAGATGTCGTAATTGCCGTGCATCTGGTTCACCCGACGAATTCCGTTGCGCCCCTCCACACTGTCGAAGCCGTGTTCGAGCACCGCATCGAGCAGCAGCGTGGTGTCGTCGTAACGCTTCTGGACCCGTTCGGTGAACTCTCCGGTGTCGAACAACAACTGACCGACCGACGGCACGGCGTAGGTGCGGAACAGCGCAAAGCTCAGAGACTGGTTGATATCCCAGGGAAACTCGACCGTCGCCAAGAGCCGGTTGATCTGCTCGAAATCCCGCTCGGGATCGAGTTCATCGGTCTTCTTGCGCACTGCATATCGCTTCATGTGGGCTCCCCTTCTCTGACCGTCCGACACCGGTCACCTCAAACTTCGCGCGTGTGACGCAACGCACACCCGACCGTACCGGACCTGAGCGGGCGATCGGTCAACCCCCTCACCTTCAGCCGACGAGCCGCCTGGTGAGCTCGGCGATCTCCCGGGAGAACGCGACGAGCGTGACGATGTCGACGCTGACATCGGCCGTCTTCACCGCTTGGACCTGCTGGGCCACCGCATCGGCGACGGGCCATCCGTAGGCCCCGCCCGAAATCAACGGGAACGCGATCGACGACACCCCCAACGACCGGGCCAGCAGCAGGCTGCGCTGGTAGCAACTTCGCAATTGCGCCGATCGGTCTTCATGCCCGGAATACCGCGGCCCGACGGTGTGGATCACCCACCGCGCGGGCAGGTTCCCCGCACCGGTTGCCACCACGGCTGCGACGTCGAGACCATTCGGCAGCGTGGTCGAGCGCAGGAACCGGCACTCCTCGAGAATCCCGGGTCCACCGGCGCGGTGGATGGCGCCATCCACACCCCCACCGCCGAGCAGCGAGGAGTTCGCGGCGTTGACGATGGCGTCCGCGCGGGTTTTCGTGATGTCACCCTGGGTGACGTCGATGACGGTCATTGTGTTGCCTCCTGGGAGTTCGTCTTGATGATCCGGTCGGTGAGTGCGCGCAGATCCGCGGCCCTGGCCCCGGGGTACCCGTGCAGCAGGTCCAGCCATTCGGCGGGGATCGAGGAGATACCACCACAGGCACCGACCAATCCGCCCGCGATCGCGGCGGTGGTGTCGGTGTCATCACCGGCCCGGACACATAGTTCGAGGGTCTGCGGCAGGTCGCCATCGGCCGCATTGATCGCCCACCAGGCCGTCTGCAGGGCGTGGACGACCCAGCCATTGTTGGGAAAGTCTGCGGGCGAGCCGGTTTCGGCCAGGTCTAGCAGGGGCGACCAGTAGTCCCTGGTCGATGTCGGGGCGGTGTCCAAGAACGTGCGGACGCCACCGACCGAGCCGGTGAGGACGGCGTCGCGGATGCCGGCACTCCACATCTGACACGCCTCCCGGGCCCGGACATCACAATGCGTGAGGTCACTGATGGCACCGGCGGCTTCGACGCAGGCCTCGAGGTCATCGAGGAAAGCCAGTGCCACCGGCGCGGTCCGCATCAGCGATCCGTTGCCACCGGTGCGCCCGGACAGCTTCGCGGCCGCCGCGGCCATCTCCGCAGCGTCGGTGGCACGCGCCGAGAGGACGGTACGCGTCTGGTTGCCGATGTCTGGGGGATTCGACCGATACCAGCGCATGAATCCGGCAGCGATGGCGTCGAGGTCGGCGTGCCCGAACGCGAGCCCCTCGGCGACGCAGAGCGCCATGGACGTGTCGTCCGTCCACTCCCCCGGCGCCCAGTCGAATGTCCCGCCGCCCTTCATGAATATCGGTGTATCCGCTGTCGGATAGGTGAACTCGTAGCCGGCACCGAGGGCGTCACCGGCGGCGGTCCCCGGGAGGACGCCGGCGGCACGATCCCTCTGCGCTTCGGTCAGGTGTTGTTCGATCCGCGTCATCAGATCCTCGCCCTCTGCTTAGCTCAACATTGAGCTAAAGATTAGCGCACAGATGCGCTAATGTGCAAGACATGGTGTGGCGAGATTCGGAGGGTAAGACCCTGGACGACTACCCACGGCCTTCGGTGGCGGTTGATGTGGCGGTTCTGACCGTGCGGCACGACCAACTCTGCGTGGTGACCGTGGACTCCGAACGCGGATTGTCACTGCCCGGCACCTTCCTCCACCCCGGCGAGACGCTCCGGGATGCCGCCGCGCGGGCCCTGCAGACCAAGGCCGGCATCACCGACCTCGCGTTTCACCAGCTCGGGATGTACGACGCCCCGTCCCGTGACGACCGGGGATGGGTTCTGTCGATGGCGCACAGCGCGGCCATCGCCCACGACCGGCTGCCGGCCACCGCCGCGCTGGTCACGGTCACCGACGGTGTGGCCGACGAACCGTTGGCCTTCGACCACGGCGAGATGGTCACCCGCGCGGTGGTCGATCTGCGACAACGCTATTCGCCGCGACCCGACCCCGACCACCTGCTGCCCGATCAGTTCACCCTGCTGGAGCTACGGCGACTGTACGAGACGATCTTCTCCGAGACCTTCCCCAAGGACACCTTCCGCCGCCGGTTCATCAGCCAACTCGAGGGCACCGGACAGCGCTCGTCGGCAGAGACCGGCCGGCCTGCCGAACTGTTCCGACGACGGTGAGGCCACGTCAATCGAAGAGGATGACCTGCCGGATGGCCTTGCCGTCGGCCAGTTGATCCATCGCGGAGTTGATGTCCGACAAGGTGATCCGGGAAGAGATCAGCGCTTCCACCGGCAGCAGTCCGTCGCGCCACATCTGCGCATACCTGGGGATGTCCCGGCGTGGAACGGCCGAGCCCAGATAGCTCCCTACCACCGTGCGTGCCTCGGCTGTGAGAGTCAGTGGCGAAATACGCGACCTGGCGTCGGGCGCGGGCAGACCGACGGTCACCGTGGTACCGCCGGGTGCCGTTGCGGTGAACGCGGTTTCGAAGGCCCGCGCGCTGCCGGCACATTCGATGACGTACGTCGCCTTGATCCCCGACTCCGCGACCGCTTGCGGCGTATACGATTCGTGCGCGCCCAGCCTGCGGGCGTACTCCAATTTCTCGTCCAACATGTCCACGGCGATGATCCGCGAAACGCGTTGCGCAACAGCGGTGATCAGTGCCGCCATCCCGACCCCGCCGAGTCCGACGATCATGATCGAATCACCTTCGGCCGGATCGGCGGCATTGAGGACCGCACCACCGCCCGTCAGGACCGCGCAACCCAGCACAGCCGCGACATCGGGTGGAACATCGTTTCCGACAACGACTGCCGACGCCGCGTCCACGACAGCGTGGTCGGCAAAGCCGGACACCCCGAGATGATGGTGCACCGGCCGGCCGTGGTCGCTGACCCGCCGTCCGCCGCCGAGCAGTTCACCGGCATTGTTCGCCGCACTGCCCGGCCCGCAGGGCAATCGGCCGTCGGCCGCGCAACCCGCACAGTCCTCGCAGCGAGGAAGAAAAGACATCACGACCCTTTGGCCGATCGCAAAATCGGTGACGTCGGTGCCGACCTGACGGACGATGCCCGCGGCTTCATGACCGAGGAGCATCGGCACGGGTCGGACGCGATTACCGTCCACCACACTCAGATCCGAGTGGCAGACACCGGCCGCCTCGATCTGCACGAGCAGCTCGGTCGGACCCGGTGGGTCCAGGTCGAGCTCGCGGATGACGATGGGGGTCGATTCCGCATACGGCCGTGGTCGACCGATCTCTTCGAGCACCGCTCCCCGGATCAGCACGTCATCGCCTTCTCGTTCCGAAAACCCCGAACCATCTGCACCCCACCACTATGCACCTCGTAGTCTCTGATGAGGCATTCGCCGCGAGAGAGGCTGAACAGTGAGCGCACCCGGAACCCCGGTACCCGAGGACTATCCCGTGCTCTGGCCGATGCCGACCCGCTGGGACGACAACGACCACTACGGCCATGTCAACAACGTCACGTACTACTCGTACTTCGACACCGCGGTGAACGCGTGGTTGATGTCGGCCACCGGCACCGACATTCGGCAGCTGCCCGCGATCGGGATCGTCGCCGAGACATCGTGCAAGTTCCTGAGCGAGCTCACCTTTCCGGAGCTGCTCCAGGTCGGCATCTCGATCGAGCGACTCGGCAACCGCAGCGTCGTCTACGCGCTGGCCATCTTCTCCGAGCAGGCCGACGGCAGCCTCAAACCCGCTGCCACCGGCCGATTCGTGCACGTGTACGTCGACCGGGACGATCGTTTACCGGTGGCCATCCCCGCCGGGATCCGCACCGCGGTGCAGACGTTGACCATCGGCCGGACCGGGAGCTGATGTGACCGCGACCGTGGCCACGTCGCTGTTCTGGATTCTGCTCATCGCGGTGCTGGCCCCGCTGATCGCCGGTCTCATCCCCGGGAAGCGCATCCCCGAGGTTGTCATCCTGCTGGTGGGCGGCATCCTCCTCGGGCCCCACGTACTCGATTTCGCCACCGACGGGTCGGCGATCGACCTGCTCCGCGAACTCGGCCTCGGCTTGCTCTTCCTGCTCGCCGGCTACGAGATCAAGACCTCGGAGGTCGTCGGCAAGGAAGGACGCCGGGCGCTGTACACGTGGATCTGCTGTCTGGCCCTGGCCTTCGCGGTCACGTTCGGCATCGGCATGACCACCCTGGTCACTGCGGAAAGCGCGGTGGCGATTGCCATGTGTTCGACCGCTCTGGGCACGTTGCTGCCCATCCTGCGCGACACCGGGATGTTGAACCAGAGACTGGGCCAGACGGTCCTGAACCACGGCGCATTCGGCGAACTCGGTCCGGTGATCGCCATGGCAGTACTGCTGGGCGCCCGCGGATCGTTGAAATCGGCAATCGTGCTCGCCGTCTTCGCAATTGCCGCGGTGTCGGTCTGGCTCCTGACCGAAAAACTTCTTCAGCGCCAACGCTGGCTGATGACCCTGGTCTCAGCGGGTTCGCAGACCACCGCGCAGACCACCGTGCGGATCACCATGTTGCTGCTCGTCGGGCTGATGGCCCTGGCCTACGCGTTCGACCTGGACACCATCCTCGGCGCGTTCGCCGCCGGATTCATCCTGCGACGCATCCTTCCCGACGGCGACGAGATCTTCGAACACAAGCTCGACGGTCTCGCGTTCGGACTACTGATCCCGATCTTCTTCATCACCTCGGGGATGGCGATCGACGTCTCCGCCGTGGCGGGCAAACCCGGACTCCTCATCGCATTCATCCTGATGATCCTGATCGTTCGCGGTCTCCCGGTGTTCATCTCCACCCGATGGGATCGCGGCAACTCGGGCGACGAGCCCCCGTTTACCACCGGCGAGCGAGTCCAGATAGCGCTGTACTCGGCGACCGGATTGCCGATCATCGTCGCGGTCACCGGTGTTGCGGTCTCCGCCGGACACATGTCGGAGGGCAACGCATCGGTCCTGGTGACGGCGGGCGCGCTCACGGTCCTGCTGCTTCCGCTGGCCGCGACGATGCTCGGTTCGCGCGCCGGCAAGACCGACGCCGACCAACCCACCAGCTGACCACCCGATCCCGTCCGGTCGCGCCGACTCTCGGCACGCGGTCTCCGCGATCGGGATAATGGGGAAGATGGTGTACGTCTCAGCGATCGTCGGCTTTGTGGTGCTCTTCGCCACGACCGCGCTCGCCTTCGTCGGCACCGAGTGGATCAGGTCGATCGACTGGTCGGCAGTATTCCGGAGAGCAGCACTTCCCCGCGCCGACACCGGCGTCGGGACACGGCCTGGATCGCAGCCGGAGTCCGACGATCCCGGCCCGCAGCGCGGGCCGGTACCCGAGGTCGGGCTGACCGGTCTGGCGAAAACGACCAACACGCCTTACTGGATCAATCATCTCGGTGGGCCGCGGCCCGGTGAGGCGACCAGCATCCGGTTCGCGTTCATCGCGGTGGACACCTGGCGCGGCGACCCCGGGCGCATCGACCTCACCGACCTGCTGGATCGCAACGCGGGCCAGGTCGACGACTGGGCCGTCCGCAGCGACGAGGGCCACTATCCGCGCACGCTGCGGCGACAGCTGCGCCAATCGCATCTGTCCCATGACGACCAGACGACGATCGACGAGATGCGCGCACACCCGATCGGCAAACTGGCCTACTTCGCCTGTTCGACCGCAACCGCCATCGAGCAGAGTGCTTCCTGGCGCCACGACATCTTCGACGACAAGATGATTCGGGTCGACCTCGACGCCGAGGTCGCCGAGATCAGCCGCAGCTGCGCACGGCTCCGCGATTCCGTCGACAAACTCGGACCACTTCCGGACGGCGACCTCGGGGACGATCCCGACATCGTCGCGATCCACGTCGGCCGGGCCCAGGTGCACGACGAGCGGCTCGGCCTTCTGGTCCAGCGGCTGCGCGCGTTCGCCCGCTACCGCGCGGGCATCGAACAGGTCGATCGCCAACTCGCCAAACTCGAATGGGTGATCAGGATCGGCACCGAGGACGATTCCGACGAGTACCTCGTCGCGGCCGAAGACGAACTCGGATCCGAGCGTCTCCATCGGGCCGCCGAGGAGTTCGATGCGGTCTCCGGCGCGATCATCGACAGTATGCTCACCGACGCCAAGAAGCTGTCGCGCATCGTGCGCTATTCCTGATCGACGCGATGAACAACCAACACAGATCCGTCAACGCAGGAAGTCGGTCACCAGCCGGTTGAACTCACCGGTCCGGTCCCGGTGGACACTGTGACCGGCCTCGATCTGACCGAAATGCCCGTCCGGCAGAGCTTCCGACAGACTGAGCAGATGGCGCGGCGGCAAGAAACTGCGTCGGCCACCCGAGACCACCAGGGTCGGAAACGTCAGCTGTGACAACGACTCCCACCAGTCGGCGTCGACGGCCTCGAACTGGCGGGCCACGATGTCCGACATCCGGTGATCGAACCGCAGCACCGGACTCGGATAGCGCACCATCGACCACAGCCCACGTAGCCGGTCGGCGACGCCACTGAACGGCACGATGTGTTCGTCGACGTCGGCCTGATCACGCGGCATCGGCGGGATCTCTTCGAGCACCAGTTTCCCGATCCGCGCCGGATCGAGCGCGGCGAGCCTGATCGCGGTCTGACCGCCCAGGGAATGCCCGACCACGTCGATCTCGTCGACGCCGAGACCGTCGAGGACAAAGCTCAGATCATCACGGAAGTCGTTCAGCAGATACGACGGCGACCGCGAACTGCGACCGTGCCCGCGCTGGTCATAGGTGATGACCGTCCGGCCCCCGGCGCGCAACTCCCGGGCCAGCGCTCGCCAGGTCTGATGATCGCCGCCCATGCCGTGGACCAGCAACACCGGTTTGCCGGTCAGCGGACCGGACGTTCGAACGGCCAGCCGAACCGCCCCGGGTCCGTCGGTGCGGGTCAAAGTGTTCACCGCTGACAGGGTAGTCACCCGGACACCGGACACATCCGGGCTACTGCGGTGCGTCCAGGCCCACCCGGCGGCGCTCGATGATCAGGCAGCGGTTTTCGACGTAGAGCAGGCCGGCCTTCTCGGCGATCTCTCGAGCCTCCGCCGACACGATCCCCAGTTGCAGCCACAGTGCCGTGGCGCCGGCTGCCACCGCTTGGCGGGCGATCTCCGGCGCGTCCTCCGACGGGCGGAACACATCGACCAGACCCACCTGTTCGGGAATATCGGCCAAGGTCCGGTAGACCTTCTCACCGAACAGCTCATCCGCCTTGGGATTCACCGGGATGATGCGCCATCCGTGCTTCTGCATACTCACCGGGACTTTGTGCGCGGGCTTTTCCGGGGACGCACTGGCACCAACAACGGTGATGGTCTTGTAGGTGGAAAGGATTTGCTCGACCAAGTCGTCTGTATCAGCCATGCCTACGATCGTAGAGGTCCGCCCCGGCTCGGCCTCCGGGGTGTTCAATCGACGGTATGGCACAACGAGTGGTTCTCATTCGCGCGGTGAACGTCGGTGGCGCCAAGCTGCCGATGGCCGAGCTCCGAGAGATGGCGGCCGACCTGGGCGCCACCGACATCTCGACGTACATCGCCTCCGGAAACCTGCTGTGCACACCGCCCGACGATCCCGCCGCCTTCGACCGCGCACTCGAGGAGGCGATCACCAAGCGCTACGGCTACTTTCGCGAGGTCATCAGCAGGTCGGCGGACGATCTCGCCGCCGCGTCGGCCGAGCACCCGTTCGATGTCGTCGAGCCGAAATACTCGTACGTCTACTGCCTCACCGCAACCCCGGAACCAACTGCGGTCGCAACGTTCCACCGCCGCGATTTCGGAAATGACGTGTTCGAGGTCATCGGCGACAACCTCCACATCCGCTACGAGGCGGGCGCCGGGACGTCCAAACTCACCGCGCCGGTCATCGCCAAAGGATTGGGAGTCCAGGGCACCGGACGGAATCTGCGCACCATCGAGAAGCTGATCGCCCTCGCCCGCGAGTAGCCGGCCGCGAGGAAACCTACCCTGCGGTGACGTCCCGGCGTGACATCGTCAAACCGATCACGCCCATGCAGACCACGGCATAGATCGCCAGCGTCGTCAGGGTCTGCGCCTGCGACAACGCACCTGGCCGCTCCGGCTGCACCAGCGACCGCATGACCAACCCCGGGAACCAGCGCTCCGCCCAGTCACGGTTTTCCGCAAGGACGTTTTCGACGGGTCCGAACCACAGCAGGCAGATTCCCAGCGCGATGGGCGTCGACTTCACCAGTACCGCAACTGTAGTCCCGATCAGGGCGTACATCGCCACGAACACCAACAGCCGGCCGTAGTCTGTGAGCCCACTGCCGAGCGCATCTGCCCCGAACCAGCCGGCGGTGTCGACGTCCACCGACGGTGCCGCCACCGCCGCGGTCAGCGCTCCGACGGTCAGTGCCACGGCCATCAGCACTGCGGCCAGGCTGATTCGTGCCGCGAGCTTTCCGGTGACCAGCGACAACCGGCTCGGTTGGCGGGTCAGCGCGGCCCGCAACGTACCCCGGCTGATCTCATTTCCCATCGCGGCCGCAAATGCTGCGACCACGAGCACCGTGGCGACGCTCATCGACGCGATGATCGCAGCGGTGGCGCCACCGGACCCGACGAGCGCTTCGAGAGACACCTGAGGTCCGTCGCCTCCGCGGCCAACAGGCTGCGCGGCTTCTATCAGCAGCCAGGTGGCCAGCACACTGAACACCACGGTGGTGATTCCCAGGCCCGCCCACAGACGTGGCCGGTTCAGCAAGATCCATTCGGACCGAAAAGAATTCAGCAAATTCATCACATGCCTTTCCAGAAATTCTCCAGATGTCAGATCGGGGACGTGTGGATCAATTTGAGATAGCGGGCCTCGAGATCGGCACGGCGATGGTGTAATTCGGCAAGGACGATCCCGGCTGCATGGGCCCGGGCGTTGATCTCCGCGGCCAATCGCCGGGCATCGTCGTCGTCGGTGAGGGCGATGACCACGCTGATCCCGTCCAGCCTGATCTCGAGCCCCGTCGCCTGTGCGATGGCCCCCAGATCGGCGAGCCGTGATTCGTCCGCGGGTGCCAGGACCAGGGCATCGGCCGTGGCTCCCAGCGATTGCGGTGTTCCGGCGTGGACGAGTCCGCCGTGGTCCAGGACCACCAACCAGTCACAGACCTGTTCGAGTTCGGCGAGCAGATGCGATGACACGATGACGGTGCGTCCCTGCGCGGCGATGCGCCCGATGAGGTCCCGAACCTCTTGCATGCCCTGGGGATCCAGGCCGTTGGTCGGCTCGTCGAGTATCACCAGTTCGGGGTCACCGAGCAGGGCAGCTGCAATTCCGAGTCGCTGCTTCATCCCGAGCGAATAACTGCCGAAGCGGTCCTTGCCCCGGTCCCCGAGACCAACCAGGTCCAGTAGCCCGTCGACACCGCCGGTGGCCTGACCGGATAAGACCGCCAGCGATCTCAGGTTGTCCCGAGCAGAGACGGCCGGGTGAAATGCCGGCGACTCGATGAGCGCACCGACTCGCGGAAGATATTGCGCACGTTGATGAATCGGCGCATCGAGAACGGTTCCGTCACCACCGCTCGGTTTGACGAGACCGAGCAACATCGCCATCACGGTGGTTTTTCCGGCTCCGTTCGGACCGATCAGACCCGTGACCGAACCAACCGGCACCGTGAAGGACACGTTGTCGACGACGGTTCGATTCCGATATCTCTTCGTCAGACCCTGCACCGAAACTGCCACGTCCGCATCCTGATTCGCCGACTCGATCCCCGATGTCCGATCGTGGATTGTCGTGTTCGTTTCCATGCGGGCAACGATGCCGTGGCCGGAGCCCGAAGTCGTCAGCCTGATGTCGACATCGGCACTACGTCAGATGTGGACCAGCCCGTGCCGGTAGGCGAACACCACCAGCTGTGCCCGGTCACGGGCCTGGAGTTTGGTCATCGCCCGGCTCACGTGGGTGCGCACCGTCGCATTGCTGACGAACCATCGGGCGGCGATCTCGTCGTTCGACAACCCGGCCGCCACCAACCGGACCACCTCGAGTTCGCGCGTGGTGAGCAACTCGACGACGGCATCCGGCGCCACCGGTGCCGGGGCCGTGGCGGGTTCCTGGGCGAACTCGGTGATCAGTCGCCGTGTCACACCCGGTGACAACAGCGCCTGGCCGGCCGCGATGACGTGCACGGCCTGGATCAGTTCGGCGGGCTGGGTGTGTTTCACGAGAAACCCGCTGGCTCCGGCTCGCAGCGCCCCGAAGACATACTCGTCGAGTTCGAAGGTGGTCAGGATCAGCACCTTCACCGCAGCCAGATCGTCGCGAGCAACGATCTGCCGGGTTGCCTCCAATCCATCGCAGCCGGGCATCCGGATATCCATGATGATGACGTCCGGCCGCAGGTCGACGCACACCGCGACTGCTTCATCTCCGTCAGCGGCCTCCCCGACCACCTCGATGTCGCCCTCGGCGTCGAGCAGCGCGCGAAACCCGGTCCGTACCAAGAGCTGGTCGTCAGCCAGTACCACCCGAATCATGAAACCCCGGTTCCGCCCGCCACCTTGTTCGACGAGTCCTCGTTGCTTTTCCCGAGCGTAACCACCGCCGCCGCGCGCGGCGACCGCCTTCCGGCCAATCTCCACACCTGCCGTACGTTCGCACCCTGAACATCAGTCGCCGGGCGCGATCTCAACGGCAAACCGACGCGCGCAGGCACCGATCGACCCTACGATCGGCCAGGTGGACGTCAGATGGTCGAACAGAGTGCGCGAACTCGGCGTGCGCGGACCCGACCTGGCACTTGCGATGGTGGTGGTCATCCTGGTCGTCCTCGGCAGCTCCCTCGGGCACACCGGTCCGGACGGCCGGTCCATCGACGGTCTCGCGATCACGCTCGGGATCGTCGGTGCCCTGTCGTTGACTCTGTCCGGCCGCCACCCACAGGTGATGATCGGTGTCGCCGCGGCCGTGGTCTTCGGTTATCTCGCCCGCGGATATCCCGGTGGCCCAGCACTTTTGGTGGGACCACTGTCGATGGCACTGGGTGGGTATCGCGCCTCCCGCACGGTGGCACTGGTGGGTGCCGCGGTGATGTCGGCTGCGGTGATCGCCGGGAGGTGGATCGGCGCCGGAGCACTCGGGACCATCGGAATCGCCGGCCCGGCGTGGGCTTTCACGCTGGCCCTGGCGGGTATCGCGCTCTCGGCGCGCACCGAACGCGCTGCGGCCCAGCGTGAACGCGACGAGTTGCGTCGTCGGCAGGCGATGACCGATGAACGCCTGAACATCGCACGCGACCTGCATGATTCGGTCGCCCACGCGCTGGCCACCATCAATGTGCAGGCCGGTGTCGCGGCACATCTTCTCGACCGGCACCCGCAGCAGGCGAAACCTGCCCTCGAGGCCATCCGAGCGGCCAGTAGCGAGGTCCTCGACGAGCTCGGCACCATGCTCGAAGCCCTGCGGGACCGTGACCAGGCAGCTCCCCTGACGCCGGCGCCGACACTCGGTCAGATCCCCGGTCTCATCGAGCGCGCCCGTGCGGACGGCTTGATCGTGAACTTCGACAGCGAAGGCGACACCGCTTCGGTGCCGTCGGCGATGGGGGTGGCGGCGTATCGCGTTGTCCAGGAATCCCTCAGCAACGTGCGTCGCCACGCGGGGGTAGCACCGATCGTGGAGGTCTCGGTGGCCGCCGATCCGCCGCATCGACTGGTGGTGAGCGTGTCCGACGACGGCGGTCGGCCGGGCGGTCCGAAACCTGTTGCACCGCAACCTGGTACCGGCCTGGGCATCACCGGGATGCGCGAACGGGTCGAATCCGGTCGCGGGACACTCGACGTGGGAGTCGGGGCCCGGGGCCGCGGCTACCGTGTTGTCGCCCGCTGGGACACCACTTCGGGCGACTGACCCACCAGTTCAGTCGAACTGCGTCAGCAGATGCGTTTCGGCGTCGAACAGGTAGCGGTCCATCGCCGCGGCCGACTCCTCGATGTCCCCGGCGGCCATCAGGTCCACGATCTCGGCGTTTCGTTCGACATACCGCGTGTGGAAGCCACGCGCCGATGCGCTCCGGAAGAACACCAGCCGCATCTCTGCCAGCAGCAGGTTCATCTCCACGTCGAGGCGATTGCTGCGGGCCTGAGCCACCACCGCACGATGGAAATGCTGATTCGCCGAGGCCACCGCGTCGCCATCGCCCGCCGCGATCGCGGCCCGCCCCTCCGCCACTGCGGCAATCATCGCGTCCAGGTAGGGCTGGGCTCCGCGACCGACCCGGATCGCCCCCGACTCGATCACCCGACGCGCACGGTAGACATCTCGCACGTCATCGGCGCCGGGCGTCCGGATGAGAACACCCCGATTGGGTACCCGCTCGAGGATGCGTTCGGAAACCAGCCGGCCGAGCGCTTCCCGCAGCGTGTTGCGCGAGATACCGAGCGCGCGAGCGATCGACTCTTCCGGTAGTCGGTTACCCGATCGCAGCCGCCCTTCGTCGACCTGGGTACGCAAGATCGCTGCGGCCCGCTCGGCGGACGACGTGCGGACCACGTCCCCGCGGGCCGCGACCAACACGTCGAGCACGTCGTCCAGTCCAGACTCGTTCTCCACATCAGGAGTCTACGAGAACGTAGGATTACAGGATTGTTGAACAATCCTTCTCGTTGCGGAAACATCCTGGAACCTCGGTTACGAGGCATTGACGACGTTTGGAGACCTGTGATGACCATCGACCTCAACAGCGACATCGGTGAATCGTTCGGTCGCTGGGACCTCGGCGACGACGAGGCCATGCTCGATGTGGTCACCAGCGCCAACATCGCCTGCGGCTTCCACGCCGGTGACCCGAGCACGATCGCCCGCACCGCGGGCTGGTCGGTCGATCGAGGTGTCCGGATCGGGGCGCAGGTGGCCTACCGCGACCTCGCCGGTTTCGGTCGGCGGTTCGTCGACGCCACCCGCACCGAACTGACCGACGACATCGTCTACCAGATCGGTGGCCTGCAAGCGCTGGCCGCGGCAGTCGGTGGACGCGTCACCTATGTCAAACCCCATGGTGCGCTGTACAACACCGCCGTCCACCATGAAGAACACGCACTGGCACTGGTCGATGCGATCGCAGCACTCGATCCCGAGCTGGCCCTGCTCGGTCTTCCCGGTTCGCGGCTCCTCACCCTCGGCGAGGAACGCGGCCTGCGCGTGGTGCGGGAGGCATTTGCCGACCGCGGGTACACCGCGGCCGGAACCCTGGTGCCGCGCGGCGAGCCCGGGGCGATGCTCGACGATCCTGCCGTCGTCGCCGCCCGGGTGTTGCGGATGGTGACCGAGTCGGTGGTCGAATCCGTCGACGGGACAGATGTCGCCATCGACGTGGATTCGATTTGTGTACACGGAGATTCACCGGCTGCAGCGCAGATGGCAGTGGCGGTCCGCGACCTGCTCGCAGCCGAGGGTGTCGAGGTGAAAGCGTTCACATGAACCTACTCGCCTACGGCGATCGATCACTGATGATCGAGGTGGACACCACCGACGCGGCCATCGCCTGGACCTTCGCCCTCACCAAGGCAGAATTGCCCGGGATCGTTGACATCATCCCCGGCGCCCGGACGGTTCTGCTCGTCACCGACTCCCCCACCCGGTTGCCCGCACTTCGCACCGCCGTGGGTTCGATTGCCCCTGAGTCCGCCGACACCCCGACCTCGCACACCACCGCAGGCGCCCTCGTCGTCGAAGTACCGGTGACCTACGACGGGGAAGATCTCGAAGAGGTCGGCCGGCTCACCGGGCTGACCACCACCGAGGTCATCGCAGCACACACCGGACGACCATGGAAGGTGGCCTTCGGCGGGTTCGCGCCCGGCTTCGCCTACCTGATCGGCGGGGATGCCCGGCTCGGGGTGCCCCGCCGCGACGAGGCACGGACCAGGGTTCCGGCAGGTGCGGTCGGACTTGCCGGCGAGTTCAGCGGCATCTATCCACGCACCTCACCCGGCGGCTGGCAACTGCTCGGTCGTACGGATCTGTCCATGTGGGACGCGACGCGCAACCCGCCGGCGCTCCTGCGGCCTGGTGCCCTCGTGCAGTTCCGCGAGGCCCGGCGATGACGGCATTCGAGGTTCTGGCCACCGGCCCGCTGAGCACCGTGCAGGACCGGGGACGCCCCGGGTTCGCGGCACTGGGGGTCGGCAGATCGGGTGCGGCCGACCGACGTGCCCACGCGCTGGGCAATCGACTCCTGGGCAATGACGACGGAGCTGCCGCAGTCGAGGTGACCCTCGGTGGCCTGTCCCTGCGCGCACAGCAGGGGGCCTGGCTGGCGGTCACCGGCGCAGATCTGGATGTGCTGGTGGACAAGGGATCCGGTGCGCGGCCGGTCGGGATGAACGCACACTTTCGGCTCCTGGCCGGTGACGTGGTCACCCTCGGCATGGCCCGCGCCGGACTGCGCGCCTACGTCGCCGCACGTGGCGGCTTCGACGTGCCCGCCACGCTGGGGTCGTGCAGTACCGACACGCTGTCCGGACTCGGGCCCGCCCCACTGGCGGTCGGCGATGTCCTCGAAGTCGGGCCGCGACCGGGCGATCTGGCCGAGATCGACATCGCCGCGGTGCCCACCCCGACCACCGACGAGGTCGAACTCCGCGTGCATCGCGGACCGCGAGACAACTGGGTCGACGATGCCGACGACCTGGTGCACACCCGCTGGCAGGCATCCGACCGCAGCGACCGGGTCGGAATGCGGTTGAGCGGCAACGCCTCCCGGCTCGCCCACCGCGATCCCGGACGACAGCTACCGAGTGAGGGCATCGTGCGCGGCGCCATCCAGGTGCCACCGAGCGGCGAGCCGGTGATCTTTCTGGCAGACCATCCCGTCACCGGCGGATATCCCGTGGTCGGCGTTGTTGTCGATGACGACGTCGACCTCGCCGCACAGATCCGGCCCGGCCAGCACATCAAATTGCGGTGGGCCAGATAAAGGGCCACTGCCCTGGCGATCGGTCATGCCCCCGGGCACATGGTCATCACCGACTCCCGGGACAGCACCTATCTCGTCCCCGGACCACCGGTAGGCTGGACACACCTGATCACCAGAAAGAAGCAACTGCGTAATACGGAGGATCAAGATGTCGGTGAGCCTGGCCAAGGGTGGAAACGTATCGCTGAGCAAAGAGGCCCCCAACCTGACGGCGGTGACCGTGGGACTCGGCTGGGATGTCCGTGTCACCACCGGAGCCGACTACGACCTCGACGCCAGCGCACTCGGAATCGACAGCAACAAGAAGATTCTCGACGATTCGTACTTCGTCTTCTACAACAACCTGCGATCCCCTGACGGCGCGATCGAGCACACCGGCGACAACCGTACCGGCGAGGGTGAGGGAGACGACGAAGCGATCAACGTCGACCTCAAGGCGCTGGCACCCCAGGTCGATTCGATCATCTTTCCGGTGACCATCCACGATGCCGATGTGCACGGCCAGAGCTTCGGCCAGGTCCACGGCGCCTTCATCCGCGTGGTCGATCGCTCCGACGGCCGCGAACTGGCCCGCTACGACCTCAGCGAGGACGCCTCCACCGAGACCGCAATGGTTTTCGGTGAGATCTACCGCCGTGGCAACGAGTGGAAGTTCCGTGCCATCGGTCAGGGTTACGCCTCGGGCCTGGCCGGCATCGCCCGCGAATACGGCGTCAACATCGGTTAGTTCGGGAGTCGGCTGCGGGCAACATCATCGAGCACTGCCGCGTCATCGCAGAGCGATCTTCTTTCCCGGGATCGCCGCGATGAGTTCTCGGGTGTACTCGTGATGCGGGTCGTCGAAAACATCTGCGATGCGGCCGGTTTCGACGATCCGGCCGTTGCGCATCACCGCGACCCCGTCACTGATCTGCCGGACCACGGCCAGGTCGTGGGAGATGAAGAGGTAGCTCAACGAATGTTCTCGCTGCAGCTCTGCCAGTAGGTCCAGGATCTGCGCCTGGACCGACACGTCGAGCGCCGAGACCGGTTCGTCGAGAATCACCAACTGTGGATTGAGTGCCAGCGCCCGGGCTATCGCCACCCGCTGGCGTTGCCCCCCGGACAGTTGCGCCGGATGCCTGGACAAATACTTGTCCCCCAAGGCAACTCGGTGGAGCAGTTCGCGCACCTTCTCGCGCCGATCTCGTGCCGTCCCGATCCCGAAGGCCTGCAACGGTTCGGCGACGATCTTGTCGACGGTGAGCTTGGGATTCAACGAGGCGTACGGATTCTGGTGGACGAGTTGTACGCTGCGGCGTAGGGCACGCAGCTCTTTGCCGCGCACAGACGAGATCTGATGACCCTCGAACCCGACCGTGCCGGACGACGCGGTCTCGAGCCGGGCCACGATCCGCGCTGTCGTGGACTTACCCGATCCGGACTCCCCCACCAGCGAAAACGTCTGCCCCCTGGGCACATCGAACGAGACGTCGTCGACCGCGAGCAGCGAACTGCCGCGTCCGACGCGGAAGGTCTTCGACAGATTCCGAACCGACAGCAGCGCCGAAGCGGCTTCTGCGTGCCCGGGCCTGCGTGCCGACACAGCCGTCCCCGCCGTCATGCTCGGGACCGCGGCGAGAAGCTTGCGGGTGTAGTCGTGCCGAGGATCGGTGAGTACTTGCTCCGCGGTACCGGTTTCGACGATCCGCCCCTCGCTCATGACGACGATGCGGTCCGCTCGGTCGGCGGCAACACCGAGGTCATGGGTGATCAGGAGTACTGCCGCTCCGGTCGCGGCGATGCGCTCATCGAGATGATCGAGGATCCGGCGCTGCACCGTGACATCGAGTGCACTGGTCGGTTCGTCCGCGATGATCAGATCCGGCTCGCACGCCAGGGCGATACCGATCAGCACACGCTGCCGCTGTCCACCGGACAGATCCTGTGGATACTGCCGCATGCGGAGTTCCGGATTGTCGAGCCCGGCCTCGGTGAGAATGCGCAGCGCCTCGATCCGGGCCCGGCGCCGGTCGGCCCGGCCGTGGATGCGCAGCACCTCGGCCACCTGCTCGCCGATCCGGGTCACCGGGTTCAACGACGTCGTCGGATCCTGCGGCACCAGCCCGATATGAGCGCCACGGATCTTCTCCAGCGCCCGCTCGGGCGCGTTGTCGATCCGGTTCCCCTTGAAGGACACCGTCCCGGCCGTGATGCGCCCGGTTCCCGGTAGCAGCCCGATGATGGCGTGGGCGGTGGTGGATTTGCCGGACCCGGATTCACCGACGATGGCGACGACCTCGCCGGGTGCGACCTCGAGGTCCACCCCATCGACCGCGGCGTCGGCGTCGGATCCGTACTGAACGTGCAGACCTGAAATCTTCAGCACCGGTGGTGGATTGGTCATCGAACCCCGCCTCGATCAAGATGATGGCCGACGCGGTGGGCCGAGAGCACGACCGCGATGATCACGAGTCCGGGAAGGGTGGTCATCCACCACGCGACGGCCAAATAGTTGCGGCCTTCGGCGATCAACGATCCCCACTCCGGTGTCGGTGGCGCGGCACCGAATCCGAGGAAGCTCAGCGCAGAGACCGCCAGGATGGCCATGCCGAACTCGACTGCGGCCAGGGAGATCACCGGTGCGTACGAGTTGCGCAGGATATGCCGAAAGAGCACTGTCGGCCGGCGGACGCCGGAGGCAAAAGCGGCCTCGACATACGTGGCACGGCGGACCCGCAACACCTCCGAACGCGTGACGCGGGCAAAACTGGCGACCATCGCCACCCCGACCGCGATCGCGACGTTGACCGTCCCGAAGCCGAGCGCGGTGACCAGCGCCAAGGACAGCAGCAATGCCGGAATCGACAGCAGCACATCGACCACCCTCATGAGGACCGCGTCGACGATGCCGCCGATCGAACCGGACAGCAAACCGATCAGCGTGCCCACGACCAGCGCGATCCCCACCGCCAACAACGTCGCGGTCAAGGACAGTCCAGATCCGTGCACCACCCGGGTGTACACGTCCCGACCGATGTTGTCGGTGCCGAACCAATGCCGGGCGCTCGGTGCCTCGAACTTGTCCGCCGGCACACCGGTCAACGGATCACCACTGGCGAACACCGAGGGAAAGAGTGCGAAACCGATGACCAACAGCAAGACGATGATCGCCAACGCCGGCACCGCATGCCGCAGTATGTTCCGTACCCCGAAACGACGGCGTACGGGACGCTTGTCCGGCGGGCGTGCCGCCTCGGCCTCGCGGGCCCGGATCTCGTTGTCGGCGAGGACGAGGTCAGACATGCGCGGCCTCCCTCTCGGTGGTGCCGGACGCCGGGGCGTCGCTGGACGGCGGCTTCTTCCGGAACGTCTCGACGATCCTCGGGTCGATGAGTGGGTACAGCAGATCGACGACGAGATTGATCACGACATATGCCACCGTCGAGAGCACCACGATGCCGAGCACGACCGGGATGTCCTGGGCCATCACCGACGTCTGCATCAGGCGGCCGACCCCGGCCCGGGAGAAGACGGTCTCCACAACCACCGCGCCGGCGATCAGATTGCCGATCAGCACGCCCGCGATGGTCAGCGCCGGGATGCTGGCCAGCCGCACGACATGATGCGTCACGACCCGGAACCGGCTCGCCCCCTTGGCCTGTGCCGTTTCGACGAACGGCTGCCGCCAGGTGGTGCCCATACTCGAGGCGAGGACCTGGGCGAT
Organism: Williamsia sp. z34; assembly: GCF_059553395.1. Taxonomy (NCBI): domain Bacteria; kingdom Bacillati; phylum Actinomycetota; class Actinomycetes; order Mycobacteriales; family Nocardiaceae; genus Williamsia; species Williamsia sp. z34. The sequence goes on along the minus strand of NZ_JCANWW010000007.1, from coordinate 86,782 downwards.
CACCGCACCCGTCGGCAGAGCCAGCGTGATCGCCGGCAGCACCAGAGTCGAGAAGCCACTGTCCCCGAACGCCGGGAAGAGGTGCAGGTTGAACGAGAAGGCCTGCAACAACATCAGCCCCACCCAGAACGTCGGGACCGCAACCCCCAACGGCGGCAACGCCTGCAGTGCAGTACGCAACCACCCGGCCCGCGTATAGGTGGTCGCAAAGGCGATCAGCCCACCGAACAGCAGCGCGAGGGTCAACGCGGACAGTGCCAGTGCCAGCGTGTTGGGCACCGCGTCGCCGATGGCGGTGGTGACCGGCTGCCCCGTGGAGATCGAGGTACCGAAGTCGCCGCGGACCGCGTGGGTGAGCGAGGTCCAGTACTGCGACAACAACGACTCGTCGAGTCCGTACCGGGCCTGCAGATCCGCAACGGCCTGCTGATCTACCGGCGTCGCCGAATTGCCCTGTACGGCAATGCTGACCGGATCAGACGGTAGGGCGAACAGGATCAGGAAGGCCACCGTGAACGATGCCCAGAGCACGCCGACCGCCTGCAGCGCCCGCAGTCCGACATAGCGGATCACGATCAGTTCCCGGAGATCCAGGTGTCGAAGAACACGAGTCTGGCCGAGGCGTCGAACTTGAGGTCTTCTGTCGTCGATCCGATGCCGATGACCTGGGACAGTTCGGTCGTCGGGATCCAGAGACCGTCCGAGATGACCTGTTCCTGCGCGGTGGCGAGCAGGGCGCCGCGCTGCGCTGTGTCCGTCGTCGCGAGCTGCTCGGTGAGGGCCTCATCGAGCACCGGGATCGGGCCACGTTGATTCAGGTTGCGGCTCTCGAGTCCGAAGGTCGTTCGCAGGATGTCTCCGTCGGCGCGAGTGCTGTTGTAGTACAACGCGTCGTAGTCTCCGCTTGCCTGCAACGCGGTGAACTCGGCATTCGACAGGAGACCGAGTTGCAGATCCACCCCAACGGCCTTCAGCTGCTGTTGGACCAACTCGAGAATTGCCTGATTACCGGTGAACACGGCGCTGAACGACAGCGTGAATGCGAGCTTTCGTCCATCTTTCTCCCGGATTCCATCATCACCTTCGTCCCACCCTGCCTGGTCCAGAATTGAGCGCGCCTTGTCCTGATCGAAGGTCACCTCCGACGACAGGTCGGTGTACCCGGGCGTATTCGCGGCCAGGGCGGTGGTGGCCACATTGAAGTCGTCGCCCAATACGGTGTCGACGAGTTCCTGTCGGTTGATGGCCGGGATGATCGCCTGCCGCACAGCCGGATCGGAGAGGACCCCGCGGGTGACATTGGGCTGGAATCCGAACGTGATGCCCGGGTTCGGCGTGGTGAGGACCTGGCCACCGACCGCTTCGATCTGCGGCGCGTCCTGGGGCAGCGCATCACTGACCGCATCGAGCTGGTCGGAGGACAGCGATCCGGTGCGCACGCCCGACTCCGGGATCACGGTGAAGTCGATGCGATCGAGATACGCCTCGCCGGTATGGGCGAAGACCGGTGAGCTCCAGTTGTAGCCGGTGCGCTTGACCAGCGACACCGACCGGTCCTGCTGCCAGTCCGCGTAGGTGAACGGCCCGCTGCCGATATTGGTCCCGAGGCACCGCTCTTCGACGGTCTGGGCGATGGTGGCGTCGGCCTGCAGACCGAGCTGCGAGGTCGATGTGGCCTGCAGGAACTGCGCGTTCGGTGTGCTGAAGTCGATCTTCGCCGTCAGCGGGTCGACCACGGTGGTTCCGATATAACCGGACAGATAACTCGAGGCCAGCGGGGTTTTTGCGGCGCCCAGGGCGAGGATCGAGTCGAAGTTCTTCTTCACGGACTCCGCGGTGAGCGGCGTGCCATCACTGAATGTGACACCGTCGCGGAGCTTGAACGTGAACGATTTGGCATCCGGGCTGATCTCCCAGCTCTCCGCGAGCCACGGCGTGATGTCGCCGGTTCCCGGATCCTGGTCGGTCAGGGAGTCGACCACCTGGCGGGTGACATAAATCGTCTGGTTGGTGGCGCCCTGAGCGGGATCCGAACAGGTCGGCGCCCCGGACAATCCGTAGCGCAGGGTTCCACCCGGCGTGGCGGGGCCGGCGTCGCCCTCGCCGCCGGAGGCGTCGGACCCGCAGGCACTGAGCAGGGTTGCTGTCATCAGCGCCGCGCCGAATACGGCGAGTAGCGGTCGGGACACACTTGCATTCATCGATTTCCTTCGTCGATCCTGGCGGTGGCACGCTTCTGCGGCGAAGCGGCGGCTGCTTCACCCACTGTCAGCTCACTGATGAGGTTAAACCGTTGCGCCCCAATATCTTCAATAAAATCAGGTTGGTTTTGAACCAACTCGATCACGCCACACCCTGGATATCCCTGTCGCGCTTTGCGACTTCCTCACGAACGATCGGAATCACATACCGGCCGAAGTCGATCGCGTCGTCGAGCAGGTCGTAGCCGCGCGCCGAGAGGATCTCGATCCCGAGGTCGTGGTATTCGAGCAGCGCGGCCGCCACCGTCTCCGGAGAACCGACCAGCGCATTGGAGTTTCCGCCGCCCCCGGTCGCTTTGGCCGTTGCCGTCCATCCCGCGGCTCCGAACCGCTCGATTGAATCAGCGATCTCCAGCAGACGCTGAGAGCCGGCGTTCTGAGGCGATGTCAGAGAGAATCCGCGTGGGAATTGGGCGGCGCCGGCTGCCCGGGCATTGAGCTGACCGAGTATCGATTCGGCCTTCTGCCAGGCCAATTCATCGGTCGGTGCGATGATCGGCCGAAACGCGACCTGTAGCCGCGGGCGCTTTTGTCGACCTGCGGCTTTCGCGGAGGCGGTGATCGACGCGATCTGCTCGGCGGTGTTCTCGAGGGGTTCACCCCACAGCGCGTAGATGTCAGCCTCCGCGCCACCTACCGCATAGGCGGCCGGCGACGACCCGCCGAAGGAGATGTCGGGCCGTGGCTGCGCCACCGGGAAGACATCGGAGACGAAGTCGTTGAACCGGTAGTGGGTGCCGTTGTGGTCGAACGGTTCGCGGCTGGTCCACACCTTCTTGACGATCTGGATGTACTCACGGGTGCGTTCGTACCGCTGGTCTTTCGTCAGGAAGTCACCTTCCCGCTGCTGTTCGGTGTCGTTGCCGCCGGTGATGAAGTGCACCGTCACCCGTCCCCCGGAGATCTGGTCGAGGGTGGCGAAGGTCTTGGCGGCGAAGGTCGGGTACGAGACATTGGGACGGTGCGCCAGCAGGATCTCGATGCGGTCGAGGTTGCTTGCGATGTACGAGGCCGCCGCCGCGGGTTCCGGAGCACCGGCGCCATAGGCGAACAGGATCCGGTCCCACCCGAAATCCTCGTGTGCACGAGCGAGTTTGAGTGTGTACTCGCGGTCGAACGAACCGGCGGTGGTACGAGGGTGGGTCTCGGTGCCGTCATTCGTGGCTGCGATCCCCAGGAACTCTACTGGCATGGTTGTCCTTTTTCGAAGTGTCAGAGGAAACGTGTGGACGTGCGGCGGCCGACATATGTCGACGGCGGGATCCGGGTCGGGGCAGTCACGACAGCACCTCCAACGCGGTGGGAGTGGCGATCGGGCGACTCGGGATCTCGCGCCGCAGCACCGGGGCGATCTCGGACTGGAAGAGTTCGAGCGAGTCGCGGTGCTGGGCATTGCTCAGGCCGCCGGCGTCAGCATGCAGATGCATCACCTCATGGCCGAACTTCTCGTGGTACCGCAACACCTTGTCGATCACCTGTTGTGGACTTCCGAGTAGTAGCGAGCTGCGTTCCACAGCGTCTTCGAGGGTCGGAAACACCAGAGGCAGACCGAATGACCCGATTCTCGCCAAGGTGGCATCGAAGATCGGGCGGTAGGTGTTGATCGCATCCTGCGAGTTCTTGGTGGCGTAGTACCCGGCCGATCCGGCACCCACAAGAGCATCCGCCGGGTCGTGCCCGTATGCCGCCCACCGTGCTCGGTAGTGGTCGATCAATGCCGCATAGGGTTCGACCGGGTTGGTGACGTTGGCAGAGAACAGCGGATCCCCGTAAAAGGCTGCCAGGTCGACTGATTCACGGCTCGTGGCACTACCGTGCCAGACGCGGATCTTCTTCTGCAGCGGGCGGGGCAACGCCTCGGCGTCGATCAACGACGGACGGTACTTGCCGGTCCAGGTGACCGTGTCGTCCTCCCACAGTCGCCGGAACAGTTCGTAACCTTCGCGGTTGCGCTCCCATTGGTCGGCCTCGGTGACTCCGAACAGCTTGGCCTGCGCGGCGCCGTTACCCTTGCCGATCATCAGTTGCAGTCGACCGCCGGAAAGATTGTCGAGGGTCGAGTAGTCCTCGAAGGCGCGGACCGGGTCGAGCAGACTGAGCGTTGTCACCGCGGTGAACAGCGCGATCGTCGAGGTCCGTGCGGCGATGTTACTGAGCACAACCGGTGGCGACGAGGAGATGAACGGCCTCTCGTGCCGCTCGCCCACCCCGAAGCCGTCGAACCCCAATTCCTCTGCGAGGACCGCATTGTCGATCACTTCTCGAAACCGCTGCGCCGGGGACACGGTCTCGCCGGACAACGGGTGGGGCGTGTGGGTGATCAGACTGATCAACAGAAACTTCACCCGGACTCCTGAACTGATGACATGACACAACCTTCATCGGTCCCGGCAGTAGCACCCGCACCCGCCGAGGCGGGGGGTTGCTGCGACGTCAGCGAGCCGGGTCTCTCAGTCGCTCTTGATGATCCTTGTGCACAGTAGGCCCGTGCTCACCCACCGTGGAACGGTTAGATTCAGTCGGGTTCAAACCCCCGGTCATCGATGACCCCGGGGTGCTGCAATGTCACACAGAACAAACGCGATCTCGCGCCCTGTCATCAGCAACGATCAGTTGCCGACCGTGCGCACTTGGGGTTCGGCAAGATGCTTGCACCCGCAACGACTTTTCGCCAACCCCCGCAGCCGACCGAGTCGGCGATCGACCAGGCGCCTATGCCGGCGGCCGCTGCAGGTGCTCGCGCACGTCAGCGAATGCCCGGCCCACCACGGCAACATCGCGCGTACTCAGCAGATCGAACATGTTTCGCCTGACCTCGGCGACATGTCCGGGGCTCGCCGAGGTCAGCTTCTGCATCCCGGCGTCGGTCAGTTCGGCCAACATGCCCCGTTTGTCGTCTTCGCATTCGACGCGGCAGACCCATCCGGCGTCCACCAGACGACCGATTGCCCTGGTGGCGCCGCTTCGTGTGGTGGTGATCGCATCAGCGAGATCCCGCATGCGCAGTCGGCGCTGCGGCGCCTCGGACAAGACGACGAGCAGTTCGAAGTCGGTGAAGGACAAGCCCGCATCCCGCGCGAGCTGCTGATCGAGCGTCCGCAACAGCAACCGGGTCGCATCCAGGTACGCGCGCCACGTCCGCTGCTCGTCCTCACTGAGCCACTGTGTTGGTTCCACGGTTCAGAGCATAGCCAAAGTAGTTGACAACGCAATCAGTTGCGGTACGCTACCAAAGTAGTTGACAACGCAACCATTTACCTCTGGCCACTCGAAGCGCACACTGGATGAAGACCCCCCGCACGGAAGGACCGGCCATGAGCACCGCCGACACCGAGGACAAGCGCTCGCAGGAATACGCGGGCAGACGTGAGGCGATCCGTGCCAGACACCTGGTACCCGCCGACTCCCGCCCGGCGTCCTCGGCCCGCGGTCTGCACCACACCGCACTGGTCAGCGGCGATGTCGAACGCACCGTCCGGTTCTACCAAGACCTGCTCGGGTTCCCGCTGACCGAACTCATCGAGAACCGCGACTATCCCGGCTCCTCGCACTTCTTTTTCGACATCGGCAACTCAAACCTCCTGGCGTTCTTCGACTTTCCCGGCCTCGACGTCGGGCCGTACCAGGAAGTCCTCGGCGGACTGCACCACGTCGCGATCAGTGTCGAACCGCAGTGCTGGAAACACCTGCGCGACAAACTGATCGACGCAGGCGTTGAACTCATCGAACACAGCGAGGTGTCGCTGTACTTCCGCGATCCCGATGGCGCCCGCCTCGAACTCATCGCCGATCCGCTCGGCGAGATGTACGGCTCGCACGTTCTCTAGGCACGACCTGTAGGCGATACCGCTCCACCCGAAAGGCCCCACCGATGACCACCGCAACACCTCCCACCCGATTCGACCTCCGCCGCGCCGACAGCCGCTTCAAGACCGATGCGGGCTGGCTCGACTCCAAACATTCCTTCTCCTTCGGCCACCACTACGACCCGGCCAACACCCACCACGGCGTCCTGATGGTCAACAACGACGACATCGTGTTGCCCCGGCAGGGTTTCGATACCCATCCCCATCAGGACATGGAGATCGTCACCTGGGTTCTGCAGGGTTCCCTGGTCCATCAGGATTCGATGGGACACAACGGCGTCATCTACCCCGGCCTGGCACAACGGATGAGCGCCGGCACCGGGATCATGCATTCGGAGAAGAACGACGTCTGGCGCCAGGACAGCGCGGACGAGACCCACGATCCGGTGCACTTCGTCCAGATGTGGGTTGTCCCCGACGAATCCGGGATCACACCGGGATACGAGCAACTCGAGATCGACCATGAATTGTTGTCCGGTGGATTCGTTCCGGTGGCCTCGGGCATGCCCCGGTACGCCGACCACTCCGCGATCCGCATCAAAAATCGTTATGCCACCATGCATGTGGCGCGCATGACCCCCGGGCAGCGTCCACTGACCCTGCCGGACGCTCCCCTGTTGCACGTCTTCGTCCCGCGCGGTGAGGTCGAGATGGAGAGCGTCGGGGAGCTCGGCACCGGCGACGCGGTCCGCGTCCACGGTGATGGCGGACAGCAGCTGACCGCCACCTCCGATGCCGAGGTCATCGTGTGGGAGATGCATGCCGCGATAGCGGCCTGAGGGAGTGGGCACGTGGACTCCGATCCGATGGGTACCTTCGCGGAGCGTTTCGAAGAGCAACGCAGCCGGATGCTGTCGGTGGCGTACCGGATCACCGGCAGTATCAGCGATGCCGAAGATGCCGTCCAGGAATCCTGGTTGCGCCTCGATGCGGCCGATAGCGACTCGATCGATGATCTCGGAGCCTGGCTGACGACCGTGGTCGGACGAATCTGTCTGGACCGTCTCAAATCCGCCGCCGTCGTCCGCGAAAAGCAGGTGGGCCAATGGCTTCCGGAGCCGGTCGTGACGCAGGTCGTCCCCTCCCCCGAGTACGACGATCCCCTGCACGCCGTCATCGCGGCAGAGGACAGCCGCTACGCCGCGATGGTGCTGTTCGAAACCCTCACCCCGGCAATGCGCGTTGCGTTCGTCCTCCATGACGGATTCGGCGTGCCCTTCGCCGACATCGCCGAGATCCTCGGGTCCTCGACCCCCTCGGCACGCCAACTCGCCTCACGAGCCCGCCGAATCGTCTCCGACCTTCCGGCCCCGGTCAGCGACACCGAACAGGCCGAAGCCGTCGGTCGTCTCGTCGCGGCGATGGCGGCCGGTGACATGGATGCGGTGCTGGCTGCTCTGGACCCGGACGCGATGGTCGTCGGCGACGCCAACCGCACCACCCCCACCGCGGTTAAGGCGATCCGCGGTGCCGCCGGCGTCGCCCGGTTCCTGTTCTGGCTCCTGCGCCGTTACGGGCCAGATGCGCTCGCCCTGCAGATCCCGGTGCGGGTCAACGGCGAACTCGGCACCTACTCCGCCGGCTGGGAGGCCGACGGCGATCGTCGCGCCTCACCGGCCCGGGTGGTCTGCTTTGTTGTCCGCGACGGCCTGGTCGTGTCCATCTACGACATCGCCGACCCCGCCAAGCTGTCCGCCATCGATGCCGCTCAGTTGGTGCCCGTCTCCGAGGCAGCCCCGTCGACGGCCCAGGGCACCCGGCACGAATCCGTGGAGAACCCCTGATCGGTGATGCCCAACGCCGCGTACATCCGGGAGCGCTGGTTCTCCAGTGAGATCTGGTAGGTCAGCTCGATCAGTCCGTCGACCCCGAATCGCTCGCGCAGGTCGTCGACCTGCTCATCGGTCACCGTGGGTGGCGTCGCGGTCACCGCGTCCGCGTAAGCGATCGCGGCCCGCTCATCGTCGCTGTAGGCCGGCGACGTCTCGTAGTCGGCGATCTGCCGCAAACGGTCGATGTCGAGGTCGTCGTGCTTCTGCAGCATCGTGCCGAAGTCGATGCACCAGGAGCAGCCGACCACCCAGGCCGTGCGGTACACCGCGATCTCGCGAATGTTCGGCGGCAACACCTTTGACGCCCGCTCGACCACACTCTCGTGCACTCCCGACGCCAGGAACAAGCCCCGGTGGTGTGCCAGGATCGCAAACGGCTCGGGCACCGACCCGAACCTTCGCGCGGCGTACCGGTACGCACTCTTGACGATCAGACCCGCGTCCCGCGGCGCCAGTGCTGGTATCCGTGCCATGTCTGTTCCTCCCAATCCTCGGCGCGGTGTGCGCCGCTATGGGGTAGACGAGACAGCCGGCGAAAACGTGACAGCTCGATGCGCCGACGAAAACCGCCCCCTGGCGGGACGCCGAGGGAAACCTGCCCTCCGAGGCTGCTCAGGGGGACGATTCAGACCGGCAGGTCGACCGAATCCGGTGCCCAGATGCGCTCGTAGTGATACGGGTCGAACGTTCCGTTGCGTTCCCGGAACGAGCGCCCGGTGCCGGGCCAGAGCAGGGTGAGCCGACGACTGGTCGGATCCAGATACCAACTACTGCACCCACTGAGCCACACCGTCGACGCACTGCGCTCGTCGATCTCCCGGGTGTAGGCCTGTTCGGCGGCAGCCGTCACCTCCACCGCGCGGGTACCGCTGTCGTTGAGGTGGTCGAGCGCACCGAGGACGTAGTCGATCTGGGTTTCGATCATGTAGATCGCCGAATTGTGGCCCAGTGCGGCATTCGGTCCGTCGAGGACGAACATGTTGGGGTAACCGCTGATGGCGGTGGACGCATACGAGACCATCCCGGCCCGCCAATGCTCCGACAGCCGTTCACCGTCGACCCCGATGATGCGGGTGGCGAACTCCGGGCGGGCCGCGGAGAAACCGGTCGCCATCACGACGGTGTCGAGTTCGTACGCCTTCCCACTGGCGGCAACCGCTCGGGTCCCGTCGAACTCTGCCAACGCGGAGGGTTCGAGCGTGACGTTCGGCCGGATCATGGTGGGATAGAAGTCGTCGCTCAACAGGATTCGCTTGCAACCGATCTCGTAGTGCGGCGTGAGGTCGGCACGCAGGTCCGGATCGGTGACCTGCGCATGGAGATGGCCCAGCGCCCGGTCACGGATCTGGTCGATGTCGGGGTGCAGGCCGCGGCGCTGCCCAAAAGCCTTGTCCGCCTCGGTGAACAGCTCCTCCCGGAGACGATCGGCGTTGGCCTTGACCTGTAACTCTTCACGCTCGGCCGGGCTGTAGGGCCGGTTGCCGCGCGGCACCACGTACGGCGCGCTGCGGGAGAACACCACCAGTTCCCCTGCGCGCCGCGCCAATTCGGGGACCAGCTGAATCGCCGAGGCACCGGTGCCGACCACGCCGACCCGAGCACCGTCGATCGGCGCGGAGTTGTCCCAGCGCGCCGTGTGGAAGACACTGCCCGGGTACGCATCCATCCCCGGGATCGGCGGAACGAGCGGGTCGGCCAGACGTCCCACCGCGACCACCAGTACGCGCGCCCGGAGTTCACCGGCCGTGGTCGAAACGGCCCAACACAGTTCGTCGGGCAGCCATTTCGTCTGGGTCACGTCGACGCCGAGATGCAGGTGCGGCAGCAGCCCTTCCTCCGCGGCCGCCTGCTCCAGATAGGTGTGGATCTGTTCGCCCGCGGCAAACAGCGATTCCCAGTCGCCCGGCGGACGGAACGAGAACGAATACACGTGTGCGGGCACGTCACAGGCCACCCCCGGGTACCGGTTGTCCCGCCAGGTACCGCCGACCGCGTTCTCCCGTTCGAGGATCACGAAACTCTCGTCGCCGCGGCGCGCGGTGCGGATCGCCATCCCGAGCCCGGCGAATCCGGCCCCGACGATCGCGACATCGACGTAGTCGGGCAGCGGGTTCGGCCCGGTCATGCAAAAACCCGTCGCAGGACGTCGCGACGATCGGCCGGAGCGCAGCCGTAGGGAGTGGTGCGCTGGCGGACGGACCGGCGCAGGTCCGCGGCCAGGCGGTCCACATCGGCAGGCAGCAACTGCCTGCCGCTCTCCGGGCCGGCGCCCGGCATCAGGGTCCCGTCGATCAGCACGCCCCCCACGTCGTCGGCACCACCGCGCAGGACCGCCATGAGCGCTTCGGCGTCGAGCTTGGGCCAGGCGGCCTGGACGTGATCGAACGACGCCTGCAGCATCAGCCGCGCCACCGCGTGCACCGCCCTCGTCTCCCGCAGCGACGGACCGCGGGTGGCCCGCTCGCGCAGATGCGGTGGAGCCAACTCCGGCAGCATCGGCATCAGGATGAGTTCGGTGAAACCGCCCGTACGCGCCTGGATCTGGCCCAACAGCCGCAGATGTGCCACCTGATGCTCCGGCCGTTCGAGGTGCCCGTAGAGCATCGTCGCGGTGGACTTGAGGCCGACATCGTGCGCGGTGGATATCGTCTCGACCCACGCCTGAACCGGCAGCGCCTGACCGGTCGGCGAGAGCGCTTCCCGGACTGCGTCATCGAGTATCTGCGCGGCGGTCCCGGGGACAGTGCCGACCCCGGCGGCGCGGGCAGACGACAAGAAGTCGCGGACGGTGATCCCGAGGCGGTCGGCGGCATCGATCACCTCCGGTACCCGATAGGCGTGCAGATGCATCTCCGGCGCGGCGGCCCGAATACGTTCGACCACCGTCAGGTAGTCGCTCGCCGGCCGCGACTGCGGCACCGGACCCTGCAGGCAGATCTCGGTGGCGCCGAGCGTCCAGGCTTCGACGACGAGGTCCTCGAGTCGCGGCGATGCGCCGAGGTCGAGCACGGCACCGGTGTCGAGGTTCCGGTTGGCAACAAAGGTGAGTTCGTCGCCGACCGCGGTGCGACGGGCAGAATCTGCCAGTTCACACAGTTCGTCCAGCTCGTCACCCTGCGCTTGCAGCAGCAGAATCCACTCGTCATCGTCGAGCGACGCCGAATTGTCGGCAACCCGGCGCAGCGCCGGCCGCACCGTGGACCCGGGGAGCCGAGTGTCTTCGGCCCAGGACCTTCGCATCGTCATCCTTCGACTCTAGAACCGGACCACGACCGGTGTTCGCCGCAGGTACACCTCAGACACCCGCCATCAAAGACGCCGGCCCGGGCCAACTGGGCCACTAGAGTTACCGCAGAGTCGTCGATCCAGTGACAATCACCACGTCAGCGCAGGGAGAAGCAGACACGATGGCGGAATCTCGGGCTGTTTCCGACGGTGGTCTCGGCTCGGTACGCGGGATCGGGATGCTCTGCGTTCTCGCGGTTGTCTGCGGCATCTTGATCGGCTTCGTCGGCGGCGCATTCCGGTGGTGCCTGCGCGAGGCCGACCAGTGGCGCGGCGACATGCTCGAGTGGGCGCACGAGCTGCCCGGACCCGGGTGGCTGATCCCGGTGGCCGTCACCGCGACCGGCGCGGGACTGGCCGCGCTGATCGTCCGGTGGGTCCCGCAGGCCTCGGGCAGCGGTATCCAACGCGTCGAGGCGGTTTCTCGGGGCGAGGCGAAGGCGTCACCGCTGCGGGTGCTGCCTGCCAAGTTCTTCGGTGGCCTGCTGTCGATCGGGTCCGGACTCGTCCTGGGCAGGGAGGGCCCGACAGTCCACATGGGGGCGGCGATCGGCGCCGAGGCCGGCCGCCGGGTCCAGCTCGGCGACGACGATGCCCGACTGCTGGAGACGTCCATTGCCGGAGCCGGACTCGCCGTTGCCTTCAACGCCCCGTTGGGCGGCGCGTTGTTCGTCTTCGAAGAGGTGACCAAGACGTTCCGGGCACGCACGGTCATCACGACGTTGCTGGCAGTGGCGGTGGCGGTGGGCTGCTCGCGCATCATCCTGGGAGACCACCCCGATTTCCGGGTCGTCGACGTCGATTCCCCGTCGATCACCCTGCTGCCGGTGTTCGTGGTCTTCGGCCTTCTCACCGGCGTCCTCGGCGTGTTCTACAACAAGCTGATCCTCGGGTCACTCGATCTGGTGGCGCGCTTTGCCACCGTCCCGCGAGAAGTCAAAGCGGCCATCATCGGCGCGATCGTCGGTGCACTCCTGGTCGTCGACCCGCTGGCCGCCGGCGGCGGGGATGACCTGGCGCAGAAGCTGATCGGCGGCGGCAATATCGCACTGACCGCGGTCGTCGGCTACCTCGTGGTCCGGTTGTTCGCCGGCCCCTTGTCCTACGCGTCGGCGACGCCGGGTGGTCTGTTCGCCCCGTTGCTCGCGGTCGGCGCCCTCTGGGGCGTTCTGTTCGTCGGTGTCGCAGACGTTTTCGTGCCGGGCGTGGACTCGTCACTGAAGATCGCGATGGCCGTTGTGGGTATGGCGGCGTTCTTCGGCGCCGTGGTCCGGGCCCCGCTGACCGGGATGCTGCTCGTCATCGAGATGACTGCGGTCACCTCCGTGACCGTTCCGATGATCGCGGCGACGGCGATGGCCGTGGTGGTCGCCCAGCTCGCGGGTTCGCAACCGATCTACGACAGCCTCCGCGTACGGATGCTCAATTCCAAGCCGCACGCGTGACCGGCCACCGCGTCACTCACACCCGGGTCAGATCTCACTCAGACCGGTGGCCACCAAACGTCGTCGCTCACGAAAACCGAGGCGCTCGTACCGCCTGATCGCCGACGTGTTCGTGATCGCCGCATGCAGGAACATCTGTTCCCCGCGGGCGTGGATCTGACCGGCCAAGGTGTGGATCAGACGTGCCGCCAGGCCCTGTCCGCGGTGGCTGCGGGCCGTGCAGATCGCACTGATCTCCGTCCAGCCGGACACCCGCATCCGCTCCCCCGCCATCGCCACCAGTTGTCCCTGGTCCCGGATACCCACGTAGGTTCCGAGTTCGATGGTCCGGGCCGTGAACGGACCGGGCTTGGTCGCTGCGGTCAGCGCCAACATCTCGGGTACGTCGGCCTCATCCAGAATCACCGCGTCGGGATCACCTGCACCACCGACATTTTCGGCCACCATCTGCACGAGGTCGACAGTGCTGGACGCCGGCCAATACTCCGGTACGACGTAGGGCGTGGCACTGAACAGAATCACCCCGGACGAGACCGCCAGGGCTGCTGCCGCCGCCCAATCGTCAGGTGTGGGGTCCGGGGGAATCGACATGAACTTCGAGACTCCGGGCTCAAATCGTCGCACCCGCCCGGCGACCTGGGCGAGGTGGGCATGAAAGCCATGGAGCGAGGCGCCGATCGGATCATCGAGCGCCTCGACGGCGGGAACGGGCTGAGATCTCATAGTTTCCGCTCCGCCTCCGTCATCAAGTTCCTTGTCAGTCCACGAAACCGATCGAACTGGCCGTGCGTTCCGTACTTGCTCTTCAACGTCGAGTACACCTGAAACTCTGCTGCACCTGCAATCGAATTGGATTCCGGCAAATAGCTCGGCAGCACGTTCTGGATGTTCGGATCGCGCCGTAGCTTCATGATCGTCGACTGGTGGACGGTCGAGTTCGCTCGCATCTTCGTGATCACCACGCCGAGTTCGACGATCTGTTGGCCGATCTCGTCGCTGAACTCCTTGACCCGCCGCTGGATCTGGGGGATGCCGTGGGTCGACAGCACGTCCGGGATGGCCGGGATGATGTAGCCGTCGGCCATCGCCAGGCCGTTGAGGGTGATCGGGCCGACGTTGGGCGGGCAGTCGATAAGGATGTAGTCGTAGGAGTCGCGGATCGGTGCGATCGCGTCCCGCAGGATGGTGACCGCGGCCAACGTGTCGTCGGCCCGCACCCGCAGCGCGCTGACCTCTTCCTGCACTTCGATGAGATCGAGCGAGGACGGCAAGAGGTCGAGGCCGGTCACCGCCCCGACCGACGACACCGACCGCTGCACCGCGGACCCGATCGCGAAGTCCGCGGTGCCGTCCAGTGCGTCGTTGAACAGGGTGGCAAGTGTCCGCCCGGCTCGATTCAGTTCCAGCCAGCGCTGCTCACCGATCATCATCGTGGTCAGGTTGATCTGGGAGTCGAGGTCGACGACGAGGACCCGCTGCCCGAACTCGCCGGCCAGGAACTCCGCGACTCCGGCCGTCACCGTCGTTTTGCCCACGCCTCCCTTGAGGCTGATGGTCGCGATCACCTTGGCCACGCGGAGTGCTCCCTACAGCCGGTTCGGCGGATTCTGCTGATCAACTTACGACGGAGAGGCCCACCTCACACCTCGAACAAATAGTTCAAGACAGGCATCTGACCAGCTCGGATACGGATCTGTCGGACCCTGCCATTAACGTAGAACGTGCTAAATGACCGTAACGATCAGATGCGCTATAGGGTCACAGTCAAACGGTCCAGCAACAGTCAGGAGCAACCATGACCGATCCGTTCGACTTCGACAGTTCGATGGATGATTCGTGGGCGCAGTTCCGGCTATCGCTGGCCGACACCCTGGCCGATTTGAAGCAGGGTGACCGCTACGTCCTGGACCGACCCGACACCCCGTTCGAAGAACATGCGCAGGCGTTGACCTTCACTGTCACCGGCGCCGGACGGATCCGTTGCGGTCTGTCGTCGGAGTTCCCGAAGTACCTCTGGCCTGACCAGAGCGCGGCTCCCCAAGCCCTGCTCGAACGCGGCTGGCGGGCACTGAACTCGGGCGAGTTCACGCTGTCGGTCGGTCGCCGCCACGTCGACCGGCTCGCCGCCGAGGCCACCGCGGTGATCCGTGACCACTGGCAGGTGGTGCACCCCGCATTCTTCGACCGACCCGTCCCGGGCAACGACGACGGCGCACCCCCGGCAGACGTCTCGGTCCGGCCCAGCGGCCCGGCCCACCTGCAGGCCCTGGTCGAGGGTGTCCTGGCCCAGGTGACCTGCGACCCCATCACCAAAGATCACGACGGCGACATCACCTTCACCCTCGGCGGTCTCACCTCGTGGCTGCGCGTGCGGACCACCGAGTCCTACGTCGACCTGTTCACGATGCTCGCGCCGGACATCGACACGAACCCGCACGTGCGCGCGGTCTTCGACATCCATGGCCCGCACTGGCCCGAGGTCGACTTCGTCATCTCCCACAATCACGCCGTCGCCCAGATCAGCATCGACGCGGAAGTGTTCACGCCCTCGGTTGTCGAGGACGCCATGCATGCCTGGTTCAAGTTCATGCGGATCGGCGCCGGCGTGATCGCCCGCGAAATCGCGTGTGCCGGAGTCACCGGTGACGTCACGGGCGCCGCCCTTGATTCAGCCGACCACAACGACGGCCTACCGCCGGCACTGATGGTCCTGCTGCACCTCGACCCGGACGGAACGGGTGTCCTCGCTCCCCACGAGGTCGCCGAGATCTGCGACTACGACCGCGACGCGATCCTGCGGTACCTCCGGATCAGCACCGACGAGACGATCTCCTGGCGTCGCGCCGCAGACGACGCCGCCGAACGCGGCGACGTCGACGAGGCCCGTGCCTGCATCCATGAGGCCGACGGATGGGCCTGCACCAAAGAGGCCCTGCGGTCCGGTCTGCGTGCGGTGGTGTTGCCCGGCGATCGCACCCGGCGCAAGGCCAGGACCACGTCCTCCGACGTGGATGCACTCCGGCCGGACTGACCGAGTCCGCTTGTGTTGTTCGGCTGTGGTGTTCGGCGACGGCGGGTCCGCCGGAGTCAGATCCCTGTCGCTTCATGAGGCGGCAGAGCCGGCAACTCCAGATTCTCGCGGAACGTGATGTGAAGACGACCTCCGCGAACCGCGCTCCGAGCTCGATGCCACCTGCCCGGTGACGGTCTTCACGGGCGTCTGCGTTCGCTCATGTCGACACCGGCACATCGAATCGAGCGAGATCCAGCGCCTCCAAGAACCCTGCCAAGTCGTCCAGATGAACGACGTGCCCGGCGTCACGAACGGTGCGCACCTCGAACCCGGCGGTACGCAGTTCCGCGGATACCAGGTTGCTCGGATCGGCGAGCACCCGATGGATCGACCCACCGTCGGACATTGACCCTCGACTGTGCGCCAAACACCCACGAAGAGGACACATGAGCCCGTTGACCATCGCGATCGTCGGCGCCGGCCCACGCGGAACGGGTGTACTCGAGCGTCTGCTGGCCTGCGTCACCGACCGCGACCTTCACGTCCACGTCATCGACCCGTTCTCTCCAGGGGCGGGCCGCATCTGGCGCGAAAGCCAACCTCCGCTGCTGTGGATGAACTCCATCGCCGCCGACGTCACGATGTTCACCGACGACACCACCACGATCGACGGGCCCCTGCGCCCCGGCCCCACGCTGGCCGAATGGGTGCAGGCCACGCCAGCGGTCCCCCTCCGCTGCGCCTGGAACAGTTGCTCGCGCTCTCCCGTGCGGGCGTGGTCCGCTTCCTCGGGCCCGAGGTCTCGTTCACCACTGACGCCGCCACCGGGACATTCCGCGCGAGCAGCACCGCTTCTTTCGTCACAACGATTTCCAGGCGTCCGAACTGCTCAGCGTGGACGTCAGCGCACACTTCGATCAGCCGAGCGTGGCGGCGACCCGGTAACCGCGCCCATCTCAGCTGCCGGGGACCTCGCGGAATCTGGGGAGCACTCCGGTCCCGAAGTGCACTGCCTCTTCCAGATGCGGGTAGCCGGAGAAGATGAACTCCTCGATACCCACGTCCCGGTATTCCTCGATGCGCGCGGTCACCTCCTCGTGGCTTCCGACCAGTGCCGTGCCGGCTCCCCCGCGCACGAGGCCGAACCCGGCCCACAAGTTGGGCGCGACGAGCAGTTTCGAGCGGTCGCCACCGTGCAGGTCGAGCATGCGGCGTTGGCCAACCGAACCCAGTGTCCGCAAAGCTTTTTGCCGACGTTCGATCGTCTCGTCATCCAAGCCGGCGATGAGGTTCTCCGCCGCATCCCACGCCTCGCCGGCGCTCTCGCGCGTGATGACGTGCAATCTGATGCCACCTCGGACAGACCTGCCCTTCTCGGCGGCACTGGCCTTGACCACGGCCAGCTTCTCGGCAACCTCCGCCGGCGGCTCGCCCCACGTGAGGAATACGTCGGCTTGCGCCGCTGCCACCTCGATCGCCGCCGCCGAGGAACCGCCCAGATACACCTCGGGTAGCGGCACCGGATCGTACCCACTGAACCCGCCGCCGTCGCGCTCTACCGTGTAGAACTCACTGTCCACCCGCACGTCTTGGCCATTCCCGACCGCTCGTGCGATCTCGAGAAACTCCTGTGCCCGACGGTAGCGATCGTCCTTGCCCGCCGTGTCGCCGTACGCACGCTGTTCCGAATCGTCGCCGCCGACAACCACGTTGAGAAGAGCACGCCCACCGGACAATCGTTGGAACGTACTGACCATCTGCGCCGAGAGCACCGGAGCCACCGCACCCGGACGGAACGCGACGAGGAACTTCAACCGCTCGGTGGCGGCGATCAAAGCAGATGTCACGAGCCACGAATCCTCGCAGTGCGCCCCGGTCGGTGTCAGGACGGCGTGAAACCCCAAGCGGTCCACGGTTTGCGCGATTTCTGTCAGGTAGTCCAACGTTGCGTCGCGATGCGCACCGGACTTACCTGCGACGCCACTGGTGGCGGTACCGCCGCGCGCAATCCCGACGCCATGCGAGCCTGCGCCGAGTTGTTCGTCATCACCTCCGGTCGGCAGAAACCATGAGAACTTCATGCTCGCCTCCTTCTCCGGTCGGCCACCGCGCACAGCAACCCGAGACTGCGGCCAACGGTATCGTCGCCGAAAGTCAGCGCCAGGCCGAACATCTGGGAAGATCGGGCGGAGGCGCGTGGGTCAACCTGCAGCGCTGATATCGCTGCCACCGCGCTCGCGTCGCGTCAGTGGTTCACGTAGGCCCAAGTGCCCGCGCAGGGTATCTGTGTCGTACGCGATCCGATAGGCGCCGCGTTCTTGCAGCTCCGGCACCAACCAATTGACGATGTCATCGAGCCCGCCCGGCACGATGTACGGCGAGATGTTGAACCCATCGGTCGCACCACTGCGAACCCACTTGACCAGTTCGTCGGCCACCTGTCCTGGTGTGCCGGCAAATCCGGAGCGCGCCGTCGTCGCGATGGCCACCTCCCGCAGCGACAGATTCTTCGCCTCGGCCAATGCCCGCCATTCCTGGGCGATCACGATCGGGTCCTTACCGTCCCGGGCCGCCCCTCGCGTCACCGAGATAGGTGCCGGTACTGGATCCTCCTCAGGTAGTGGACCATCGGGATCACGATCGGAAAGGTCACGGCCCCACACCTGTCCGACAAGCGAGAGCGCCGTCTGCCCGGTGAACTGCCCCTCGCGGACCCACCGCTCCTTCTCCTCGACCTCGGAGGCGTTCTCCGCCAACACGATCTGGGTACCGGGCAGGATCTTGATGTCATCGTCCGGTCGGCCGGCCTTGCGCAGGCGAGCCCGGATGTCGGTCGCGAACGCCAGCGCATCATCGAAATGCGTTCCGTGAGCGGAGAAGATCACCTCGGCATGGGCGGCCGCGAAGTCACGCCCGGTCGGTGAGTCACCGGCCTGGAAGATCACCGGATGCCCCTGGGCGCTGCGCGGAAGGGTCGGGGTCACCTCCACGTCGAACTGCGACGTCGTGTGGCGAACGGTACGGACTGCATCCTTCGCCGCCCAGGAATCCGCATCCCGAGACGAGGAGATCGCATGGTCATTCCACGAATCCCAGATCTCTCGCGCGACCTGGATGAACTGTCCGGCACGCTCGTACCGCAGTTCGTGGTCGAGGAACCCGCCGCGCCGGAAGTTCTCCCCCGTCCACGCGTTGTCGGTTGTCACCACATTCCACCCGGCGCGGCCACCCGAGAGAATATCGAGTCCAGCGAGGCGTCGGGCGAGGTCCGCCGGCTCGTTGTAGGTGGTGTTCTGGGTCGCTACGAGTCCGATGTGCGACGTGATCCCGGCGACGGCCGACAGTTGCGCGATGGCATCGGGCCGTCCGGCGATGTCGAGATCGAGGATCTTGCCCTGCTGTTCGCGCAGACGCAGGCCTTCGCCGAGGAAGAACGCGTCGAACAATCCGCGTTCTGCAGTGGTGATCACACGGCGGAAGCTCTCGAAGTCGATCTGCGACGCACTCGCCGGATCGGACCAGATGGTGGTGTGGTTGACGCCCTGGAAGAAGACACCGAAGTGCACGTGGGCATCGGGGCGGAGAACGGTCATGACGTATCAGGCCTTCTGGTAGCGACTTGCGGGACGGGTGAGGCCGAGGTTGGCGCGCAATGTCGACCCCGGCACCGGACGATGGCTGGTGCCGGCGGCGAACAGGCGCGGCAACACGTGGCGAGCGAGAACCACCAGATCCTCATCGACGACGGCGGGATGGATTCTGACGCCGTCGACATGGCCGGCCAACTCCGTCAGGAGTTCGGTGAGTTCGTCTCCACTGCCGATGAATTGGAGACGCCCCGACTCCTGGGCCGGCGTGTACGAGTTCAGATGCTCCAGTCGCTCGGCACCCGATTCGGTGGCGGTGTCGAGGGTGACATCGAGTTCGGCAAAGGCAAGCCTGTCGAAGGCCCTCGCGGCCGTGGCAATCGCGGCGACGGAAGGCGCCGAGACCAGGCGTACATCGACGTCGCCCGCGGTTCCGAACACCACCAATTGTCCCTGCGGTGGCCTGGGAACGATCGCCGGACCCTTCACGGAGAAACTCTCACCCTGAAAATCGATGTAGTGCAGCTTGTCTCGATCGAGAAACCGGCCCGAGGCGAAATCGCGGATCACCGCATCGTCCTCCCAGGAGTCCCACAGATCACGGGCGACGGTGATCGAATCATGCTGTTCGCGTGCACGTTCTGACTCGCCCACCACCACGGGTCGGCCCCATACCTTCGACGCGGCACTGTCGGTGACGGGTGCCGCGATCCACCCGGCCCGTCCACGCGACGCGTAGTCGAGAGTGGCCAATTGTGAAGCCGTATGGAACGGTTCGGCGTATGTCGTACCGATCAGCGGTACAAGTCCGATGGTCGATGTCGTCGCGGCCACGAAGGCCGCCCGGTTGGGCGCGTCGATGCGACCGACGATCTCGCTGGTAGCACCGACGATCGAGTCGTCGAACGTCGCCAACGTGAAGCCGGCGTTCTCCGCAGCAGCCACTCTCCGTCGCACGGTCTCTCCGGTCAGCAAGGCGTCAGGTGCATGAGATGCCCGTCGCCACGCCGCCGGATGACGTCCCTCCCCATCGAGCTCGATACCCAGGGCGAAAACGCTCATGCACAAACCTCTTTCGAATCCAGATTCTTCTCGAACGGATGCACGCCGACCTCGTCGGAGGGCAGTGTGGTGTCGTACAGCGGCGTGTAACCGGCAGCGAGATACAACGCCACTGCCTCGGGCTGGTTCCATCCGGTTGTCAAAAAGATTCGGCGATAGCCACGGCTGGTTGCGATCGTCTCGAGTTCTGCCACGATTGCCTTGCCGTACCCCCGGCCCCGGTACGCCGACGCCGTCCAGATGCGCTTGAGTTCGGCGGTGGTGGCGTCGTACTGACGGAACGCACCACCGGCGACCGGGGCACCGTCGGCCAATGCGACGATCAGCACACCCCCCGGCGGCGCGAACTCCTCTGCGGGATAAGCCCGCAGTTCGCTGTACTGCTCCCCCGGGCTGCGCCCGTAACGAGAGCTGTACTCGAGAGCCAACTCCTCGATCAGCGGGGAAGCCAGCGGATCGTCCTGATGGACCGTGGTGATCTGCAGGTGTGCAGTATCAGCCGTGGCGGTGGCCGCTCGGCCGGCTCCACTGGGTCGTGCACTCACTCGTCTTCCCTCCATCGGGAGACCTATCCTTCGGTACGTGGAAGTCCGGGCGGGTTGATCTCCGAGACGGTGACGGCCTCGGACTGCAGGCCCCAACGGTCGATGACCTTCTGATAGCTGCCGTCTTCAATAGCGTGGTTGATCGCTTCGTTGATGGCCTGGATGAGGCCGTTGTCTTTCTTGGTCAGAACCGCGATCTCGCCCTGCAGTGCATCACCCGCACCGGAGAACACGCCGATCACCTCGGTGTCGCCCGAGGTCGCAGCGTGGTAGACCGACGACGGGTTGGGACCGAAGTATCCGTCGATGCGCCCCGAACCCAGAGCCAGGTAGTAATCGGATGCGTTCTGGTAGTACGCGATCTCTGCCGGCGCGAGACCTTCGGCGACATTTTGTTCGTTCCAGTCGACCAGCAGCTGTTCCTGATTGGTTCCGGAACCGACTCCGATCTTCTTGCCCGCAATATCCTTGCGGCCTTCGACCTTCCAGCCACTGTCCTTGGGCGCTTCGAAGGCGAGGTTGTCCAAACGGTACGTGGCGAAGTCGTACTTGTCCTTGCGCTCTTCGGTCACGGTGACATTGGAGATGAACAGGTCGTTCTCACCGGAGTCGATCTTGACGAAGTTCTGCGACCAGTCAGCAACCTTCAGATCAACGTCGAGGCCGAGGATATCGCCGATCAGGTACGTGAAGTCGACCTCCGATCCGATGATCGTCCTGTCATCGGTGGCGTAGAACCGCAGCGGTGGAGCGGTACCGCCGGCACCGGTCACGACCAGCGTGCCCCGATCGCGGATCGCTTGGGGCACCTTGGCCGCGATGTCGTCGACCTTGTCGACGCGGACTCGGCTGGACTGCTCCGGCGACAGGTCGAAACTCTGTCCGTCGGACGTGACCACTTCGGACTCGGCAGCGGGTTCGCTGCACCCGGTGACCAGCAATGCGAGCGTGGCAAATGCGGACGCGACGACCGCGAGTCGACGGCTTGTTCTGGACATGGTTGTTCCTTGTTTGTCGGATTGAGTGAAGACGGTTCAGAGGACGTGCGCGAGAAAGGCTTTGGTGCGTTCTTCCTTGGGAGAGTCGATGAGTTCGGTCGGGGTTCCCTGTTCGACGATGACGCCGCCATCCATGAAAACCACCGTGTCGGCGATCTCGCGTGCGAAACCCACTTCGTGGGTCACGATGACAAGCGTCGCACCGTCGCGGGCGAGCCCACGGATGACTTCGAGTACTTCGCCGACGAGTTCGGGATCGAGCGCTGATGTCGGCTCGTCGAACAGGATCACCTTGGGCCGCAGTGCAAGTGCGCGAGCGATCGCAACCCGCTGCTGCTGCCCACCCGAGAGCCTGCGTGGGTATTCGTGCGCCTTCTCACCGACGCCGACGCGCTCGAGCAAAGCCACTGCCTCAGGCTCGACGTCCGACCGCTTGCGTCTCTGTGCCGAGATCGGCGCCTCGATCACATTCTCCAGTGCGGTCAGATGCGGAAACAGGTTGAAGTTCTGGAACACAAAACCGATCCGCGAGCGCTGCTGCAGAATCTCCTTGTTGCTCAGCTCGTGAAGCTTGTTTCCCTTGCGTTTGTACCCCACCAGGTCACCATCGACACGGACGGTGCCGTGATCGACTTTCTCCAGGTGGTTGAGGGCACGCAACAGCGTCGACTTGCCTGATCCCGACGGACCGATGATCGCGGTGACCTCACCTGGGCGTACCACCAGATCGACACCCTTGAGCACCTCCAGATCGCCGAAAGACTTGTGAACTCCCCTGACCTCGACCGCGTACCTCGAATTCTCTATCGCCTCGGTCATCGGGTCGCCCCGCGTGGAGCAAAGGAGATGTCGGAGAACCGCTTTCGGATCTGCTGCACCGGCGTCAACGGAATGGTCCGCAGCGCGCCCTTGGCATAGTGCCGCTCCACGTAGAACTGCACCACCGACAAGATCGACGTCAGGACGATGTACCAGACAGTGGCAACCATCAGCAGCGGGACGACCCGTCCACTGCGCCCGTAGATGACCTGCACCTGGTAGAACAACTCGGCAATTGCCATGACCGACACGATCGAAGTGCCCTTGAACAAGCTGATGACCTCGTTCGCGGCGTTCGGAAGGATTCCCCGCATCGCCTGCGGCAGAATGATCTTGAAAAACTCGCGGCGCTTCGGAATACCCAGTGCGGCAGCGGCTTCGAGCTGACCCTGATCCACCGAGATGATCCCGGCCCGGATGATCTCCGCCGAATACGCCGCCTGGTGCAACGCCAGACCGATGATGGCCGCAGCCGAACCACTGATCACATTGTTGACGTTGAACTCGAAGAAGCCCGGCCCGAACGGAACTCCCACCGACAGCGACTGATAGAGGTACGCGAGGTTGAACCAGAACAGCAACTGGACGATCAAGGGGATCGAACGAAACGCCCAGATGTAGAACCAGGCAATCACCTGCAGTACCGGATTTTTCGACAGCCTGGCCGCGGCCAGCGCGATGCCGATCGCAAATCCGAACAGCGATCCCCAGAACGTCAACTGGATGGTCAGCCACAACGCAGACATCACCGACGACGCGGTGAAGTACTGCGCGAACGTCCCCCAATCCCAGCCCGGGTTGGTCGCAAATCCGTGCAAGAACTGGGCGACAACGATCAGCGCGGCAATCGCGATGATCCAACGCCATGGATGCCACTTCCGCGCGATGACCAGGTCGGCGTCGTCCACCGCCGCGGGTTCGTCGAGCGTGGAGCGGATATCTATCTGGGTCACTGTGACCACCGGTGTATGCGCGCAGCGAGCATCGCTGAAGGGCCTTCCAATAGGGCAAGAATGTGTGGGTGAGGTGGGTCAGACCTACGTACAGACGCCGGTGCCCGCTCGGCACAGGTCGACGTGCAAACGTCTCCACGAAGCGCGATCCATAATCGTTCCTCCATCGTTCTTGGCGGTAGCACCCACACGTCCTGCGACGGGGTTGCTGCGACGTCGACGAGCCAAGTCTCTCGGTCGCTCTGGATGGTGAGGAGGAATCTATGCGGTCGATGGACCAGACGTCAAGGGGTAGAATTTGATTTGCCTTGCGACACTGGGCTTTCGGGTTGCAATCACCATGTTTTAAACCTTGCGCCCCACCCTTGTGTCTGAAATCGGAACTCGTGTGACAGACAAAAGATCGCCCCCTCAAAAAGCTTGAGGGGGCGATCAGTCGGGTCAGTGCACGTCTACTCGACGTCCGCCTTGTCCACCACAACCGTTCCGCGCCAGCCGCCGACCACGCGCATGACGTGGTAGATCAGGAGTGCCGCCAGCGCACCGAGTGCGATGCCACCGAAGCTCAAATCGCCTATCGTCCACGAGAAGTCGGCGATACCGATCACGAGTGCGATGGCGGCGGTGAACTGGTTGACCGGTTTGGAGAAGTCCACCTTGTTCGTCACCCAGATGTGCACGCCCAGGATGCCGACCAGACCGTAGAGCGCGGTGGTCACACCACCGAGGACACCCGGCGGGACCGATGCGATCACCGCACCGACCTTCGGCGACATACCCAGCAGCACCGCGGCGATGCCGGCCACCCAGTAGGCGGCCGTCGAGTACACCTTGGTCGCTGCCATGACACCGATGTTCTCGGCGTACGTCGTTGTGGCAGAACCGCCGCCGCTACCGGCCAAGACCGTGGCGATACCGTCGGCAGCCAAGGCGCGACCGATCTTGTGGTCGTAGTTGATCCCGGTCATCGTGTTGATCGACTTGACGTGCCCGATGTTCTCGACCACCAGCACCAGCACCACCGGCAAGAACATCGGCAGCACCGACAGATGGAACGTCGGCGCCTGGAAATCGGGCAGGCCGACCCAATCGGCGGCTCCGATGGGGTCGGTGTCGACCTTGTCGCGGGCCAGGGCGAACAGGTAGCCGATGACAACGCTGGTGAAAATGGCGAGTCGTCCGAGCAGTCCCTTGAACAGCACCAGCGAGGCAATCAGCAGCACCAGGACCAGCGTGGCCGTGACCGCATCCTGCTCGTAGTTCGACTTGGCCGTGGGCGCGAGATTCAGGCCGATCAACGCGACGATGGTTCCGGTCACGATCGGCGGCATCAACGCGTGGATCCAGCCGGTGCCCGCGAAGTGCACCACCACGCCGATGACGACCAGCACCGCGCCCACCATCACGATGCCGCCCAGCGCGGAACCGTGCCCATGAGAGGCCGTCGCGGCGAGTACCGGAGCGATGATCGCAAAACTCGAACCGAGGTAGCTCGGCAATTGGTTGCGGGTGATCAGCAAGAACAGGATCGTGCCGATTCCGGAGAACAGCAGCGTCGTCGCCGGTGGGAATCCGGTGAGTACCGGAACGAGGAATGTCGCACCGAACATGGCCACCACGTGCTGCAGGCCGATGCCCACCGTGCGCGGCCACGACAGCCGTTCGGTCGGAGCAACCACCTCGTTGCTCCCGGCCGGCGACCAACCGAACAGCGGCGACCGGGTTTGGGTGGTCGCCTTGCCGGACGCAGCCGGCTTCAGATCTTCCTCAGACATGGGCAACAGTCTGCCGCGTTATGTGCCGATCCACGCCATTGCCTCCGATTCTCCGGCGCCACGTGGCCCGCACTGATCGCAAGACGGTAAAGTTACCGGCGGTGTGCCGGGAAGTCTGGTCGGCCGCGTGCTCAAGATTCCGTCGTTTCGACGGTTCGCGCGTGTCGTGTTTCTCCGACCCCTAGACAGGACACAACGTTGTCAGCGCAGGATCGAAAAACCCCCTCGACACTCTTTGCCCGCGGCTCATGGGCGGAGGCGTCGCGCATCGCCGACATCCTCCGCAAAGAAACCATCGGTGGGGCAATCCTCCTGGTGGCCACCGTGGTCGCACTGATCTGGGCGAACTCGCCGTGGTCCGATGCGTACGTCGAGCTGAGCGAGTTCCGGGTCGGCACCGACGCCCTGGGCGTGCACCTCGACTTGTCTCTGGCCACCTGGGCCGCCGACGGATTGCTCGCGATCTTCTTCTTCGTGGTCGGCCTCGAGCTCAAACGTGAGTTCGTCGCCGGCGACCTCCGCGATCCGAAACGTGCGGTCCTCCCGATTGCCGCAGCGGTCGGCGGCATGATCGTGCCGGCGATCATCTTCGTGGCGTTCACCGCCCACGTCGGCGATGGCGCCACGCAGGGCTGGGCCATTCCCACCGCGACGGACATCGCGTTTGCGGTGGCCGTCCTGGCGGTCATCTCCACGCATCTACCGGTGGCGTTGCGGACGTTCCTGCTCACCCTGGCCGTGGTCGACGACCTGCTCGCCATCACCGTCATCGCAGTCTTCTACAGCGAGGACATCGATCTCGGCGCGCTCGCGCTCGCCGCGATACCGCTGGTGCTGTTCGCCATCTGTGTGCAGCGACGAATCCGGTCTTGGTGGCTGCTCATTCCGCTGGCCACCCTGACCTGGGTGTTCGTCCATGAGTCCGGGATCCACGCCACGGTCGCCGGTGTTCTGCTCGGGTTCACCGTTCCCGTGCTTCGCAGCAAGGCCGCCGGCGGCCCGGAAGCCGGGATCGGTCTGGCCGAGCACTTCGAACACCGGATCCGGCCCATCTCGGCCGGCATCGCGATCCCGATCTTTGCGTTCTTTGCCGCCGGCGTCGCGATCGGCGGGTTCGACGGTCTGACCGATGCGTTGAGTGACCCGATCGCCCTGGGCATCATCTTCGGTCTGGTCTTCGGCAAAGCGATCGGCATCTTCGGCACCACCCGACTGCTATCGGCATTCACGCGCGCCTCCCTCGACGCCAGCGTTCGCTGGATCGACGTCTTGGGCATCTCGATCCTCGCCGGCATCGGTTTCACCGTCTCGCTACTCATCGGTGACCTCGCCTTCGGCCTGGGCACCGAGCGCGACCAGGTCGTCAAGATCGGCGTGCTGACCGGATCGCTGTGCGCGGCCCTGATCGCATCAATCCTGTTGCGTGCCCGAAATCGGCACTACCGCAGGATTCAGGAAGAAGAAGAGCGCGACGACAACCACGACGGCATCCCCGACATCTACCAGAACGAAAACAACAGCTAGCCAACCACTCTCACGCCACGACGGTTACCAACTTCGACCCCGTGAGGCACCGACAAGGGTAAATGACCCTTCGTCGGTCCTCAGCGGGCCGAAGTTGGCGGTGTTTCAAGCAGTACTCAGAGTTCCTCAACCGTGATGAGGCCGTCCTGGAGCGCGCGTGCCAGCAGCGAGGTCTTCGACGTGGCCGATCGACCGACCGCGTCGTATTTGTCGCGGATCCGCGCGATATGGGTGTTCACGGTTGCCGAGGAGATGAACAGCGTGCGGGCAGCGACATCCTTCGAGTCGCACAGCAGCCACGCACGAAGGACCTCAATCTCCCGCGCACTCAAGCTCGGCCTGGCCAGTATCTCGGCGGTCGCCTGATTCATCGTGAACATTTTCGATCCGATCTTTCGTTCGACAGCCGAGGGGTTTGACTGCCTGTCTCCCACTAAAGCTAGTGGCACAGTCCGACAACATCCAGCCAGCCTTTTCAATGCCCCCCGAACGGGGGGCATTGTTCACAACAAAAATATCGTTGCCCAAAGCTGCTGGCTCCGTTGATCTTGCGGTCCGCGGCCGCGCGGATAGTCTGCGACTCACCCCCGTGACACCACGAATCAACAAGCGTGACTTCGCCATTCATATCCGTAGCCAGAAACCGATCATTCCTGTCCGGACAAGCCCCTTGCCCCACATCACTTTTGAGATCTCAAAAGCCGACCTCGCGCACCGAGCGATCCGAACGGCCGACCGGTGCGCGAGAGCAACTCGCTACTCAGTCGATACCGGGAGGACGGGTTCGCGTACCGGACGTTTGGATCCCAGACGCCAGATCGCGTGTTCGGTATGGAGAACGTTCCAGTGCTTCTGTATCGCGACGTCTCTGATGAGTTCGCTCGCCACCGCGGGCGTCACCTCGTCGACGGGGATCTCCAGAACACGCGCGACATGGTTCACGATCACACGATCGACCTTCACGGCAGGGACTCCTGCGAGGGTCAGTACATACGCCCAGGTGACACCCGAGCGCTGACCCGGCACCGCCAGCCACGATTTCTTGACCGCGTCGAGGGCATCCGAATCGGCCACATCGCGCAGGTCAGCGGTGGTCTCGATCCCGAGGTCGACAGATCGGCCCGCTGCCTCTTTGACCGCCTGCGCTTTCAGCGGCGCACCGGGCGTCGACGATGTCGGCCTTCGATTGCCGATCGTGGATGCCCACTCCGACGCGTCCCCCAACTCGTGAAACGTCCGGAGCAGTTCGGGCGCTCCGTCACGCGTGATGTCACCGCCCTGCGCGGCCCGGTAGATGCCGTACCGCTCAAAGATGTTCTCAACCGTCACGTGACGCGCACCCGTCGAATAGATGGCGTCGATGATGCACAGCGCCAACGCTTTCGGATATTCGCGCGGCGTGATCCATCCCGCCGGATCTCCCAATTCTCGTTCACACGCGCTCGCGAGCGCACCGACACGAGATTCCACCCCTGCAGACATTGTTTCCCCCTTGCTGTCGTCGCCCATCCCCATGGGCGACTCGTGGGCGCACCGTATCGCCGGGCACCGACAGCCCGGAGACCGTTCGTCCTCGCCTGCCCGAGATGAAACGGCGCCAAATCGGACCAGCCACCGCACCCCGCTGCGGCTCGCCCGCGAATCGATCGAATTCCTGCAACAGGCTTTCAGTGGTCCAATCCGCGAACGACGTGGTCGACGAATCCCTAGGTCGTCTCAGCTGCAGGTTCGACCCGATCTCGGCCACGACGGCGCAACCGGCGGATCGGTGACAGCCCACCCGACATGTGAGCTGAAATACATCCGCGACCGTGAATGCGGGGTGCAACGATCAGACATAACGTTGACACATAGAGTGTCAAGGTCAACGACCACCGTCGGATCGCGGCGGGTGATCGATCAACGAACCCATTTGGTGTGAGGGGTAGCCGCAAATGTCCACAGATGATGTGACGGCAACGCGTACGAAGTCGTCCGGTCTGCGCGAGCTGACGCTGAGAGGGATCATCCTCGGTGGTCTGATCACTCTCGTATTCACAGCCGCGAACGTCTATCTCGGCTTGAAGGTCGGACTCACCTTCGCCACCGCCATCCCGGCGGCCGTCATCTCGATGAGCATCCTGCGCAATTTCGCCAACCACACCGTGGTCGAGAACAACATCGTCCAGACGATCGCGTCGGCGGCAGGCACCCTCTCGGCCATCATCTTCGTGTTGCCCGGCCTCATCATGGTCGGCTGGTGGACCGGATTTCCCTACTGGATCACCGTGGCGCTGTGTGCGATCGGCGGCATCCTCGGCGTCATGTACTCCATCCCGCTACGGCGGGCACTGGTGACGGGATCCGATCTGCCCTATCCCGAAGGTGTGGCCGCCGCCGAGGTGTTGAAGGTCGGCGACTCCACCGCAGGCGTCGAAGAAAACCGCGGCGGTATGCGGATCATCGTGGTGGGCGCGCTCGCGGCCGCCGGGTTCTCCCTGGTCGCGGCGCTGAAGGTCATCAGCAGCTCCCTCGCCGGTGCCATCAAGGTCGGCGCGGGCGGAACCATGTGGGGCGCGAGCCTGTCGCTGGCCCTGATCGGTGTCGGACACCTGGTGGGACTCACCGTCGGTATCGCCATGCTCGTCGGCCTGGTCATCTCGTTCGGCATCCTGCTCCCCATCCAGACCAACGGCAATCTCCCCGCCGGTGAGTCGCTGCTCGATGGCGTCAGCAGCATCTTCTCCTCCGACGTCCGTTTCGTCGGTGCCGGCGCCATCGCGATCGCCGCGATCTGGACGCTGCTCAAGATCATCGGCCCGATCCTGCGAGGCATCCAGAACTCGATGGTCTCGGCGCGGGCGCGGCGTAAGGGCGACAAGGTCGACCTGACCGAGCAGGACATCCCGATCACCATGGTTGCGGGTGTGATCCTGGTGGCCCTGGTTCCGATCGGTTTGCTGCTCTGGGACTTCATCCACAACACCGCCCTGCACGGCACCGCCACCGGCATCATCGCCGTCAGCATCATCTTCGTCTTCGTCATCGGCCTCGTGGTCGCAGCGGTCTGCGGCTACATGGCCGGCCTCATCGGTTCGTCCAACAGCCCGATCTCGGGTGTCGGCATCCTGGTCGCCATCCTCGCCGCGTTGCTGATCAAGATGGTCTACGGCGACGCCGACGACGCGCAGAACACCGCGCTGATCGCCTTCACGCTGTTCGTGACCGCGGTGGTGTTCGGTGTCGCCACCATTTCCAACGACAACCTGCAGGACCTCAAAACGGGTCAACTGGTGGGTGCCACGCCCTGGAAGCAGCAGGTCGCGCTGATCATCGGCGTGCTGTTCGGGTCGGCGATCATCCCGCCGATCCTCGGGCTGATGAACACGGCCTTCGGTTTCGCCGGTGCACCCGGCGCCGGCGACGACGCACTCGCCGCCCCGCAGGCCGCGCTGATCTCGTCCCTGGCCGAAGGTGTCTTCGGCAGCGACCTCGACTGGAACCTCATCGGTCTCGGCGCCCTGATCGGCGTCGGTGTCATCATCGTCGACGAGATCCTGTCGCGGTCCTCCAGCAAGCTCAGCCTGCCGCCGCTGGCCGTCGGTATGGGCATGTACCTGCCGATCGCGCTGACCCTGGTCATCCCGATCGGTGCCATCCTCGGCACGATCTACAACCGGTGGGCCGTTAGGACCGGCGGCAACGTCGAACGCAAGAAGCGGATGGGCGTGCTCCTGGCCACCGGTCTGATCGTCGGCGAGAGCCTGTTCGGTGTGCTGTTCGCCGGCATCGTCGCGGCCACCGGCGACGAGAGCCCGCTGGCCGTTGTCGGCGACAGCTTCAGCAGCTGGGCCGAGATCCTGGGTGTCCTCGCCTTTGTCGGTGTCATCGCCTGGCTGTACAAGTGGACGCAGCAGGTCGCGCGCCCGCTCAAGGACGCCACGGTCACCAAAGACTGACGTTCAGAGCTCGTCGACGGTGATGTGACCGTCCTGGAGGGCACGCGCGAGCAGTATCGCCTTGGTCACCGCCGGTCGTCCCGCGGCGTCGTACTTGTCGCGGATCCGCGTGATGTGGGTGTTGACCGTGGCGCCGGAGATGAACAGGGTGCGCGCCGCCGCGTCTTTGGTGTCGCAGACGAGCCAGGCACGCAGCACTTCGATCTCGCGCGCGCTCAGGGACGGTCTGGTCGCGGGTAGGGCAACTGCGATCGTGTCCACGGGTGATTCCAATCTTCGGTGTCCGGCGGCGGATTGACCGGCGGGGTGTACCCGAAATTAATGTCGCCGACGACGGCCGCACCAGACGCGTCTTGCGGGGTCCCCCGAGTGGGGGGCCGTACAAATCGGGGCATCGAAAAGGGCTTCGGCGGCGCCGGCCCCCCGCTAGGTCTGGGCTTCGACCCCGGTGTGGTCGAAGGTGATCCGCCGGGTTCCGGCGCGGTCATGCACGTAGATCGAGGCCAGCGCCAATCGTGCCGGGGGCAGGATTCGCACACAGATCTCGCCGTCGTGAGCATCGCGCAGGGTTTCGATGATCCGAGCCCGCAGCACCTCCCTGATATCGGCGGGCGTCGCGTCCATCCCGTGATCGTCGATGAGGATCACCTCGACGCCACGGGCCCGGGCCAGCCGCGCCGACGCATCGATCTCGGGGCTCGTCAGTGCGGGTGCCCGCAGGCGGTCCCGCAGGTTCGCCTCGACGAGTTCATAGGTGGCCGCCTCTTGCGGGGTGAACTCTTCGGCGGTCGCGATGCGTTCCAGCAGCGGTCTGGCCATCTCGTCGAGCTGACGCAGACGGGCATCCCGTTCTTCGGTGGCCGCACGGGCCGCCGAGAGCGCCGCGATCCGCGCGGTGGCGGCATCACGCAGGGCGAACACGGCTTTACCGTTGGGGCGCAGCGTGAACGACAGCAGGGTCGCCATCGCCAGTGGCCCGGCGTCGATGACCACCATCCCGGCACCGAACAGGAAACCCTGGTCGGTGAACGTGGCCCAGAGTCCGTACACCAGCGCCATCCCGAGCAGCCCCCACCAGGCGCTGATCCAGCGTCCGCGCACCGCCATGAAACACAGAATCGTTGTGCCCGCGCCGTGCGTCCACCCCTGCAGCGGCACCTCGAACGGAACCGGCATCACCGAGAGCATCAGCGCGGACGCGATCGGTCCGGCCGCGGCCAGGGCCCAGGTCAGCGGCATGGGCAGCGGGTCTCCCGGCACGGTGATCAGGGCGATGGTGCCCGCCGCGAGCACCACCACGCCCACGGCGACCGGCCAAAATGAACTGATTCCCTGCCGGGTTTCGATGGCGACGATGGTGATGGCGACGATGTACACCGCGACAACACCTTTGGCCGCCGGCGTGTGCATCCCGAGGATCGCGGTGATGTCCCGAGGTGCCTGCGCTTGTGACCGGCTGATCATTGCGGTCGCGTCCAGTGCAGGGCAATCCGCGTACCGTGCCCGGGTTTTGACTCCACGGTGACACGACCGCCGTCCAGCACCGACATCCGACCCCGAATACTGACCGCAAGTCCCAGACGCTGCGGCGGCACCGCACGGAGATCGAATCCGACGCCGTCATCACTGATGTCCACCTCGATGGAGTCGGCTTCGAAGCGCGCGGCGACATTTCGGGTCGCATCCGGGCCGGCATGGGTCACACTGTTGCGCACCGCTTCGGTGGTCGCTGCCGCGATGGTCAGCACCACATTCGCCGGATATGTCTGGGCGTCAACGCTTTTCGTGACCTTCGCCGCGATGGTTGGATCGGCATCGACGACCGCGCCGCGCAATTGAGCAACTGCGGCGTTGGCCGGAAGGACGTCGTCATCCGTCGGTTGTTTATGGAATCCGTCCATGTCGGCCAGGGTGCGTTTGGCCTGCTCGGCGAGGCGCTGCGAAGCACCCTGGCGGGCGGCGCCGAGCAGTGTCGACATCACACCGTCGTGGGTCAGTGCGTCAAACCGGGTTCGTTCCAATGCTCTGGCCTGTGACGCGGCCGCTTCCGCCGCTGCCGCATAGGCCGATTCACGCGTCGCGTCGAGGATCGCGGCGGTCCTGATGGCCATCACCGCGGCGGAGAACGGGATCAGGCAGAAGGCGAAAGCCCACGCGATCTCGGGGATCACCGGGCCGTTGAACTCGGGCACCCGGACCTCGTGGTTGATCAGCTGGACCACCACGGTGACCCCGACCAGGTAGGCAAACGCCCACCGCGCCCGCCACGCCGCTGCGGCGACGATCGCCGGAAGTCCACTGAATTGGGAGAACCACATCCCCCGTTCGCTGACCAAGAGCACTCCGTCCCAGCCCAAGGGCCAGAGAGCCAAAGCCACCACGTAGGCAATCGCTGCCGCCGACGCGGTTCTGCGTAGGACAGGCGCACTGCTCCGCATCGCGCGGGCTCCCATGGCGAGTCCGGAGCCGAAGATCAGCATGATCGCGGTGACCGTCCACCACCCGGCCATGACGTCCATGGACTCCCCGATGTTGGGGATCACCAGCACGAGATAAAAAAGGTAGCCACCGCCGACAAACAGTGAGAACTGTTGCAGGATGCGCTGTCCGGCGGGTTTGGCTTCGTCCCCGAGCGCGGAAGCTACCGCCGGAAGCGGCGCGGAATCGGTAGCCATCCGTCCTCAATCGCTCGTTTGTACAGGTCGGTTTTGGTGGGTGCGGGCCGTCCCGCGTCCCGATACTTCTTGCGGATCCGGTCGACGTAGTCGCTGACCGTTTCGGGCGACAGACCGGTCTCCTTCGCCACCCGCACCGTCGGCTCCCCCGACGCATACAGTTCGAGTACCTGCCGCAACCGGGGCGGCAGGTCGACGAAGCCGGGGTCCGAATCCAGCGCGGCGGCCCAATCGACGGACGCCACTTGCCGTCCCGCACCGGCCGTCCGGATCGCCTCCTGGATCTCGGCTTTGCGCGCCGACTTCCGGATCACCCCGAGCACACCCGCCGAAGCGGCTTCCCGCACCAGGAACGGTTCGTCGCCGGAGGTGTACACCAGCGCTTCGATGTTGGCTTCGCGTAACCGGGTGACGTTCGAATGGGGTGACGAGCCGTCGGACAATCGCAGGTCCAGGATCACCAGTCCGATATCGGAGGTCGACTGCAGCAACTCATCGACCGTCTCCGCGCCACCGACGAAGGCCATGTCCGTGCCCTCCTCGATGATCGCCCGCAACCCCTCCACCACGGACTCATGGTCGTCGATCACACCCACCCGCAAAACACCGCGATCGGTCACCGGCGCCACCGGCCATGAACTCGCATGCCCACATTCTGACCTACGAACTCACCTGGTGCGCACCGGGATCGGTTACCCGGTAGTAGTATCTCTGCCCTTGAATCCCTCCTGCCACAAGGCCATCCACAAGACCGTCTCACGAAAGGACGTTTGGTTTTGTAATGCGAACACGTGGATCGCTGATGCCAAATGCGTACTGGCGACTTCGTCGGGCGGCATTCTGCACCTCGCCCTCAGCAGATGGCAGGGGATTCGGATACGCCAAACCGCGACCACAGTCGTCGACGCCGTATCCTTCGGGAGAAGGAATACCCATACCGAGGAGGTACCTGTGGCCGGCGGTCTCGTCGCACTGCTGGATGACGTCGCTGCGATCACCCGGGCCGCTGCGGCGACCCTGGATGACGTCGCGGCCGCAGCAGGTAAAGCAAGTGTCAAGGCTGCAGGTGTCGTCGTCGACGACACTGCGGTCACCCCGCGCTACGTTCACGGGTTCTCCCCGGCCCGCGAGCTGCCCATCGTCGGCAAGATCGCGATCGGATCGATCCGCAACAAGCTGCTGATCATCCTGCCGGTAGCCATGCTGCTGAGCCAGTTCCTCCCCGCGGCCCTGCCGTATCTGCTGATCGCCGGTGGCCTGTTCCTCTGTTATGAGGGCGCCGAGAAGGTCTACGAGGCCTTCGCCGGCCACCACGGCGCTGACGACGAGCCGGCCGCCGAACGCGGCCCAGAGTTCGAGAAGACGATGGTCAACGGCGCCATCCGCACCGACTTAATTCTTTCGGCCGAGATCATGGTGATCTCGCTGTCCTCGGTGGAAGACGAACCGTTCGTGACGCGTCTGCTGGTCCTCATCGCCGTCGCATTCCTGATCACCGCGCTGGTCTACGGCGTGGTGGCGCTGATCGTGAAGATGGACGACGTGGGTCTGGCGTTGGCCGGACGCAAATCGACGCTGAGCCAGCGGGTCGGCCGCGGACTCGTCTCGGCCATGCCGAAGCTGATGACCACGCTGACCGTCGTCGGCATCGCGGCGATGCTGTGGGTCGGCGGGCACATCCTGCTGATCAACATCGGCGAGGCCGGCTTCCACTGGCCCGCCGACCAACTGCACCACCTCGAACACTGGGCGGAGGAACTCGTCCACGGCTGGTTCGGCGGCGTGCTGTCCTGGATAGGCGGGACCACCGCGTCGGCGCTCGTCGGCCTGGTCGTCGGCGCCATCATCGTGGCGATCATGCATGTGATCCCCAAGCGCAAGAAGGCCACGGCAGCTCACTGACAGCTCGCCGGAAAGACCGGTCGGGACGAATGTTCTACTGGGGTTCGTGACTGAACGCGCCACCGCCCTGGAGATCTCGCCCGAAGCTTTGACCCTAGGGATCTCGCTGTACTCCATGGCAATCCTGATCAGCATCGGCGTCGGCATCAACGCTGCCCGGCGACATCGTCGTCGACTGGCCTGGATCATGGCATCGGTCGTCGGGGTACTGACCATCGCTGGGGTGGTCATCGCAGTTCTGAGTAGTACGACGCACTCTCCGTAGCGCCGGGCTTTACCGGGTTTCGGCTTGGAGCATCAGGCCCTAACCGTTGACCGGAGGCAGTACCGGCAGCTCCTGAGCTTTTGCCACAGCCGACCGCCGCACAGCCTTCAAGGTCGCCGTGAACGAGTTGTCGGCGCCCTCGATGTTGAGAGGCAAGTCGAGGGTTTCGATCAGTTCATCCTCGAGTAGCCAGGGCTTTGGGTGCGTGATCCACGAGACCAGTGCATTGCGTGCCATCCACTCCGACAGCGTTGCCTCCCCGCTGCCGAACATGAAGCGCTCGCTGAGCCCAACCCGCCTGAGTTCATCAGCCAGCAGGCAGCCCAGAGACTTTCGCAGCGTCCGATGTTGACCGGGAAGACGATCGACTGCACTCCCGGCGTCAATGCACGCAGATCAATATTCATCAGCTCATCGTCACCGTCGCCCTCCCCTGTTCGATTGTCCCCGGTGTGCTCGATCGCCCCATCTGGTGAGGTGCGGTTGATATAGAACACAAAGAAGGAGTCGCTCAGCACCTTCCGATTCGGATCGACAGCAAGGTCGCTCGCGTCCAGGTCGAAGTCGACCCCGGAGGCGTCCTGACATCCCAACCGAGACCGACACCGGCTGCCGTCAAGTTTGGAGCCTGCTTGCTCAGAAAGACGTTTCCGCCTTTACCCAGGCTGACCGACATATTCTTCCTACAGCTCATTCTCCACGTGTAGTCCGAACGATGGACAAGGCGGAGTTCCCTTTTCCCATTGCTGCACTTGACATTAGCGCGCTGCCCCCGACATCCCGGAAAAGGCACAGCACTGAATGCCGATCCGCAGCAATTGAATTCGACGTCAACCCGGAACAACCTCGCGCGCGTATCGAGAAGTCAGGACACATTTCAGCGACCACGCTGGCGGGAATCAGGGTGTGCGTCTGTAACACTCAGGGCCCGGGTGGCTATATCTGTATGAATGCCGTCGATCCCCTCCGACGGCGCACGCCCCGAAAGGCCACCCCTCCCCTATGCCTGATCCCTTCGCCATGCCCTCCAACTGGGACCGCCCACCGTCCGGCCCGCCGCAACGCACAAAGAAGCGCAAGTGGCCGTGGATTGCCGGCGGGTTGGTGGCGGCACTGGTGGCGTTCGGTGCCATCGGCGCGGTGACCGGAGACGATAAGCCGACCTCCGTCGCCGACAAAGCCCCCGCGCCCCTGAGCACGACAACCACGACGACGACCACCACCCCCACCGAGAAGCCGCTCCCGGTCGCGACGCCCATCGCGCAGGTGAACAACGCTTCCGGGGCCAACAGGGCGATGACCAAGCTGAACGCTCTGGAGGTCAAAGGCCGCGCGCCGAAGACCGGGTACGACCGAGGCCAATTCGGCGACGCCTGGACCGATGCCGTGAGCGTCGAAGGCGGACGCAACGGGTGCGACACCCGCAACGACATCCTGCGCCGCGATCTGACCGCAATTGTTTACAAGGCGGGTTCACGTGGGTGCGCGGTGCAGTCGGGCGTGCTCGCTGACCCGTACACGGCCACATCGATCAACTTCCTCCGCGGCCAGGACACCTCGAGTGCCGTCCAGGTCGATCACGTGGTGGCGTTGTCGGACGCCTGGCAGAAGGGCGCCCAGCAACTCACGCCCGCCCAGCGCATCGACTTCGCCAACGATCCACGCAACCTGCAGGCCACCGACGGCCCCACCAACCAGCAGAAGAGCGACGGCGACGCCGCCACCTGGTTGCCGCCCAGCAAGGCGTACCGCTGTACGTACGTGTCCCGACAGGTGGACGTGAAGTCCGAATACCAACTGTGGGTCACGCAGGCCGAGAAGGACGCCATTGCGCGCGTTCTCAGCACCTGCGGTGCCGCGATGCCAGAGGCTCCCGCTGTCGCCAAAACAGAAACCGCGACTCCTCTTCCCAGGACCTCCACACCCGCGGCGGTTCGCCCGGCGAACACCCCGCCGCCGACGCCCGCGTACACCCCGCCACCGGCGCCCGCGTACACGCCGCCTCCGGAGCCGGTATACACGCCACCAGCGGTCATCGACACACCGTCGGTCTCCTATGCGAACTGTGCCGCCGTGCGCGCTGCCGGCGCAGCTCCGATCTACGCGGGACAGCCCGGTTACAGCAGCAAGCTCGACCGCGATGGTGACGGCGTGGCCTGCGAGACGTGACCGGATGGCCCTTTCAACAGGTACCCACCTCCCCCACATGATCTCGAATTGACAGGCCAGACACCGACGAAAGCAATTTCGGCGGGACATCCGTTGCAGCGGAGAGCATTACAGATCCCATAAAGAAGCCAGGAAACCATACGGTTTCCCTTTCCTAGTACCACCACATCACGCGAGAGGCACCTTTTCGATGTCAGACCAGCCCCAGAACCCCGGACAGCCCAATCCCTATCAGGGTGGGCAATACAACCCGAATCAGGGTGGGCAGCCCTATTCGCAGCAGCCGTATCCCCAGCAGGGTGGCGGTTACTACCCTCCGCAGCAGCCCCCGAAGAAGCGGAAGAAGTGGCCATGGATTTTGCTCGCCATCTTCATCGTGATCATCGCCGGCATTGCCAGCTGCGCGGCTCTGATTGGCGGGGTAGCGAACGAAATCGACAAGGATTCGAAAGAGGTCGTCCAGGTAACCTACGAGATCTCCGGTGACGGTCCCGGCGGGTCGGCGACCTACACCACCGGGGACCTAGATACTGCGCAAGAGACCGACATTCAGATTCCTTGGTCAAAGCAGGTCGACATCACAGGTCTCCTCAAGTCCGTTTCACTTATCGCGTCGAATGGTTTCGACAGCCAGGGAAGCATCACATGCACCATCAAGCGGGGCGACACTGTGATCGTCACCAACACCTCGTCCGGCCCAGGAGCGACAGCAAGTTGCTCAGGAGACGCTGATACCGACTGATTTCGCATCGGGCCGGCCGTCATCAGCTGTTGGTGCCGGCTGGCCTCGAATCGTGGGTAACCGCCGACTGCCGGGAGGACAACCACCCCGGCGTCCGGTTCACTTCGTCGATGATGCCGCGTATCGGCCGCTATACCGCCACTGCCGGCAGGTCCACCTTCTCCACGTCCACCAAATTGTCCGAGTAGACCCCAGCATTGCCCAGGGTTGAATGCTTGTCCGCGGTAATCGAATTCACCGTCGATCCGGAGCACTTGTTCTGCCAGTGGCCCACGTTGGCCATCACCAATCCCGGCAGCAGATTTGGTTCCATGGCCGCCGGCCCCTGGAACATGCCCCGGTCGTTGAAGACCCGCACGAAGTCGCCCGCGTCGATGCCGCGTTCCGCGGCGTCGGCCGGGTGAATGAACACCAGCTGCTCACCCTGGGCGACCTGCTTGTCCGCGGCATTGCCGTACTGACTGTTGAGGAACGCGTGCGGCTTCGGCGACACAATGCTCAGCGGGTATTTCGCGGCGAGCTCAGGATTCGACGCGACTGATTCGAAGGGCGGTATGTAGTCGGGTAACGG
This sequence comes from Williamsia sp. z34, assembly GCF_059553395.1. NCBI lineage: Bacteria > Bacillati > Actinomycetota > Actinomycetes > Mycobacteriales > Nocardiaceae > Williamsia > Williamsia sp. z34. Next base: position 47,555 of record NZ_JCANWW010000007.1, on the reverse strand, counting down.
ATCGACGTAACCACCCTGTTGCATCCCCTCATACATCGAACGCCACACCGGGACAACAAAGTTGCCGCCTTCAGCAAGACTTGCTTTGAACTCGCACTTGCCCGACGGTGTGGGGAAGTTCCCTTCCGCGTGCGGTGCCCGGACGTCGGGCATTCCGACGTTGAGTCGCATCCAGCCGACCTCTTTGAGCTTTTCGAACGTGATGCCCTCCAGGGCCGGTGCGTCCCAGTCGTGGAAATCGATGAGCATTTGTTCGTCGGTGCGGTCCCAGTAGGAATCCATGTAGCCCATGGTTTTCGCGAGTCGCCGGAACAGTTCGACGTTGGGCACGCACTCCCCCGGCGCTTCGATGGCCGGTTGGTTGAGCGAGATGTAGAGGTGGCCCCAGGTGACCATGATGTCGAGTTGTTCCGCCTGCATGGTCGCCGGGAGGATGATGTCGGCGAACTTGGCGGTATCGGTGATGAAGTGTTCACTGACGACGGTGAACAGGTCGTCGCGCATCAGACCCTGCATCGTCTTGTTCTGCGCCGGACCCTGCGACACCGGGTTCGAGTTGTAAACGAACAGCGACTTGAGCGGCGGGTCGAGTTCCATCTCGCCGGTCAGCGCCATGCCGAGGTCGAGTTCGTTGATGACGCGGGTCCCTTCGGGAATCCACTGCGGCATACAGATGGCGTCGAACTTCGTCGGGAACTCCCAGATCGGCATCTCCATCGTGCCGCCACCAACATGCCGCCAGGCACCGACCAACGCCGGCAGGCAGGTGATCGCACGAATCGCCTGACCTCCTCCGCGGCTACGCTCGAGTGCAACACCTTGACGGATCGCGGCGGGCTGACTCGTCGCGTATTCGCGTGCGAGGGTTCGGATGTCATCGGCGGGGATTCCGGTGATCTCTGCGACGTACTCGGGTGTGTACTTCGCCGCCCGTTCCGCGAGCTCGTCGTAGCCGACGGTGTACTTCTCGACGTAGTCCGTGTCCGTCAAGCCCTGCGTGATGATCTCATTGATCAGACCCATCGCAAGTGCGCCATCGGTACCGGGTTTGATCGGTATATGCCAATCAGCCTGTCGCGCAGTGCGGGTGCGGACCGGGTCGATGACGACGATCTTGGCGCCGCTGTTCTGGCGGGCTTCGAGTAGAAACGGCCAGCCGTGCAGATTCGTGCTGGTCATGTTCATGCCCCACACGATGATGTATTTCGAGTGGGCCATCGATTCGATGTCGAGGCCGCCGGTACCACCGACCGTCATGTGCCAGGCGGTGGACGAACCGGACTCGCAGTACGTCTTCTCCGCCACCGTCGAGCCCATCCGGTTGAAGAAGGCATCGCCCGACGTCAGGCCGTTGAGCACTCCTTGGTGTCCGAGGTACGCGTGCGGCATGATCGCCTGGCTACCGTATTCGTCGATGATCGACGTCCACCGCTCTTTGATCTCCGCCAGCGCTTCGTCCCAGGTGATGCGTTCGAACTCGCCGGCCCCCTTGGGGCCGACGCGGCGCATCGGGTGCATCAACCGGTCGGACTGGTAGTGATGTTCGGGGAAATTCTTGAGCTTGACACAAAGCCCACCTCGGGTCATCGGGTGGTCCTTATCCCCTTTGACATCAACGAGTTTGCCGTCTTCGACGTGATAGAGCATGGCGCAGGTGTCGGGACAATCGTGCGGACACGCCCCACGCACGATGGTGAGGTTTTTCCCGGTCAACGAATCGGCATCGGTTCCCAGAGTCATGGTGGCTGTCCTCCAAGGGCGTTTGGAGAGTGAACAATGACCCTTTCAGTAAGCGCGCCCCATGTTGCACCGACGTGAATTGATTATTAATTCAGCTTGTCGGCCACCGAGTAGGCGGTGAAACCGACGCTCGGAGGATGTTGCGATGACCGGGTCAGGCGATGACACACCGTTGCTGGGGTACCCCCGTGAACCGGTCGATCATCCAACCGAGCGCGGTCGGGATACCGAAGAACCCCGGGATACCGTGTCCTGCAGCGGTTCCCGGGAGTATTGGCGGCAGCGGGAAGGTGGTGAACTGTACCGTCGCACCCCGGCCACACCAATCCCGGGCGACGTCACGTGAACTACTCCACGGCACCACGTCGTCATTGTCGGACGCCACGATGAGAATCGGCGCGTCGGGCGTCAGGCTGCCGATGCGCTGCTGGTCGAAGATGGGCTTGAGGACCGGGCTGGCAGTGGCCACGTCACCCAGCGCGCGACCACTACTCGTCCACGCGTTCGTTCGCTGGAACGCGTACCGCGCCAGCGTTTCCGGCACGCACTGGTTCGCAGTTTCCCGCAACAGCGACTTTCCCGCACTGTTGAGCACCCGGTCAAGTTCGGGACGGGCCTCGGGATAGTCGGCGTAGACACCGTTGAGCGCGTATCCGACAGCACCTGTGAGGATTCCACCTTCAGCGAGCGCCAGGGTCTTGAGCGGGTCCACGGGCGGGGCGCCGGCGTAGGTTCCGCGGACGTTGAGCTCGGGCGCGTACTGGGCTTGCAACTCGGCGGCGCCGGCGACCGCTCCCCCGCCCTGCGAGTAGCCCCACATCCCGACCGGCGTGTTGCCCGGCAGGGATTTCAAGTCGATGGCCGCCCGGGCCGCGTCGAGCACCGCATGGGCCTGGCCCACCCGGTTGAGGTACCCGTGCACCGAGGGGGTACCCAGGCCTTGGTAGTCCGTGACCACCACCGGGATTCCCTGCGCGACCGCCGCGTAGATCGCAGCAATCTCGTACTGCACCATCACGTCGAGTCCACCGCCGTACTGGATGACGGAGTTGAACAGCCGCGACGGTGCGCATTGATCGCCTTGACCGTGGGTGCCGACGGCGACGGCGATGATCGGTCGCGGGCCTGGCTCAGCCCAGGGAATGGCCGGCTCGAAGTAGGTGCCGGTGACGGCGGTCGGTGCACCGTTGATGTCGGTGCTGGCGTACATGATGCGGGTGCCGGTCGCCGGGAAGGCTCCACCGTCGGCCGGGGCACTGAACGCCAGCGGCGACGGTTCGGACCGAAGAATGCTTCCCGGGCTCTCCGAGATATCGACAGGCGGCTGGTAAAACGCAGGTCCCGGCGCCGCGGCTGCACTTCCCACTCCGCCGAGCATGGTTACCGCGGCGAGAATCATCACCGCCAAAACACTGAGCAGCAGGTGGTGAAGGCGTGCGACGGTGGGTGCCATTCTGCGGAAATTACCAGGTCCGACGTGCACGAGGACCAGTTTCACGGACATGGTGTCCGGGCAATTACGTGGGCACAGAGATCGTCACTCGGATCGGTATGTTCACGACCGCCCGACGAGCCTCCGTAGCCACCCGCCGAACCCGCCTCCGTTGCCAATGGGCTCGTCGGCCATCCGACTGTTGATGGCCTCGACATCGTGGAAGGCCTCCGCTCGGGCCCGGATCGCCTCCACGGCCTCAGGTCCGGGATCGTTTGAGCTGCCGGTGCTCGTGGGCTCCTACCAACCGCGCGCGGAGCGCCGCCATACGAACAGTTTCGGCATCGCGCAGGGCCAGTCGCGCGGCGGTCTCCTGTTGCCGAACAAGGCTCACGTCAACGGAGCGTGCGTGTTTCGCGGCATCCTCGAGGAGCTTTACCCGCTCATCGAGCTGCTTGCGACGGGCATCCAGCCACTGCTTGCCGTCTGCCGCGGCTTGTTTGTCCGACGCGCGACGGGACTGCTTCAGTTTGTCGACCAGTTCCTGCATTGCACTTGCCTGCACAGCCGAAGAAGCGATCCAGAACAGATCCGCCCCGAAGTCAACGTCGCCCAACCATCGCTCGGCGGCAGCATTCGAGAAGGTGATCACCTCGACCGCCAATCGTGCCTTGTCCACGAACTTGCGGTCCTTCTTGTCGCAGTCCGCCACCTCGTTCTGGGTGACCAGTTGGCCGGACGCCACCAAAGCCCTTCTGTGCGAATCCCGTTCATTCTGCACGCGCTGTCGGAGCCGCCCTCCGCCCGCGAGAAGAGCCGCGGCCATGATTACACCGCCGAGGAGAAGCCCGATGTGCACGATCGATGCCGCGACCAACGCGCCGACCACGCACACAGCGGCCGCGCTCTTACCGAACCATCGACTCGACACCCCCGACAGGATCGGACGCCGCCTCAGACGAGGTGCGTCGGCGGCGTAGTAGTCGTACAGATCATCCACAGGAGTCAGAGCTCATCGATGGTGATGAGGCCGTCCTGCAAGGCCCGCGCCAGCAGCGCGGCCTTGGTATTGGCGGGCCGGCCGACGGCCTCGTACTTCCCGCGGATGCGCGAGATGTGGGTGTTGACCGTCGCAGCGCCGATGAACAGCGAGCGGCCGACTTCCTCTTTGCTGTCGCAGATCAACCAGGTCCGCAGGACCTCGATCTCACGGCCACTCAATCTCGGCCCGGTGGTCCGGGCACCTGCCTCATCCATTGTGTCCATCACGGATCCAATCCCTCCCTCGCAGACAGTCGGAGTTGACTGCCATCTACGACGAGAAAGTAGAGGAAAGGTCTGACAACGAAATCCGTTGCGCGGCTGGATATTTACTTCCATGCGTGTCATTTCGAACGCGTGATCGAGCGGTTAGGGCGATTGACGGGAATTGTCAGACATCTTCTCTACCCTGGCCCACACACGTCAGAGGGAGGTGCCCGATGTCCACGTGCCATGACATCCGCATCAGCCGCTTGGGCCTGCCGTCGACGAATTGACAGGACGCAACGGCGATCGTCGAAACGCCGTCATCAGATGGCATGTCCCCCGATGGACCATGCAAGCGACACCCTCCAGGTTCTACACTCTCCACGAAATCTTCTTGGGATAGGCTCTCAACAGTTCGACATTGCCGGGGGGCAGCAAGGGGGGAATAATGCGGATAGATCCCGCTGTGGTGCATGAGTACGCGAAAGACGTTTGGAAGATCGCTGACGTTGTCGCTGGGGTGCGCCTTGACTCGTCGTTCATGCATGGCTCGTACGCGTGCGAAGGCACCGACCTGGTCAAAGGTCTCGCCACGCACGCTCACGACCAGCATCTTGAGATGCAAGCACTGGCCAAGGAGTGCGACGATTTCGGTACCGCATTGAAGTCGACTGCGGATACCGTTGCGCGACACGAATCGGATAACGAACGGTCCTTCACCGACCTATCCAGATCCCGCTTGACGTGACCGTACTAATCTCGCAGATACGTAACTGGAGAGTCGGAGACATGGGCTCCATGGCCACGGACCTACGAACCAGTGCAACCACCCTGCACACGAGCGCATTGACTTTGATGAACCGACTTCAGGGGATCTCGACCGACTGGCAAGGCGAAGCACGTGACGAAGCGGCCCTCGAGGCCAACGCAAAGTCCGAGACTTTGAAGCAGAAAGCCCAACGGCTACAGGCCACCGCCGACATCATCGACACAGCAGCCGTGCAGCTGAAGTTGCTTCGCGACAGCGTATTAGGCCTCGTCGACGACCCTGGCAACAAGGTGAAGTTCTCAGTGTCGGATGACGGCACCGTCGCTATCACCGCCCTCTACGCGTCCCAGTTGCAGATCCGAAGCAATTGCGACGAAGCTCTCTTCAGCGCATGGATGGCGAAGCTGGAGATCGAGCGGCGGGACCTTCAACGCAAGCTCACGACGCAACTCGGATCCGCAGACTGTGCGGGACAATTCTACGATTGGCAGATAACCAACGCTCTGATGGGCAACACCGCGGCCGGGCGTCCATTCTCACCGCGGATTCCGCCTCCACCACCCAAACCTCTCGGACCGAAAGACAAGGCAAACAAAGACGGGTCAGGGCCAGATTCCTACGACACTTGGGACCCGGGGTTGCTGGACCAAGTCAGCCTGCAACAGCTCCGCACAATCGCCGAATCAGGTTCGTGGGCGACTTCTCCCGCCACTGCGCAATCGTCGGCACTCCTGAACCACTACTTCGATAACTCAGGGACCGACTACCAAGTAAGTGTCAACCAGATGCTCAAAGACATGCCGGCATTCAAGACGGAATCGGCTGAGCAAGCCCGCATTCAATTCGATGCAGCGAAGACCGACCTCCCCGCGGGATACATGGGACCAATCGCGTTCCAAGGTGAATATGACAGCTCGTACCGGCCGAGCCTGACGAGCAACCCCGATTGGAATGCATCGCTAGGGACCTACTCGTATCAGTCCAGTGGGGTTGCAACACCGACGGCTGACGGCAGCTACGACTTGTCGTACCAGACCAGCATTTACGATTTCTACAATTGGGATTCCACAGGGAAGAGTCCCAGTTCTCAGTATTCGGACCTCAACAATCTCAATCGAGCCGGCTGGGCCAACACATTCGATACCGTCGGAACTTCCGGCCTGCGGGCAACAACATGGCCGTGAGAGGGATAGTGCACGCACACAGGAGATTCGCGCCCAACCAACATTCGAAACGAAATTGAGACATGCATCCACTCACCCCGCCTGCTAGCCGATCGGTATTCCGGCGGAAACGCGTTCTCATCCCGGCGGCGATTCTCCTGCTCGTCATTCTCGCTACGGCCTCCTTTTTTGCGTGGTATCACCGCAGTCCGCAGCAAATCGCCGACGCCGCGACAGACGAGTCTCGCGTCGAGATCCCAGCGGACGCAACTGAGGTTTCGGCCACCTACGACCGGATCCGCATCCAAGGCGGTTGTTCACGATTGTCATTCCTGATGCCGAGCCAGCAATGGCGCACGTACGTACATCAGTACGCCACAGAGCCATTGACACCTTCGAACTACGGCCCCACGTCAACGTGTGACAGCATCCCGTCCGATTGTGTCGAGGATGTCCGCCCCGATGGGCTCACAGGGTTCATCAGCAAGGACGAGATTAGCGACGGCGCCAAGTATCGGTACCTCTTCGTGATCCCGGAATGCGAGCCCGGCCAGACACTCATATCGTGGAGTACGTTCGACATGTAAGCCCAGATGCGCGACGCGACTGCCGATTTCCTTCCACCCGATGTCAGTTCGATCGCATGATTGAGCAGAACGGCCGACTGGCGCAGAATTGTCACACCCCACCTCATAGTGGCCCGAGCTGAGTGCCACAGTGGAAGCTACACCGCCTCCGGTACCACAGCGTCCGTTCGGCATCCGATCTGTCTAGTTCGCTACGGTATGGGTCTTTGGAAATCACGCAATCCGCTAAACAGATTCTATTGGTTGGTCCGAAGCCGTGATCTAGTGGCTGAATCGACTCGGCGCCTGCCGTCTGACGTAGCTCAAATAGACTCTGCAGGATCGAATCTGGCGGATCCAGTGTCGGACAAAAAGCCCGATAGCAACAACGGATCGCGCTGCCATCGTACGAGGGTTGGCCCGGACTACTCGAGCCGGCGACATCTGCCGCAGGCCTGAAATGGTGAGCTTCACAATTACGAGAAGGACTCTAAAGTGGTCGACAACGACAAGAACATTGTGCCGGTCTGGACCCTGGCCACCCGGGACGTCACGGTGCCCGTGCTCACGGGTGATGAGTCCATGACACCGGAGCGGCTCTCCGAGCTGCGGACCGTTCTGGCAGCCCTCGCCGACGCACCAATAGCAACTCTTGAGGCACACCCTCTGCCGACGACCTTTGACCGCAACCGAGGCATCCACCTTGACAGCGCAAGTCCGCTGGCCACACACCTCTCGCAGTTGATCAGCCAGACGTCAAAATCAGGCTCTGCTACGACCATTAGCGCCGGCGGCGAAGCCCTGTATCGGATGGTTGTGCCGGCGAAGGTTGCAGCGCAGGTCGGCGGCGGGCTCGTGAAGCCGATGGCCTCGAAGGCAGTTACCGGTGGCGTACACAGCGCCCTCGTCGGATCCTCAGGCATCGCCGCTCAGGCGACGTTTGTTCCGGTCGCCGGCCAAGCCGCGGCAGCCGGAGCTGCGGGTGGGTCAGCGGCCACTGTCGGCGTCGCAGCAGCCGGCGCAGGAGCGCTCACAGTCGCTGCTCCGCTGGTCTTGATGGCCGTTGCAGTCGGCGTCAGCGCGCACGCGGACCATAAACGTCAACAGGCACTCGAAAAGATCACTGAACTGTTGGAGAAGCTGAACGACGACGCGCTCCAGCACGAGCGCAGCGCACTCAACGGATGCCGCGACGCAATCGACAAAGCCACCGGAATCTTGCTCGACCAAGGACGTATTGGCGCGTCGATCGGGCTCGACTCCGCTGTTCACGCCATCAGCAGTGCGCTGGCCGATGCAGAAGCGCGTCTGAGCAATTGGGAAAGGGGCCTTGCAACCCTGCAAGACGGCCGCGCCGAACTCAAGCCGTTGCGCCGGGCATTCAATGGAATCGACGAGGAAGCCGGGGAGTTCTATGCTCACCTCGAACTCGCTGAACTCGCCATCGCTTTGAAGAAGCGGGTCATCGTTCTCCAGGCGGTCGAGCACGCTCAGATGGATCAAGACAACCCATTCGAGAGCTTCACGCGGACCCTCAAGCACGACCAAAAGCGTGTCAACGAGCTGGAATCGAGGATGGCGTCAGTGCTTACGGGACTGTCAAAGCTCCAACTAGATCGCTCCCACGGTGTTCGCGACTTCATGTTCTCGGGGGGCGACGTCGATCTGCTGCTGCGCACCTCCTATCGGTTGCGCGATTTGGGAAATGGCGTCAATGACACCCCGGTGCAATCCGATGTCACCATCGACATCGCGCGTAGCACGGACGGATCGGTTGTCGTCCTCCCTGCGCTTGTTGCTTAGACGTATCCCAGTTGTTGTACGACCTAGAGCAGAGGTATGAGAATGCCAAACGGCCGCAACGCAGATCCTGCGATCGTCGCTGCCAAGCTATCGCGGATTCGCGAGCCGCACGTCGCCGAGTTGAACCGTCTCGCCGACACGATTGCCGACACGCTGAGTCTTCCACGCGGTCACGTGCCGTACGTCGATCCCGATCAAGGCGGAGTCAACGCTCGACTCCTGGTCCTGCTCGACAATCCGTCTACCAAAGCAGAGGCCGGCACCGGGTCGGGACTGCTGAGTCTGGACAACAACGACCGGACCGCCCGCAACTGCAGAGAAGCCTATGCGCGACACAACGTGTCATGGTCTGACGTAGTGCACTGGAACGTCGTTCCTTTCCCCGTTGCCGACGCCCAAAATGGTGGCTCGACATATGCCGAACGAACAAAAGCCGCACACTGGACGCGCGAACTCGTAGACCTATGCCCGAACCTCGAATTCGTTCTGCTCCTTGGCGTGGCCGCACGTGATGGGTGGGACCGCGCGGCAGTCGACCGCGAATTATTCGTTCTGCCAAGCAAGATCCCTCATTGCTCAGCTCGGGGCCTGAACTCACCTGGCGGACGAGACCGATTCGAATCCTCGATCGAGCAGGCGGCAACGCTGCTTCGCGGTGATTAGCACGTTGTGGAATTGAACCCAACCACAACCACTCTCGATATCAGCAACGACCTGGAAGAAGCAGAATGGCACAGAACCGTTGGGACTACGAAGAAGGCGACATTCAAATCGTCTACACGTCACTGCCTGGCACGGCAGCACCTAAGGTTGGCGATGCCTTGCCCGATGTCTATTCACTGCAACTCGACGGTAACGGCGAGGAACCTGCGGCCACTCACGGCGAGGCGCAAGGAAGTGTTCTTCCAACGGCCATACCAGCGGAAGCGATACCTCACCTCGGCGTCTACGTGTACGCCCTCCGCGACGCGTCTACGCAAGAAGTCTTCTACGTCGGGAAAGGCCGCGGCAACCGTATCTACCAACATGTTTGGGCAGCAATCGGAAATTATGTCGTCACGTCCAATCCATCTGAAGCGTTGGGAAACGACGACTCTCCCGAAACAGTCACCGCCAAAAATGAGCGTATTCGTCGGATCTTCGACAGTGGAAACACCGTCGAACACTGGGTTATCAGACACCATCTCGAGAAGTCGGACTCCGCGGACGAAGTCGCGTTCGCTGTCGAGCAAACCCTGATCGACGCACTCCAACTGAACAACGCCGACCTCACAAATGTCGTCGCGGGACACAAGAAGACAGCATTCGGCATGAGCAGGGTCGAAGACCTGATCCACCACTACTCGGCCCAGCCTGCACCCGCACTGCCGATCCCGTGCGCCCTCATCAAAGTCAACGCCGCAGCCAATCTCCAGGCAACGCCTGAAGATATCTACCGGTGGTCCAGAGCCGCGTGGCGCGCAGGCTACGACATGAGACAGATCCGTGGCCTTCCAATAATCGTCTTCGCCGACGATGTAGTCCGCGCAGTCCATAGAGTCGAAGCGTGGAAGCCGGCACGCAATGACTCTGGCCGAAAAATCAAAAACTGTTGGCAATACACCGGTCAACCGGATGACGCACTAGAAGCGGTGTTCAAAGGAAAGAGTCTGCGGGATGTTCGCGAAGCGCGACCCAACCATTCTTGGCGGCAACACGGGTGGCATCCATATCCCGCGCCGAATCCAAAATAGCCTGTTCGAGTTGCTCAACCCGAAAGAAACAAGCACTCGTTCTTCTAGCCAAACGTCCTTCTGCCAGCACCTCAGGAACCCGCGAGCACCGCTAACAGTCGAGATACGCTTTCGCACAACATCCGGACTTCAACAGCCGTCGGCGACAACTCGTAGGCGTGGTGATGGCAACACGCACTAAGTTGGTTCCACGTGAACTCGATCTGCGCCGTATGGCTCTCGCCGTCTAGCGATTTCAGGATCGCCAACCGCGATCGCATCGTCGCGCCTGGACACTCGGCTCCCATCTCGGCCAGCCGTACATCGACCAACGTCTCTACGGCCTGCCGTGCGACAAATGCGGCGAGGCGTGCTGAGTTGCCGGAACTCGGTCCAGCGGCCCCGTCAAGGATTCGCTCGGACTCCCGCAACAGCTGCGCCACAGCATTACTCGTCATACTTCGGCCAGAATATCGTCGACCGTCTTACGGAGGCTACTCACATCATCTTTTGTGATGCTACCGATATTGCCGTGCGAGCCCCTGTTGCTGATGCTCAGCGCCGGGAAACGATGCGGCCGATAGCTCCGCCAGCCCGAGATATCACCCGTGGCGTCCCCTTGAAGTGCCAACGCGACTCGCTGATTGGTCTTTTTGCACGTCTCCCACACAACTTCCGATTCACCGTGTGACTCGCCCGCAGCCGCACATTTCGCGTAGAACACCTGCTGGGCAGCGGATTCCAGCGCAAGCCGGAACAGACCCGGCACCGCACGTCGCTTGATTTCGTCGTCAACGTTCTCATCGGCCACCAGAACGAACGCGTCGGTAGCGTACCTAGTCGCCGGGTTCTCCGCTGATTTGACCGAGATGGAGGAGCCCGCTTCCCGGGTGACCTCAAGTAGCTGAGCAGGGACTCCTAGTTGGCGAATGGATGCGGCGAGCCGGTCGTCGTGTGAAAACACGATCACCTGTCTGGTCTCGGCCAGCGTGCGTAGAACGTTGATGAAGCCTTCGATCTTGGCCGGATCCATCGCTTGGATGGGATCGTCCAGAACAATGAAACGGAACGGGCTTGCCTGCGCAGCTGCCCGCGGAATGAACAACGCCAGGGCCAGCGCATGCAACTCCCCCTGACTCATCACTGTCAAGGCGGCCGCCGGCTTACCGTCGACACTTCCTTCGAGGACTGCCTTACGGTGAGTCCGCTGTCCGTGCAGCGTAATTGAGCTGATATCAACGTTGCTCTCCTGGCGCAACTGCGACCAGATCTCTCGCGCACGATCAGCTATCGGTTCCATACGCTGATTGCGCAGTGTGTTTGCGTTGGCAGTGACCCACTTCTTGGCGGCGTCGAGCTGAGCGACAACGTCGTCGCTGCCCCGAGCCGTCTGCTCCAAACTCAACCAACCATTGATCTTCGCCGCGACGGGCGCCCACTCATCTTCGAGAGTCGCAAAAGCCGCAAACGCCTCGGCCTGAAGCAGGATGAGAGCCTCAGCAACGGGTGACATCACGGAATCCAGGTGCTCGGCGAGGCTGCCCGAGTCTGCCGGCACCGCTCGCGCAACTGCTAACGCGGTCGCGTAGGCATGCACGGATGGCAGCGAGACTCCATCAATCGCGACGACATCCACTAACCCAGCTACCAGCGCGCTCGCCCCCTTACGCGCCGCCTTCAGGTCTTCCTGCGCAGTTCGATAGTCACCAAGCCGCTCATCCTCTGCCGTAAGGAACCTGCGCGTGTGTTCCTCCCATGCGGTGTCGAGCGTCCCGACACCGCAGACGGGGCAATGCTCGTCGTCGCCCGTCTCGCGGTATGCCAACGCAAGCCGCAGCAGCGCTGACCGCTGTTCAGCGGTAGCAAGCGCCTGATCCGCCAATTCGAGGACCCGTGATTCGCACTCTCGGAGGGACGATGTCGCTGCTGCAACGGCGTCGAGATCAGGCACCTGGATTTCGGCAATCTGGCGAAGCCTCGCCAATGTGACTGTTTGTGGCGAATCGGCGCCACTCACCAATTTCGCAATTGCATCGAGTTCAGGACGTCGCTTCTTCACCAGTTTCGCGGCCTCGACTGCCCGTGGGTCATTAGCTTTTTCGAGGGCATTCTTCAACACCTTCAACGCGTCAGAAGCCTGAATCCGCGGTTGCTTTCGTTCCTTCAGAAGGTCCGCCAGACGCTGCTCCGCGTCCTGGACCTCTTCGAGGCCAAGGAGTGTCGCCAGCTTGTCGTACAGTTTCGAGGGCTCTTGATCGAGCAGCGCACCGATCTCGTCGTAGGTCAGGATCGGCCGATAGATATCGAGTGCGGTCGACCACCCCAGACTGGTGGTACCAGGCTCCCGTTTGGCGCCGGCGACCTGAGTCCAGGTGTCGCTGCTGTCGAGCTGTGCGTCATCGGACCAGTCGACGCCGACTGTGGTGACCTTCGAGTCCGGTACCGCGAACTCGACCCGCACCTCACACGGCGTGCCTTGATGCAGGTTTCGCCAACTGTCGGCCCACATTTTCGCGCGCTTGTTGCGCCACCGGTAGCTCTGCCCAGTGAGCGCGAACTCCAAACCTTCAGCAAAGCTGGACTTTCCGGAACCATTTCGACCACTGATCACAGTGATGCCGGGATACGGCGAAACATCGAGGGTGGCTCGCGGGCCGATTCCTCGAAACCCCGCAACCGAAATCGACTTCAGGTAGGCGCCGACGGGTTGGACAAACTCCGCTGCGTCACTGTCCGGTCGTTCGGCGGGGGCAGCCGTTCCGTCGATTTGCTCCTGCAGCGCGTAGTCGCTGTCGAGCGCGCCGATTACGGCGTACTTCACGTGCTCTTCCAGCGTCGGATCAGCATCCAAGAGATCCCACACAATCTCAATCAATGACTGCTCTGCGGCCGACGTCGGTTCTATCATCGAGGCTCCTCCAAGTGATCTGAATTGCCACTCTCGCAGATGTATCCGACGTTGGGACTCGATACGGATTCCCGGGTGGTACGTCACAGTTCGTCAGACCCTCGTGATCTACTCCAAGAGTGAACGAACCTCTCCCCCGCGGTATTTACGAGTTGCTCCACACGCGGCGGGTCGACGCAGACCTGGGCTCCCAATCACTCTCTCCCGATTTCGCTGATATCAGCGATGGTGACGTCCCAACGATCTTGAGCCGGCACCTTGCCGAGGCTCTCGTTCGACATCTCGGTGCCCTCAAGCCGACCGATCAAGTCGCCCGGGCTAACGAGTTCCTTGGTCAGCTCGATCAGACGGACGAGGTTCTACGGCCTGAGTTGCTCGTGGCCCTCCGGGAGGCAGACGAACCGAAGCTGCAGCGCCCAGCCACACCGCTCTCGGAGGTCGCCCTCCTCACCAACACCAAGGGCGAGCCAAACATGGCCGGAGAGATCGCCCATGAGCTCGCGAGCGCGGACAGCGTGGACCTGCTCTGTGCGTTTATCCGCTTCGCCGGCATCTCGGTTCTGGGTCAGCAACTTGCGGCTCTTCGCCAGCGCGGGATACAGCCGCGAGTCCTCACCACCACCTACCGCGGTGCCACCGAGCGACGTGCGCTGGACACCCTGGTGACGAAGTACGGAGCGCACGTCAAGATTCGATACGAAACCGCCTCCACCCGACTACACGCCAAAGCCTGGCTCTTCCGTCGCCTCAGCGGCTTCGACACCGGTTACGTAGGAAGTTCCAACCTGTCACGCTCGGCGATGGTCGATGGTCTCGAGTGGAACGTTCGGATCTCGGGGGTCAGCACACCATCGCTGGTGCGCAAGTTTGAGGCCACCTTCGACACCTATTGGAATGACCCAGCTTTCAAAGACTACGACCCGGCCACCGACGCAGATCTTCTCGACCGCGCGTTGGCCGAAGCTGGCGGCAACTCCCAGGGTCGGCAGACACTGACCGTGTCCGGACTCGACGTCAGGCCCTACCCGCACCAAGAACGGATTCTCGAAGCCCTCGACGTTGAACGGCAGGTGCACAACCGCCACCGCAATCTCGTGGTCGCGGCGACCGGAACCGGCAAGACCGTTGTCGCCGCGCTGGACTACCGGAGTTTGTGCGAGCGCGCAGGCGAGCGGCTTCCGCTCCTTTTTGTGGCCCACCGCAGGGAGATCCTCGAACAATCGTTGCGCATGTACCGAGAAGTACTCGCTGACGCTAACTTTGGCGAACTGTATGTCGGCGGGGAACGACCAACTCAGTGGAAACACGTGTTCGCCAGCATCCAGTCACTTCATTCGAAGGTACTCGACGGTATCAATCCAACGCAATTCAAAGTCGTTGTGGTGGATGAATTCCACCACGCTGAAGCCGCGACCTACAAGCGACTCCTCAACCACGTCCAGCCCACAGAGCTTCTCGGTCTGACAGCCACACCAGAGCGCACTGACGGCCGTGATGTCTTTTCGTGGTTCGACGGCCGAATCGCCTACGAGCTCCGGCTCTGGGACGCACTCGAACAAGACCTGCTGTGCCCGTTCCACTATTACGGTGTAGCCGACAACACCGACCTGCGTTCGATTACGTGGTCACGCGGCAACTACAACATCAGCGGGCTTTCAAACCTCTATACCAGCACCGACGCTCGCGTCCGGTTAGTTCTACAAGCGCTGAGCGACAAGGTCAGCGACCCGACCGCCATGCGCGCGCTCGGATTCTGCGTGTCAATTGCGCACGCGGAGTTCATGGCACACAGATTCACACAACAAGGAGTGGAGTCGCTAGCAGTATCCGCAGACACCAGTCCTGTCGCGCGTGCAGAAGCGTTCGCCAAGCTCCGAGCTGGGACCGTCCAATGCTTGTTCGGGGTGGACGTCTTCAACGAAGGGCTCGACATCCCTGATGTCGACACCCTGTTACTCCTGCGCCCAACGCAAAGCGCAACTATCTTCTTGCAACAGCTAGGACGCGGGCTTCGACGCACCAAGACCAAAGCAGTCCTGACTGTCCTCGATTTCATCGGCCAGCAACGCCGAGAGTTCCGGTTCGAGAATAAGTTTCAGGCGCTCACCGGGTCCAGCCGCGGACGATTGCTTAGCGAAATCAGCGAAGACTTCCCGTTTCTTCCTGGCGGCAGCCGGTTGGTCCTCGATAAGGTGTCCCAGGAGATCATCACCGAGAGCATTCGGCACACGATTCGACTTAACCGACGCGCCGATCTCGTCGCCAGCATTGCCTCGCACAACCCTCACACGCTGCAGGAATACCTCACGGAATCTGGCCACGACCTCGTAGATGTTTATGGTGGCACCGCCGGCAAATCGTGGACCGCACTGGCCCGCGATGCACATTTGCCCACGCCTGCTCCGGGTCCCGGCGAGGAGGCCTTGCTCCGACGGATTCGGATCGTCACGCACGTCGACGACCTCGAACGCGCCATGGTGTACCGGAAACTCGCACAACCCGGCGGCCCCCGATATCGCGAACTGTCGTCCCGCGAACAGGCGTATGCGCGCATGCTGTTCTTCCTGCTGTGGCCAGATCGCAGCAACCACGAGGACTACGACGCCGGCCTGCAGCACTTGCAGTCCAATCCAGCGATCTGCGACGAAATCGGTCAAATCCTCGATGTCACTACCGACCAGATCAAGCACGTACCCAAACCCATGGATGCCAACGACCTTCCACTCTTCACCCATGTGCACTATCGACGCGAGGAGGTGCTCGCTGCTATTGGGTGGGCTTCGTTGACGCGCAAGGCATACGGCCAGGCGAGCGGTGTCGTATGGACGGACGACGGGGCAACGGGAGCGTTGTTCGTCAATCTCCACAAGGACGAAGGTCAGTTCAGCCCCACCACCATGTACCGCGACTTCCCGATCTCCCGCGAGACGTTCCACTGGGAGTCCCCGAACAACACCACAGTCCAGTCGAAACTTGGTAAACGTCTACTCGGTGCGAGCGGCGAGAACGGGCGGGTGCTGTTGTTCGTCCGGGACCGACCTAACGGCGACATCGGCGCGGAGCCATTCATCTTCCTCGGCCCCGTTGACCTCGTCAGCCATCAGGGTGAACGTCCGATCGCAATCACGTGGAATCTACAGCGACCGATGCCAGCCGATGTGTTCGCTAGTGGGTCGGTGATTGCGAGTTAGCATACCCTCCAATGAGATTGGGAACACTTAGCACGAGAGGTGTATGTCAGCAGAAATCGCGTTGTGGCGGGTAGAAGGCGAGGCCAAGCGAGTCTTGCCATCGTCTATGCCGCTAGAGTCGCGCCTTGAAGTAATCATAGAATCTGACCCGGCGATGCTTGGCCGGCAGTTGATGATCATCGGACGTCGGGTGATCACCGCACACGGCAAGCAGATCGATCTTTTAGGTATCGATGGCGATGGGTACTTGCACGTAATTGAGCTTAAGCGAGACAAGACACCGAGGGACGTAGTTGCCCAGATCCTGGGCTACGGCTCGTGGGTTCAAGATCTATCGAACGATGACGTACGGGACTGCTGCACAAGTAGGTGACATCTGATCTGGCTTGCCTGCGGGCGGTCGGGAAGGTCAGTGATGCCCTTTTCTCGCAGTCGCAGTTGCATAGCGATCCAAGGACCCGAAGACCCACTCACCGGCACCGCCACCCGGCAACCCGCCTGCCTACGTCACGAAAAGTACTGCCATACAACAGCAGAAGCGATCAGCGCATATCGAGATGAAAGGCCGGGGCTAAGTTGCTCGTCACGTCGCTGCAGGGGGTCGCCAACCTTCGAGGCGGAGACCGCTTCGACGAGATCGGTTGCCGATGGACTACTTACAGTCGACGATCTTCCCCTACCAGTCCGACAATCCGGGCGGGCCGAACTTCGCGAACCAATGTCACGTTCTAGTATCTGCGATACAACCGTACTAATGAATTGGGGCCAGCGAGTTTGAATTGGCGCGGTCTCAGGTGCGAGCGGGACTGCCCTCGAGCACGCTGGTGTGTCGGACGAAGTCGCTAGGCTGAGCGACGCAACGACGGTGTTGATATCAAGAGACGGAAAGGCATTTGGATGAAGCTCGTCTACTTACACGGAGTCGGTGATGGCGATGGCGACCACGGATGGCTCAGTGCACTGAATGACAGCCTCGTAGCCCAAGGGCTCACCGCAGTCGACGAAGTCGACGTTATCGCACCCTCCTATTCCGACATCTTGTCGTCACCGGATGCAAACGCCGCGGTTCCGAAGCCGACCGCGCAAGGCGAGAAAGCTGACGTCTCGTCTGAGCGTGCAAAGTTCTTGAATCGACAGATCGAGGCCGCCAGGGCAGTCGGCGCGGACCCCTCTGTGCAAAGTATCGGGTTTCCACTTCTGGACCTAGACCCGTCACATGCAGCACTAGGCGGATTGGCGAAAGCGCTACCCAACAAGCTTTTTGCGAACGAGATCCATCAGATTGAAGCTTATGTGTACCAGAAGGGCATGCGCGGAGCTGTTCTGCAACGTGTGCTGTCTCAGCTCCCTGAGCGGGGGGAGATCGTCATCGTCGGCCACAGCCTGGGGAGCGTAGTAACAGTCGACCTCATTACTCGGCTTCCGAAAGACATCGTCGTTCGACGTGTTGTCACCATCGGCAGTCCAGCCAACACCGCGCTCTTCGCGGCATCACGAAGGGAGCTCATCGGGAACTTTCCCTATAAGTCAACAAACTCATGGCTGAACTTTTTCAGTCCACGAGACCCGGTGACGCGCGCTCGTGGACTCGCCGGAGTGTTCGCAGACGTTCAAGACTTCCGCGTCGACATCGGCGCGGCTGGGCACCGCTCGAAGTCCTACCTGCGAAACACAGCCGTCGCACGGGCTGTCGGAACGGCGTTTCATCAATCGTCCAGGACCCCTCGCCGCACAACGAGAGTCACCACAGCGCTGACCGACGACGTGGCTGCGCTGATCCTCGAGTTGCACTTCCGGTATGCAGTGCGTGACTCGATCAACGACAAGAAGGTTAGCGCGCGATACTCGGAGGCCATCCGCATTAAGCGGGCTGATCTAGTAGCCCAAGTCTGGGACGCCGACGCAAACGGCATTCCGCTCCCGCGTGAACTCCATAAGCTCGCTGAAGGCGACACGCCCAAGATCCCCAATCACTGGACGGTCGCTGGGCTGATCGAACAGCTCACCATTCTCGCTCTCAGCGACTTGATCGCACCCTTCGAAATTGATATTGACGATGCAGCGTTCAAAGCTCTGCCCATAATCAGCGAAAAGGCGGGGCAATCGACCTCGTTCGGTCCCGAACTCCGATCGATCGTTCGCGTGTTCAATGAATCGATCACAAAGATGACCAAACCTGGAGCCAACTGGGGACGCATCGCATTTGCAGCTGCCGGAGTCGCTGTAATCGCGATAGCGCCGTACAGCCTCATTGCACTAGCGCCAGCAGGCGCGGCGGGCGCCGCAGCGTTGACGGGCGGGTTGGCGGCGCTTGGGCCAGGTGGAATGGTCGGCGGACTTGCTGCGATCGGCGGTATCGCTAGCACAGGCGCTGCCATCACCACCGCCGCCGCTGTTGGCGGACGAGGCGAAAGAGGCCAATTGAACTCCGGGCAACTGCTGTTGGCTACGGCAGTCGCCTATGCGCAAAAGAGCCTCGGGCACGAGTTCGACGACGCGATCTGGTTGAAAGCATCTGCGGCCGCCGCAGAGCTATCGGCTCAAATAAATACAGTGGAAGCGATCAGCGACAGTAAGTCTCGGTCGCTTTCGGCGTTGATTTCGGAGCGTGACCTCGCACAGAACCTCATCACGTTCATGGAAGCGAACAACCTCACGCCAGCCGCCACCCCCCAGCTCGTTTTAGAGTAACGTTCTAGGCCTAAAAAGGCTCTTCGACGCTTACAACAGTGCCTCTATGAACACTCGGTCAAGACGGCTACGGCGGATACAACCCTCCGAACGGCTCCAGGCCGAGCTGAGAAGAATTTCGAGCTGCAAGTCATTCTTTCGCCGCCGGTGTTGGCGCCCGTGGCCGTGTGACTTAGGCGCTCAGGCAGAAGCCAACGGCGTCAGTAGTAGATCGAGGGTAGTTTCTGGCACGACGTGGCCAGTACCGACAATTGCGGGCTCTGTCTCGGAGTCTTCGCCCTCTACGAGGACAACGCGACTATCAGGCCACACTGCCTCTGGCAGGTCCCGACTCTCGGGGTCTTGCCACAACCACCGGCGCCGCCGGCAACGTGACGGCGCTCATCGAGATTCCCTTGTTTTGCTCACCGAAATTCCCTACCCGTGTGGCACGGCCAACGAGGGCGGGTCTCCCCGGATGCTGGTGGTCTCTGACAGTTGCCGCTGTTGTCCAGTAATGTCCTCGGCAAGCGTGCGGCCGGTAAGCTCTGCCGGCAGCAGCGGATCCTCCCGTCGTCGGGCCGGCACGATGCCTTCCGCCATACCCATGACGATGCATACATCGAGGTCCCGACCAACACCAACACCGGCGCTGACCGGTCCATGGACACTCCGGTTCCCGACCGGCCGACGGTCCGCGTGACCCGACCGATCCGGACGGTCAGGGCGTCGACAACACGATCCATGGTGGGGGCCGTTGCGACTCCGTCCATCGCATGGAGGTCCTGGCAAATCTGTCGGATCGACTCTGCGTCTGTTGCGGTCGAGTCATCGTCGCCCGTGACGTAGTGGTGAACCGCTGTTGAACGAAGCCGAGTAGGAGTTCGGCGGCGTCTGCCCAGACGGAGCTGATCCAATTTGGAGGAGTTCTCGTCGCAGGCTTTCAACGAAGCGGTGCAGCACCTGAGCTTGGTCGTATCGCTTATCACTCGGATCCAGCTGCGCCAGCCGATCCCAGTCAGCGCCGCCAACTGTCGGAACGTGTTTGCGTGTCAGTAGGTCGAGCTGCCGCAACGACATCGGATCACCGCTCAGTTCTGGCCGCTTCAGTGATCGTTCGGCCAAGATGGAAAGCAGCTCCCGGCGAGGCATGAGGTCCAGGTCGAGTTGCAAGAGTTCAAGGAGCGACCGCGCCAGCGGTCGGTCGACCAATGAATCGCAATCAGACCCGGAGAACACGATGTTCCCGTTGGTGAAGTGCTCGTGGATCAGATGAAGGTAAGGGTCGTCAGTGCCGTAGAAGACGCCGATGCGGTGGCCTAGTGTGCCTTCAGACAGATGTTCGCGGACGATCCGAGACGGCGGGCACACGCACCTCACCGTCAGCGTCTGAGGTGTGGACGACCATGGTCCCGGTGACGTCGGAGTTGCCTTCGACCGTCTCGCCGCGGCTCTGCATCGACCGAAGGATCTCGAGCGCTGCCGGCTCCGCCTCGCAGGGCTGGAACACAACGATCGCGCCGAGCCCTTCCTTCGCCACCGCGTACGCCTCGTGCGGCAAGTAGTAGTCGGTCTTGAGCGCATCCACCGCCAACGCGTGCACTCGGAGCATGTCCTGGACGAGTTGAGTCGGGTTCTCTAACAGTCGGATTCGCCTGGCCGGCGACCTCCAAGGAAGCGCCCGCGATCGCCTGTGCGGTGATCGGTTGGTCGGCTATGTCGACGAAGAGTCCGGGCTGCGCAGCCACACTTTCTGGACTGATGCTTCGAGTAGCGGGTAATCCAGCGGAAGCCTCGGTGCGAGAACTGGCGCAGCTAGTCGTCGACCACCTGTGCGATCGTCACAACGCGAGTGTTTGCAAGTCCCCCTCCCCGAGCCAGATAATTCATCACGTCGCGGCTGGCGCCAACACTCGGCACGATCACCGTCACGAGCGTTAACGTCAACCCCAGCTTCGCGCGCTGGACGGCGTCGACAAGGGTGTCGCAGGCATCTCTACTCATCGCACCATCATCACCGATCACAGTGACATCCAGCAGTGAAAGTCCTTCGTCAATCGAATGATTTCATCCGAATCGACGACGGCACATGTCGCTGTTCGGGTGGTACAAGTATCTGAGGGCCATCTTGGCTCAGGGGCGGGCCGGGACTTGAACGCTGGAAGGGATGGAAGATGGCGACTCCAGCGTCAACGACGCTTCACTTACCGCGCTCGATCCTCTGACGCGGTTGAAGGAAGCCTCGTGACGATGAGTCTCGGATAACCATCCGAACGGCGTTCATACCGACTGGTTCCCTTCGAGCACGAATCTGGCTATCCGTGCCCTTAGCCTAGTTCCGTGGACAGTGCTACATAAGCAGAAGCCAAAGAGTAGTCCGGGCACTATCCGATTGAATTACTCGTCGAAACGCAGGAGAAAAGTTGACGGTGGAACTGCAGGACGCAATCGCCGATGGACTACATCATTGTTCAGAGAGCGATCTGCAAACCATTGCAGCTATGCGCGAGTCAGTGGTGACGCGGTTTCCGTTAGCTGATTGGCCCGCTCTCGACCTAGATCGCTACGCCCTCGGGACGAAGAATTCGAAGCAGAGTTTCAGCTACGAGCTCGAAACCGCAACCAAGCAGATCGGTAGCATTTCAGGAGGTAGTGCCTACAAGTTCGGGATCTTCTACCACAACGACGGAGACTGGAAGTTCCCGAAGATCTTCGCCTCTCTCGACGAAGCGTGGGCGAAGATTCGATCCGACTTCACCACACTGTTTGAGCTCGCCGCGGCTGGCGAGTGGGGCGAGGCGGCGACATTACGCGTCGCCGGGGTGTGGCCCATGGTCGTCCTGAAGGCACTGCACATCTACTTCCCCGATGAAATCCTGCCGGTGTTTGCGGAATCCCGGTTGAGGCACTATGCGAGTGCAATCGGGATTGAACCCGAACAGTCCCCGTTAGCCCTCAACAGGGCCCTTAACGCTGCATTGCGCGCCTATCCAGATCTTGCCTCCGTAGACGGATTCCAACGAATGATACTCCTGGAGGGTTGGCAACCGCCCGCCGCACGAGGTCGGGGTAACCGGACAGAGTCGAGCGTCTATCTCAAAGTTTCCCCAGGTGAACAAGCGTCTGCGTGGCAAGACTGCTTAGACGGGGAATACATCTGCATCGGCTGGGACGAGCTTGGCGATCTGTCCCAGTACGGCACTTTCGATGAGTTCTCAGAGGCCTTCGCACGTACATACCCACAGAACACCGAACGTCAGAACCTTCTAGCCGCAAAGAACATCTGGAAGTTTCGAAACCTGCAGCCGGGAAACCATGTAGTGGCAAACAGAGGCACTACGGAAATTCTCGGCGTCGGAACCGTTCGTGCCGACGGATACCAATACTTACCTGATCGCGAACAGTATCGGCACACAGTCTCAGTCGACTGGGACACCACTCATGCCCGGAAGCTTGATCCAGGCTTCGGAGGGTGGCGCAGCACTTTTCAACTCTTGAAAGCAAAGGATGTCGCCCGCATCCTCGGAATAGACGGAACAGATTTGGCCTCGCAGTACGAATCCGTCGACCTTCCTGAGTACACCGACGCAGAGGAAATCCGATACGCCCAGTGGGCCAAAGCATTGGCTCGAAAGAAGCAACTCATCCTCTACGGTCCACCAGGAACAGGGAAGACGTACAGCGCAATGCGCTTTGCCCGGTGGTACAGCAACCAACATAGCGAAGGAAGTACCCCCGGATCGGTGACACCACTCACCTTCCATGCGTCCTACACATACGAGGAGTTCGTTGAAGGGTACCGCCCGATTGAGGACAAGAGCGATTTCGGCGGACTGCGGCTTTCTCGTATCGATGGAGTCTTTAAGAACGTTTGCTCAGAAGCAGCAAAATCTCCAGATATGACATTCTTTCTGATTATTGATGAAATCAATCGCGCAAACCTTCCACGCGTTTTTGGGGAACTTATTACAGTCATCGAGGCCGATAAACGGGGCACCGAGGTCTTGCTACCAACGAGTCAGGAGAGGTTCTCGGTGCCCGAGAACCTACTGATCATCGGCACCATGAATACTGCAGACCGATCCATCCGAACTCTAGACGCCGCACTGCGTCGGAGGTTTGCGTTCCAGGAGATACTGCCGGACTCTTCGATGCTTGAGGGCCAAGCATCCTATGGTTCGCTTACTCTGGCGCTGGATCTGTTTCTTGATGATCTAAATAAAAGAATCACCGCACACGTCGGCCGCGACCGGCAAATCGGTCACGCCTATTTCATGCACAAAGGCGAACCCATCAGTGACCCTGCCGAATTCGCACAGGTCATTCGCCTTGAGGTGATTCCTCTGCTGCAGGAACTTGCTTACGATGACTATGCGCAGCTTGCACAGTTCCTTGGACATTCGCTCGTCGATGCCCCGGGGCAGCGTTTGGTCCCGGTGGATGACGAACAACTGGTGGAACTGCTCGCTGCCGAATACGGGGTCACCGACCCTCTATGAGGACGCTGACTGAGTACGAGAGCGACGTTTTCGAGGTCCAGCCTTCACGCCAGCACGAAATGACGGCGACTACTGACCGACTCAAGAACAAGATCAAGCTGCGCTGGTTAGCAGCGGACCGTGTCGAAGTTACTGCCTCGCAGTGGGTCGGGTCCGTTGATGTTCCCGGGGTTGGGCCGGTGAGGGTGGTCCCGAAACTCGCCGGAAGCGAACTCGATGTACTCGCGATGATGGCTGTCGCAGAGGGAAACTCGCACGATGTTCTCGACTCGCTCCACAATCTGCATTCACCAGGAAAAACCGACTCGTTACCCGAACTACTAGCGCGATTTCTGACCGATGCTGCGAACGTCGTTCACCGTCAAGGTCTACTCGCTGGCTACAGGCCGGCCCAGAATGATCTTCCGTACATTCGAGGCCGGCTCAATATTAGAGAACAGGCGCTACGAAAGTTCGGCGTACTCGACACCCTTGCGTGCAACTACGAAGAGTTCGACACGGACATCCTCGAGAATCAGGTTACGTCAGCTGCATTGGAGGTCGCTCGTCGTCTGACGTCTAACCCCCAGCGGCGAGCCGCGATCTGCCGCACCTACGAGGACTTCGTCGGGGCCGCGCCTAGCCCACCGCCGAGTCCAGAAGTCGTTCGGCGTACATTGCAATATGACCGTGGCAACGAACGCTACCGAACCGCACTGACTTGGTCGCTAGCGGTGTTAGAGAATAGCTTCCTAGACAAGATGTTCGACGCTGGACAGAACTCCGGTCTAGCATTCCTGGTCGAGATGAATCTACTATTCGAACGTTTCGTCGCCGCCTTAGTTCAGCAGTCACTACCCGCAGGTTTCGTGGCACTCAGTCCGTTCGACGATTCGAATGTCTTCAGATCCGATGTCGGCACTTTCGCAATACATCCTGACATGCGCATTTCTGACGGCTACCGCTCCTGTTCCATCGACGCCAAATACAAACTCTACGACGCTAAAGGACTCTCCCTGAACGATTTGTACCAACTCACGGCGTACGCTCAGGCCTACCCCGGATGGGGTCCAGTCCCTCGCTCCATGCTGATTCATCCCAGCATGGGGTCAGCAACTCCCCGAACGATCCGATTCCAACCAGATGGTCGCCTCGTAGCAGAGGTACATGTACTCCCGCTACCAATTCGGGGCGTAATCGCCGCACTCTCAGGCGGCGACCCTGCGCCCCTCCACTTCTTCCAGCATGCCCTCAACCGTTGGCTCGGAGCAGAGGATGGACTTTGACCTAACTGGGCTTTGATCCAATCGTGGTGCGCTGCGATCGCGGGCCGGTCACCGCCCGCATCGCCGGATCGACCACCTCCGGGAACAAGCCCGCGACCAGCTCCCGGCAGACCTGCTCCTCGACCCGCTCACCATTGCCGGGGGTCTTACCGGCCGCGATCGCCGGCGCTAAATATTTGCGGATCGGTTTGCGGTCGATCCCCAACGCCGCCAGGATCTGCACCTGGGACCGGCCGCCATGCCAATGCCGGAACAACTCCATCAAATCGGTCATCGCCCGCGTCCTCCTTGCCACCACGGGCCCCTTCAGGCCGGGTAGGAGACCCTGCAAGAAGCGAACCTGTGGCAGCGCCCGAACCGGGCCGACACACCCCAGGGTGGGGAATTACGTGATGGCCCGGTGGGGAATTACGTGACGGACAACCCCATCAACCTGGGGAATTACGTGACCACTGACAGGCAATGAGCGGCCAATTCGCTAGCCGTGCAGCCTACGCGAGGGATAGCGGACCGAACGCTGCACGCGTGGACTTAATCACGAAGCCCGCCATCGCGAGGTTTCCGCCACCTCCGAGGACGGCCCCGACCCCAAACGGCATCGCTTTGCCCAGAACTAAGATTCCTGTTTTGGTTCCATAGCGTGTGACAAAATGCGGGCCGAGGACCTTGTTAACGGCCTTGATACTGCTCAGCGGCACAGCGTTTGCAAGCGTCTTACCCCAGTAGCCACCTGTCCGGCCGGCGATTTTAGTCACGGTAGCAGAGCCACTACTTCCCATAAGAACGGCCAGAACTAGCGCCCTCTGGTGCTCGAGTTCGGCGGGCTGTGCGTGGTGGACTTTCGACACAGCCAAAACGTAGGTCGCAGCAGTGGACAGAAACAGTGTGCTGTCGCCGGCCGCGAGGCCGAGAGACGTCATCGTGCCCACTGCAGGGATCGCCGCGCTGGCACCTGTCGCGGCGCCGGAGGAGCCAACGGTCGACAGGAAGTATTTATCCAGGCGTTTCACAACGCCCACATCGTCCGCATCCGGGTTTCGTCTTCGCACTCCCTCGACCAGTGGCGTCGCAGCCTTGTCCGCTTGCTTCAACGCCGAATCGAGCGCTCTCATCATCAGGGAATGACCAGCCACAGCATCCGGTGTCTTTGACGGGATCGACTTTGCCATTGTGCCCTCACTTCGACGCTCGCGGTGTTGACGAGGCGTCAACGTGCAGATTCTTACACAGACCACTGACTGACCGGCCCGGAGTCTTGGTGCCTTCGAAGAGGGGGGGCATGACATCGTGGACCACGATGTCAAATCCCAGAATCTGTCAAGCGGCAATGCCTGTCGAAAGCGCGAAGCATCAGTCGAGCGCAAACATCGTCGACGCGGTCTGCGGGTTGAGTGTTCAAGAGTGAATGACTCTGTCGCCAATCAGTCTCAGTGGCAGGCCCGATAGCCGGGACCTTCCAACATGGGCCGCGTGCCAAGCGCGATCTCTGGGTCACCGGCAAGATCGATCTCTACTTGTTCAAAGTCGCAACACCCCTCAAGGAGTTCGACGCGCCATTCTGGCCAGACGAAGTGCATTCGCGAAAAGTGCTCTACCCGTACCGATTCGACATCGCTCTGGTGACCAAAGCTCAACAGATCCCCACCCAGTTCGGCACTCCTATTCCCGAGGCGTTGTCCGACGGCATACGAGTGGTGAGGTTCCCCCGCATAGTGGAGAGTGGTTACGCGGCCATCAGGTCCGCGGTCAGTGACATCTCATAGTTGATGGGGCTGAGCATCCCGATCGTCGAGTGCCGCCTCGCAGGGTTGTAGCAACTCATCCAGTTATCAACCGCAGCAACAAATTCCGCCTTATAGACACAACTGTGGCGATAGTAGTTCTCATGTTTGAACGTCGACCACAACGATTCGGCACCAGCATTGTCCCAACAAACCCCTGTCCGGCCCATCGACCGCAGTAGACCGTGCGGTTTACATGCCTGCGCCATGGCATGAGCGGTGTATTGGGACCCCTGCCCGAGTGCACAATCGTGCCCTTCACCCGGCCGCGACGTGTCCGCACTGCCATCTCGACTGCGTCGGTGACCAACTCGGTGGGCGTGTGATCAGCGATCGCCCACCCCAGCACGCTCTTGGAGTGCGCATCCTTGATCGCGCACAGGTACATGCCACCTTCGCCGCAGGTCAAGTAGACATCCCACGCGGGTCAGGCGTCAAGCGGCTGCCGGTTTCAGCTGGCCGTACTGATTGGGCCAGGCAGCGTTCTCGTCCCATGGCTCGTTGTTTCGTAGGCACCACCACATGCGGCCGAGCAACTTGTTGGCGAGGTTGCGGAGAGCAGCGTTGTGTCGGTCACCGACGGCTCTGCGCTTGTCGTAATAGGCACGAGCACCCGGGGACTTCGTCAGAGCCGAGAATGCCCACCAGTAGCAGGCATCGCCGAGACGTTTGTTGCGGACTTTGCGCGCTTTGACGTAGTGCGACCGCCCGGACGCGATGGTGACCGGCGCAGTCCCAGCGAAGGCACTAGGCCCGCTGCAGTGCTGAGTCGCTCAGGGTCATCGCCGATTTCGGCAAGCAGGCGCGCTCCGAGAATCGGACCCAGTCCCGGCGCGGAACGCAGAATCCTTGATTGCGGATGGGTGTCGAACTCAGTCGACAATCGTGTCTCGAGTTCGGCCACTGCTTTTTGCATGGACTCGATGATTACGACCAAGCTACCCACCGTGGCGCCCAGCGCATCTTCAATCGGCTGGGGTTGGCCCAGTGCATCAGCTTGCAGGGTCGCCACAATGTGGTCAACCGCGACTGCGTCGTTGCGGCGTCCGCATTGTTTGAACTTCGCCACTACTCGGCGCCTTGTCAGATTGCGTGCCTTCGTTGGTGACGGTGCTACGCCTAGAATTGCCAGAGCAGACAGTAGCTGGAGGTTTGGAAAGCACTGCAACGCTTGCGGATAGAACTCAAGCAACGCTGATCGAAGCCGACTGACTGTCTGCTGGAGTGCCCAGATCGCCCCTTGATGCTGACGGGCTAAAGCCTTGATTGCTCTGGCCTGTTCACTAACCACGGGTAGCGGACGATGGATGTGGCGATCTGTCCGCAAAATGTGGCCGAGGACTGCCGCATCACCCGCGTCGGACTTTCGTCCGGCCTGACTATGACGCTCTCGGTACCGCGCGACAGCACGTGAGTTGATCGGGTACACGGTGAAGCCGGCCTCTGCCGCAGCCACTACTAGCAGATTTTTGTCGGTTTCAATGGCGATCGGCGTGCTCTGCGCAGAACCACCGTGTTTGGCGATCAGCGCCAGAAATCGAGTGAATCCTGCTGCGCCAGTGTCGATTCTCTCGTGTGCAATCAGGCTGCCGTTGTCATCTATCAGCGCAATGTCGTGGTGGGATTCGGCCCAGTCCACTCCACAGGTCAGTGGCATCGTCGGTCTCCTTCACCTGCCTGGATTTTCGGTAGAGAGCTCAGGACAGGTGCGGCGACCTAATGGACAGCACTCGAGGTGCGGGCATCTCACAAGCCGATCTCCTCTCCTGCAGCCGACCAGCAGGGTCACCGTCTATCTTGAGATCTCGCGAGCGTCCGTGACTACACGTACAGTGATCACCTGCTGGCAGCTCACTGCTCAGACTGACCCGGATCGGTGATATCTCAGTGAACCTCTGCTGGTCCGCGTGTCGTGTCGGACCCAAGCCCGACATCCCCATTAGGTGATGTCCGAAGTCCAGACCGCATCGACCCGGCCCTGATCGAACACCCGGTTGACCAGATCAGGCGGGAACGTAGCGAACGGATCGACCACCGTTGTCGGCGGCGAGAACGTGCGCGAGCTGATCCCGGCGATACCTCGCTCGGCCATCATCTTGGCGACTGTCTTCTCAGTGACCAGCTGGCCCTTTGCGCGCAGTTCGGCAGTGATTCGAGGCGATCCGTACACCCCGTGCGACTCTTTATGGATGGACGCGATCTGTACACCCAGCTCCTCGCGGCACTGCTTCTTCGGGCTCAAATCTGTTGCCACCGTGGACTTGAGGTGCTTGTAGTAGCCCGATACCGACACGCCCAGCAGCGTGGCCATGCGACTGATTGCTGTGGTGGCGCACTCCGCGGCCATCAACGCATATTTCTCTACCGTTGATGGTTCGCCGCGAAGTACGCCGACGCTTTTTTCAAGAACGCGATGTCTTTCTCCTGCTGGGAGACCTGCCGGCGCAACCGCGCCAGCTCGTCACGCTCCGCGGCCGTCAGCGGCTCCTGGCCACTCTGACCCGCAGCATCGGGACGCCGCGTTCATCGGCCGCACACCGGCCCAGCAAGCCTTCGTTGAGGCCGAGGTCGCGGGCGACCTCGGCGATGGATCGACCTGAATCGATCACTCGATGCGCTGCATCGACCTTGTACTCGGTCGTAAACGACCGACGCTTCCGCGACATGTGAACATCCTCCCAGCGGGACCGCTGATCCCGCTATCTCGGTGTCCACTATCTGGGGGAACCTCGCGCGACCAGAGCTGACAGCCCGTAGCCAGGCCGATCTTTAATACGCGCCACTTACGCTGTCGAGTTTGACGTCTCGTCCCCTTGACTCCTGACTACACTCGCTTGCCTCGCGCCAGTCTTCGATCTCGCATTCGTATCCACACCTGTCGCATCGCGACGACGTCGCGTTCATCAAGTCCAGCCCCGTCAATGAGAACGTTCTGGTCGACGAGATCCAATGCCTCGTCATAGCATTGCACCCGAACCAGCTCATCTACTTTTTCACTCAGACCTTCAGGCACAATCGAAGGGTCAGGCACAGGCAACTCCGCGCACTCCGACGGTTCCATCTCCAGTATTCCGCCACCGTAACTGCGCCCCATGACCTCGGACATAGCAAAGGTTACAGAGTTGAACGCCGCAGCCGACAAGCGATGAATGTCAACCCCAGGCTTCGTAAACACCCGATGGACCGTGTCGGTGCTCGTAGCGCCAGCATCATTCGCGGAGATTCGCAAATGATTCGAGACCTGCCTGAGCATAAATCCGTCCGGAACTGACACCGAGGGAACCACCCACCAATGATTCCGGATTCTGCACTTGTAACCCGTATGCACTTCTTCGTCTTCACCCATCCCCACATAATCTGCAAGCTGAGGAAACTCTTTTATATCGACTTCCGGTTTAACTGCCAATAGATGCGTCCGCGCTCCGGCGACGGCTTGAGCGTCGAGGTCCTCTTGAGTGAAGGAAAGACCTTGCATCTGGACGCTACGAGCAAGAAGTGGAATAGTCCAGTCGGTCAGTCCGCGATCATGAGCTTCGGACTCAGTGAGGCAAAAGAAAGAATTGCGGCCAGTCACTACACCGACGTTAGCCGCCGCGTAACGGCTTAAAGGCGCCATTTTCCCATCCCCCCGCAAGCGGCGGACTAGCTCTATTGCTTCGGGACCTAGGTAATATTTTGTCCACTTCTCAGACTCGTGCAGACGAGCCTGCGTGGGTGTGCTATCAAGGGAGACAGACGCAAGCGCTTCCGCGTCGTGCACCTCGATAGTGTTGATCCGTGCCGGTCCAGCACCCTTGATTGCAAGTAGCAATATGACTTCCTGCAGGATGCCTGGGAAGACAAGCTTCTTGAACGATACAAGGGTAATCCGATTGCATTCGTCAACGAGGTAGGAACGCAGTTGCGAGGCGTACCCAACCTGCAACAGTTCGGCTGGCAATACAAGACCTACACGTCCACCCTCCCGCACCGCCAACATAGAGGCGATTACGAAGGGCACCCACGCATTGGTGAGCTTCGACGGGCGGAGCCCTTCGGATCGCATCAGCTCAAGCGCGCGGTCACGGGCCTCATGCTCCCACGATCCAAAACGGATGTAGGGAGGATTGCCGGCAACCCCGTCGAACTTGCCGTGGTGTTCGGGTGTGAACCAGGCAAAGAAGTCACACTGCACCACTTCAGCTCCCGCTATACGTCTCGACTTCTCCGCCTCGTCCGGAAACAATTCGACACCCATGGGCTGCGTTCCGTTTCCCCGGGCCAGGTGGGCAAGAATCGCACCATCGCCACAGGACGGCTCAAGCACCGCGGGACCCGCACGTAAGACCCAATCGGCAACAAAGCGAGCGATCGGTTCAGGAGTGTAGTAGCCGCCGCGAAGCTTAGCTCCCCTCGGTTCGGCCTTCGCCGCGAATCTCGTCATGGTTCAGATTGTCCACTAGACCCCGACACGTCCGGACTTCACCCGCCGGTCAACTGCGATGTCGGTCGTCGCGAGTATGGTGCTGATGTGTCCTTCCAGCGTCGCACGAAGACCGAAGCCTTCGATACGATCAAGGTTCTCGTCGAGCGGTATCGGCCACAGCATGCCGCGCTGTCCGCCGCCGAGTCCCCGTTCACAGAGACGGAGGCACGTGTCAATTTCATCGATGACTTTCTGATTGCACTCGGTTGGGATGTTCGCAACGAGGCCGGGGCGCCGCAGATGCTCATGGATGTTGTTATGGAACGCCAAGCCTCAGACAGCGACGCTGTTTGGGGACGGCCTGACTATCGGCTCCGTGTGGACGGCAGTGATCGGATGCCCGTCGAAGCAAAAAGGCCCTCGGCTCGGCTGAAGGCAGCGAACGACGGCGCGATGCAGGCACGCACATACGGGTGGTCGCTCTCTCTCCCCGCGGCGGTCCTGACGAACTTCGCTGAAACTGCGATCTACGACACCACGATCAATCCCCGGCCAGGAGACAAGGCAGATATCGCACTAATTCCAGGTTGCAGGTTTACATTCGAGGACTATCTCGGACGGTTCGACGAACTCTGGGACCGGCTCTCCTATGAGACGGTGTCCACCTCACGTTTCAACGAGATCTACGACTACAGCGACCCGCCTCGCGGTGAATCACCTTTCGACCTGACATTCCTAGCTGAGTTCAGGCGCTGGCGCCTTCTTCTTGCAGAGGACATAGCCGCTCTCAATCTGGAGCTACAAGCGCCCGAGGTTGGACGTCGAGTCCAGAAGGTGCTCAATGCGTTGCTATTCCTTCGCGTTTGCGAGGACCGAAATATCTCCCGCTACAAAAAGCTCCTAGAATCGGCAAATTCCAATGATGTCATCACACACTTTCGCGAATCTGACAACATATTCAACGCTGGGATATTCCGTGCGTTACATGGCATCACCGTCAATAGTACGACCCTTCTCAAAATTATCGAGGAGATGTACTGGCCACGGACACAGTTCGCATTCGCGGTACTACGGCCCGAGATCCTCGCTGGACTCTATGAGCAATACCTCGCCGAACACGTCGTCATCGACGACGAGAGGTGCGTGGCTCTGGAGAAGAAGCCGGAGATTGTCCATGCAGGTGGAGTCGTCCATACGCCGGCATATGTAATCGACGAACTAAACCAGAGCGCGCTCTCGCCGTTCATCGAGCATGGAATAGTCCACCCGCTTCGAATCCTGGACCCAGCAGTCGGTTCAGGCGCCTTCCTCCTCGATGCGTTCAGTAAACTCGTTACAGCCACCGAATTGGCTGGCAAAAAAGTCGAACTCGACGAACGCGCCAAGATTGTTAAAGATCACTTGTTTGGGGTCGATATCGATGGAGCAGCGGTCGAGGTCACACGCCTAAGTCTCCTCCTTGCGGTAATCGGTGATGATTTTCTAAACGCAGAGCATGCGACCGCCCTATTGCCAGATCTCGAACACAATATTGTTGCTGGCAACAGCGTTGTCAGGGAGGACTTCGATCGGCTTTTGCCTAACACCGCGTCGATTCCACACCGAAGATCTGCGGTAATGCCAACAAATCTCGCCGAGTCATTTGGTTCGAAATATCCAAGCAACGGATTCGAGGCCATCATTGGTAACCCACCTTATGTCCGAATCCAGACACTATCCAGCTTTATGCCAGACCAGCTCGCGTACCTCCAACACCCATCTTCAAAATATAGTGCGCCCGCAGCACATAACTTCGACTTGTCGCTTGTCTTCATAGAACGCTCGCTCGAATTGCTCGCAGCTACCGGCCGCCTAGCAATGATCGTCCCACATCGCTTCACTAACCACATGTCAGGTGCTGGGGTGCGGGGTAAACTCGGCGAGCGCATAGAGCGATTCGTCCATTTCGGAGAGGAACAAGTCTTCCCCGGGCGAACTACATACAGCGGACTCGTAGTCGCTGGACCGAAGACAACCGAACCAGCCCTCTTCGAGCTGGTGTCCGACCTTACAAGTTGGCGATCTTCTCGAGCGAAGAACGAGATTACGGTTGCGCGCAGTGACCTCACCTCCGCGGTTTGGCCAATCGCTACGGAAGACCAGACAACACTCTTTCAGCAATTGACAAAACACGAAGTCGCCAAGCTGGGCGACCCGAATTGGGTTCACATCTTTGTCGGGGTCCAGACTTCGAACGATGACCTATATTTCATATCACCAACACCCATGGCCGACGGGGATTTGACGGCGACATTCGTTGACAACAAAGGGATTACCCGAAAAATCGAGCGCTCCATCCTTCGACCCGCGATTAAAGACCAAACCATCGCTTCCTTTGATGGCCAGCCATCACCAGACAAATGGGCAATATTCCCGTACCGATTTGAGTTCGCCAAGAACGGGAAACGTAAAGCTACGCCACACGATTTAGCGACTATGCGAGAGTCGTATCCGCTAGCTCTTGAATATTTCGAAGCACACCGCGAAACGCTGGCCGCACGAAGTGTTTCACCCGATCCGGGCGAAGCATACTGGGCGTACGGACGATCCCAGAGTCTAGCTCAAATGGACGATCCGAAACTGATTGTTCGAGTCCTTTCCCTTGTGCCGCGCTACGGCTTAGATACAGATGGTCTAGTGGTGCCGGGGGGTGGCGACGGAGGCCCGTACTATCTGCTCCGCCCGAAGCCAGAATGCCCCTATCCCATTCAGATAATTCAGGCAATACTTTCTCATCCCGTTGTTGACCTCTTCGTTACGGTCAACGGTAAAAAGTACCGTGGATCATATGCGGTGCACCGCAAAGCATTCCTCGTTTCAGTCCCTATACCCAAGCTGAACAAGACTGATATTTCGAATATCGCAAAATGGGTGACGGAGGCCCAAAAAGTCTCGGTGGCTCAAAGGAACGAGACGGATGCCAGCATCAAATCGTCCCTACAGGCCCGGAAATCGTACCTGCAACGCGAAATTGAATCATGTTTGAGCGCAGCGTATCGACTCGATCTTGATCTGGTTGACCGAGTCGTGGGCAGCTAGATGCCTCCGCGACTGTACCCGTTGAGGTAGTGGACATCGGATCAGATCGTCGGGAGCTTCGACGACGACGGCGGGCCTCCAACCGTAGGACCGTGGAAGGCTTAGGGAATACTCGACGGTTTCCGCCCGGCGTTACACCTCCTTGTTGATCTGCAGAGTCTTGTCCAGCAGGCCCAAACGGGCCGGGTCGGTATTGTCGGACAGGTCTGCGAGTTTCACTGCCAATGCGACAGGATCTTTGACGATTGCTGCGCAGTAGTCCACATCCGCAACGTCGTCCTGTCGGGTCAGCAGCTGCACCGCAGCAACGACGCCCACAGGGATGCTGCGAGCCATGAGGTCTGATGCGATGAACTCGGAGTCCTCGACAGCGTCGTGCAGCAGCGCCGCCGCGACCGCCGTGGCATCCGCGGGGTCAACCCGGCGCGCCACCGACCGTGGATGGTCGATGTAGTCGTTGCCGAGCTTGTCCGTTTGCCCTCGATGCGCTTCTACTGCGATCGCATCGGCAATCGCAACGATGTCCGATTCAGTTCGCTGACTGGTTTCACTCGCTGCTGATTCCTCCTTGTTGCTGTTCAACAATCCATCGGTGACGGGCCAACTGCGCCGCCTCCACACGATCGCATAGCTCGCGCAGCGGCACGTCGGCATTCTCCCCGGCCATCTTGCCCAGAGCCTGATACTTGCTCACCTGAGAGCCGAACCGCGAAACGAGATAGTTGCCCTCTTCTCCATCGATCGAATACCCCAGTGGCACAGTACCTGCCTCCCCGAAGATCAGCAGCCGGTCAGACACCCAGCTCCTCGGTGGCGTGTACCCCGGGTTGATGTATGCCCGCAGGATGGGACGTAGTACCGAAAGCACTTGACCCAACTCTGGGTCGCTGTGGTGATACACCGATGCGGTGCGCCCGAGCGTCAACAAATACTGCGCCGTTCCGAAGTCCGCATCCTCGGGGCGTGCGGCGACAGAGCCTCGCCCAAACAGACAAGCCTTCAGCGTCAGCAACTGATCGACCCGATCCGATCGCCGGGCCTCCTCGGCTCGCGCGATCAAACCATCCTTCCTGAGGATGCGTTCGACAACGTTGTTGGCCTTGCTGTTACGCTCCTCGTCCGCGTCGCGCGCCGCCTGTCGATAGCGTTCGATCAGCCCCAGTTCCCGCTTCCCGACGTGTTCGCCTCGCGACGATCCCGGGGGCGGCTCAGCCACAATCTCTTGGCAGACCAGATCGCTGCCTCCAGAGCGAGTCACCGTACGCAGCAGATCAATTCGACGTAGCTGGTCCGAATCGAGTCGTGTGCGGAGGAGCGAGATACGCCCCGCCGGCACGTCTGGACGCGCCAGATACAGTGCCACCGTGTCGGCGAGCCGATCCGATGTCGCGTTGGCTGTCCACTTCCCCGGAATCTTCATCGCCGATTTGATTAATGCATCATCCCGCCACAGGCACTCCCATGCTTGTTGGTCCGTCGCATCGGGTCGAGGCACAAGATCGCGCCACGGCTGAAGCAACGGGCTGACGGTGACGGCCATCCGCGCAATCAGCCGCGGCGGCAATGTGACTGTGGCCCTGCACAGCGCGAGCATCAATATTTCCATAGCGCTCCTTGCACGCCGAGCAATCTCAAACAACCATCCGATGCAGATAGAACGCCTGCGGTCTCCGAAAACGCGGCGCTAGTCCCCCGCCGGCGGCAAAAGCCCGTCCGGGTAGCGGTATTCGCAGCCGAGGTCGTTGGGTGAGCGCGTTCCGCAATTGTCGCGGAACCAGGTGACGCAGGCGTCGGCGACGAGTTCCGGGTCACGAATGAAGATGTAGCCGTCAGTGCAGTCATCGAAGTTGTCGTTGAAGAGCCAACGGTTCAGGGGCAGCTTGTCCGACGAGTAGTCGGCGATCAACAAGTGGCCGAGCACCGACCGCGAACGCCGAAGCATCATCACGCCGCCGGCCAGCATCTGGACCTGAACACATGCAACGTCGTCCTCGTCTTCGTCCTCGTCATCATCGTGATAGACGTAGCCGCTCGGACCCATCTCGAAGATGAAACCGACCGGTTTGTCGGCGAGCGACTCGACGATCCACGTCGTCATGCCCAACCACTCCTGCACGTCCGATGTCTTGTCCGATTCATCCACAGTGGCCTCCCCTCAACCGATCTCTGATGACAAGATAGCGCCGAGTACCGACAGTTCTGGGTGCGACGACGCCCAGTCGTCCACCGAATCGTGGATCCGATCGAGTGCCGGACTTCCAGATATAGTGAACGCGCGGTGGGGACCGCGACGTGACGTGGCCGGCGATGCCGGCCAGAGATTTGGGGGGCACACTTATGGCACCAAAACCGACACCACCACCACCTACTGTGGCGGCCGCACCCGGGGCTGTCCCGCAGCCACCTCCCGAGTTCGGTATCGATTTTGATGAAAATCGCCAAGGGCTCGTATGCACCAACACCACCGATGCAAAATCCGCTGGTGCACTGAACAACCGGGTCCCTCGCTAGTGGACCAACCATCAGTCAGCTGAGAGGCTGGGATCTCGGCGGGTTAGGAAAAGCAGCCACCACTTCCGTCGCCAACGCAGCGAACCTCGACGGCGCGCTTGACCAAGTCCAACGCGCAATGGACAACGCGCGATGGACAGCCGGTTGAGCACGTTGCGGACCTCGTGTCCGTGAACTATCTCTTCGCCAGCCCCCCCCCCCCCCGCGTGACCGACAATCCAGCGTTGGGACCGACAATCGATGTCACGTAACACCATCCCCTCGCAACTGCGAAGCGGCCTTTCGATAACAGTTTTCGCGATTGTCACTGCCGCGCTATCTGCAGGCTGTTCACAATCCGATGGCAACGAGGCCAACAAGACCGCAATCGAATCGGAAGCTGAGGCCCGCACCATCGTGACCG
This sequence comes from Williamsia sp. z34, assembly GCF_059553395.1. Taxonomy (NCBI): domain Bacteria; kingdom Bacillati; phylum Actinomycetota; class Actinomycetes; order Mycobacteriales; family Nocardiaceae; genus Williamsia; species Williamsia sp. z34. Next base: position 10,411 of record NZ_JCANWW010000007.1, on the reverse strand, counting down.
ACAACGTTAGGTTGATGTTCCCGGCAATCGCGACCATCACGCCGCAGAATGCCACATTGACGCCCTGCGGCAACTACCACAAGAACGCCATCGGGGAGGGTCCACCGTGGACCGCCGAAGCATCTCAATCGCTGACTGGACCGGACCAGGTCTCAGAAGCGATCCGACGTCTTGACGCTCTCGCTGAATCGGGCTATCGCCTTCGGCCGCATGGTCCACTGCCGACACTCCCAGAAGAGAAGGCCTACGAAGACAAGCGCGGCGTCACGATAGGCATCATGGCAACAAAGCTCCCCGACAGCGTCTACTTCTCCGTCTTCTCCAGCACCCCCTGCACTATTGACGAACCGTGACGTACGACGCAGGGACCGTGGTGTCAATCCGGCCGTGAGGTCGAGCAACAATCTGAGGAAACGATGGTATTGAGCCGACACTCGCCTGCCCGGCTGCGGCAGGAGCTGATCTGCGGCCTCCGGTGGCGCGCAGAATGACCACGCCAGCCGACCGAAAGATACGATGCTACGGCGCATTCCGCCGACTTAAAGCTGGGACTTCCGCGTTGTCGGATGAGAGCAGGCTGCGCCGACTGAAGTACAGCTCGGCCAGACTATGCTTGGTCGCCACCGTGCTCCTGCTGACAGGTTGCTCGTCTGCCGACGAGAATGACGCAGAGAGCGACGCGTCAATTACATCCGAAGCCGAGGCCCGCACCATCGTCACCGACAACGTTCGGTTGATCTTCCCCGGCACCACCGCCATTGCACCTCAGAACGCCTCGCTGACCCCGTGCAGCAATTACCACAAGAACGCTATCGGGGAGGGCCCTCCCTGGAGCGTCCGGGCATCTGAGCTTCTGGCGCGCCCCGAGCAGATCGCGGAAGCCGTCGATCGTATCGAGGCTCTCGCCGAATCTGGCTATCGACTTCAACCGCGAGGTCCAATGTCGTCGTACCCAGAGGAGAAAGTCTACAAAGACGACCGCGGCGTCAGAATTGGTATCTCAGCGAGAGAGCTGCCCGATAGCGTCTACTTCTCCGTATTCTCCAGCACCCCATGCACAATCGACGAACCCTGACGTACGACGCAGGAGGCCGTGATGTAAATCCGGCCGTGGGGTGGAGCAACGAACCAAGGAGCATTCAAACTCATTCTCCACGTCGGAGTGGAGTTGCTCGATGATGTCGATCGCTCCGTCACTGCAGAACTCCCCGACGCCGCACTCATCGAGATATTTCGGCAGTGGCCATCGTCGAGCACCGTTGAGCGGCTGTATGACGACGCCGGCGATGACTGGCCGCCCCTGTCCGGCGAGTTGACTGAGGCCCTGTCCACCGGCCCCACCGACGCGGTCTTGTTCAACCTCAACACCATTGGTGACCCGTGGAGGTCCTGGAAGCAGGCAAACGCACTGACGCTGTCCGATCGGTCGGTGTGGTTGGACCTCATCAAGAAGCACGAGCAGATCGACCGACTCGCGGTACATGCACCCGCTGAAGGCGCTCGTCGAGGCTGAACTCCACCGAGTTCATCCGGGCCGGATTGCCCTGAGTCGGAGAATGTTTGAAAGCCACGCGGCCTGTCACTCAACTCGATGGATAGACCGCAACTGCTACCCCGTCCCGAGCACCTCGACAGCACAGCGGATGCCCGGAGCCTCCGCGAGGCGTCTGTCGGCGGTCACCAGAATCACGTCCAGAGCCTCGGCCAAGGCAACATAGGCAGCGTCGTACGTCGTGAGATTCTCGCGAAGCTGCCAACAACGCCTCAGGAGCGGCATATGGTCACTGCGCCGGATCGGAAGATCGATCAGATCGGCGAGCGCCATTTCCGCACGTTGTTGGTTCACTTTCTTCGCCTGTGTGAGTCGACGCAGTACCGACACCACCTCCAGGTCGAGGATCTGCGGCGCCGCCAGGACCTCCTGCACCAGTCGTGACCGGGCCCGTAGACCGTCAATGTTGTCGTCCGCCAACGCCGTGACCAGAACACTGGCGTCGACAACGATCACGACTACTCGCCACGCTCGGACTGCAACAGCCCGACCGAATCGTCAAAACTTGCCGACCCACCTGCACGTTGCCCGGCCCGTTCCATGACCTCTTGGACAGTCGGACGAGAGGCTTCGTCGATCAAGTGCCTGAGCAAGTACTCCTGCAGCGACTGATGAGCCGCAGCGGCACGTCGCCGCAGGATCGCATGAACATCCTCCGGCACATCCTTGATCTGCACGCTCGTCATGGCGCCATTATGGCGCCACATCGTGACGTTGGCAACCGTCTGCGACTGACACCTGCACCATCAGCGGTGCGGCCGTCTGGCCCTAGGATTGCCGCCACGATCTGAGAGCAGCCACCAGATGACGAAGCAGCGCGATCGCGATACCCACCACGGGAACCGAGACATAACAGGTACTGAGGAAGATAATTGTCCCCCACAGGAAAAAGCTGACGGTGACGGCACCGAGATAGTCCGACGCCGAATCCGAGGAACCGTCCCCGATCATCCCGATCACTACCGCACCGGTGAACCCGACAGCGCAAACCAGGTACGCCACAGGGATTGCCCACAGTAATGAAGACCACCACACCCGCCTGAAGCCGGTCATCGATACGTTCCCCCTTGCACGCGTCGAATCGGCGCCCACCGAACAAGTTCCGCGCCAATCGCCTATCGACCATCACCCAACTTTTGTGTCAGATCGTAATGGCTGTGACCACCTGCATGAAACCAACACCCTCAGAACCCACCCGACCCATCAGCTCCACCGAGGCTCTTCCCTGACCGAATTCAGTTCTGCAGCAATGCTTATCGATGCGATCAGTACCGGCAGGAACTGCTCGATGGCCTCACGCTCGCGTCGAAATCCCGCAACAGCTTCTGGACCTCCACCTTGTGAGCGAGAAGCAAATTCCACTAGGTTCATTCGTTCGATCTGGTCGGTACAGATACGCGCGTACCGGCGCAGCATCGGGGTGTTGCCTCTGCACCCACGGGCGATCTCATCGGGCGTCAGCCCCGACCGATACCCGCGGGAGTACCGGTCGACCATGTCGATCAACCGCTCCGGAACCCCGTCGAATAGCGAGCATTCGAAATCGTCCCACGGCTCGGGTTGGAGTTGCTCGATGATGTCGATTGCGCCATCACTGCAGAACTCTTGCCAGGCCGCCAGAGCTGCCAGCAAGTTGGCTTGAGAGAAGATCGCGGCCTCCATGGCGCGCACCGCGAACACGTGACCTTTGGTGACGACGATGGAAACATCGGGCCAGCGCGACGAGTGTTCGGCGATCACCGCACCGAGTAGTTCCATGTCTGGGATCTGATGGGACAACACCGTGCAGAACTCAAGACGCAGCGCCTGCGGCGAGACCAGGATATTCGTATGTAGGCCAACATCGGTGATGAATCCAATGACGTTCTGTTCGAGCTGAACCCGGTCACCGAAGCGGGCTTTCAGAATCTTGTGAGCCATCTCGCGGAGATGTGCCGTGTCACGTGGAACAGTCCCGAGGTCTGGTGAATCTTCCCCGGCATCCCCGATCCTCCGCGACGATAACGCAGTGGGCTGCGGCGGTTTGGGCCGAGATCCAGTCGGGTTGCCGACGATGACGAAGAGAGGATGCTCTACCTCGAACTCATCACGCAGCAACCGTACGACAGCCTCCAAGAGCTTGTCGAGATCGCGTTTGCTGGCCTCGTTGATGTATGCACCACTGCGCAACTGTCGCCAGCCAAGTCTGACCACAGCGTCACACAGAGCCAGCAACGCCGAAAAGCTGTCAGCATCAGCGAAGTTCGCACGAGGCATCCCGTCGATCGCGCATCTCACACGACCCGACCCGGTCACGGTGAACTTCAACAGCATCTGGTAGCCAGGGGGTTGGTCGGTCCGCCCCACCTCGACGATCTCGTCCCGTCGCAACGGTCGGAGTTGTGCACCCAGCCGGCTGCCAAGTGCGACCCAATCGGCTTCTACGCCGCTCTCGGTACCGAGGTTGTCGCCGTAGTCATCATCGTCATCAAAGTCGTCAAACCTACCGAAACTTGGTCGTGCCATGGTGCCCTCCCCAGCGCAGTTGGTCATCGGTGATGACCTCAAGGCACACCGTAGAACGCACCTACGACAACGAGGGGTGACCCTCGCTGACCTGCACGAAGCCCAGTAACACGGGCCAGCCCAGCAAGGCTCGACTCTGATCGATCAGACGGCAGGTGGGTGCGCGACTCGGCGCCGCCGAAGCCGCACCGGCAAACCGTCGGCCGGTGTCGGGCCTGTTCCCCAGGTCATCAGCGGGGTGTAGGACGCGGGCACCGACCATTCGAAGTCCAGCAGCATACGGTGCAGGATGGCTTTGACGGTCGAACCGGCGAAGTACATTCCGATGCACTTGTGTGCCCCGGCACCGAAGGGTGACCAGGCGTAGCGATGCATCTGCTCGAGGACGGCTGGATCGTCAAAGCGGCTGGGATCGAACTCATCTGGCCGATCCCACCAGGTATCCAGACGCATCGAGGTGTGCACGCTCAATGCGATCTCGGTGCCGGCCGGAATGAAGTAGTCCAGAATGCTGGTGTCTGCGGTGGCCTGCCGGAACAGGGTCCCGGCCGGCGCGTACATTCGCAGCGACTCCTTGAAGGCCGCGTCGAGCAGTGACGCGGAGTTGAGGTCGTCCATCGACGCATCATCCGGGAGCGACTGCACTTCCTCACGTAGCCGTTGTTGCAGCCGCTCGTCTTTGCCGAGGTGGTACATCAGCATCGAGAGCGCGATGGTGCTGGTGTCGTGGGCCGCCATCAGCAGGAAGATCATGTGGTTGGTGATGTCTTCGTCGCTGAAGGTACTTCCCTCGTCGGTCTGCGACTGGCACAGCACGGTGAACAGATCGTCGCTGACGCTGTCGCGTCGCCCTGGTATCGCGGTGCGGAAGTAGTTCTCCAGGTATCGCCGTCCGCGCAGACCGCGGGCCCACCGTCCGGGCACACCGTCACGTCGGATCAGGGCTTGCCCTCCCACAACGGCATCGTCGAAGGCATGCGAGAGCTTCCGGGCCGTTGCGCCATCGGGTGATTCGCCGATGAACACCTCACTCGCCAACTCCAGCAACAGCTCTTTCGTTCGGTCGTACAGCGGAACCTTGTCACCGACTGTCCAGGTGGACAACGTCTCTGAGACCAGCGGGCGGCTCAGCGCTAGATACCCATCGAGTCGCGGCCGAGTGAAGGCCTGCTGCATGATTCGACGGTGATAGAGGTGCTCGTCGAAGTCGAGAAGCATCAATCCCCGGTGAAAGAACGGACCGATGATGGGCTGCCAACCGATTTCGCTCGAGAAGACCTTCTTCTTGTCCAGCCACACTTCCTGCAAGGCATCTGGACCCGTCACGGTGGCCATCTTGAATCCGAGCGCACCGGTCCAGGACACCGGGCCGAATTCGCGATAGCGTCGGCGCGCGAATCCCAAAGGCTCTGCGACGCTCTCGAATACGTGACCCAGCACCGGCAATCCGTAGTTGCCCATCACCGGCCGGAGTCCGGAACCCGCCGGCGGAACGGCAAGTGGCTGCACCGACGACGGATACAGGGACGCCGCGCGCGCCGCGACCTGTTGGAACGTGTCGGTCATCGTCGCTCTCGACGGCACCAGCGACATCGTCATGGCGTCTGCGTCCGTTCGGTCATAGGATCCTCCAGTCGACATGCAATCGTCCGGCTTCGTCTTCTGGCACAGAACGGTACCAATCTGAAGACCGTCAGGGGTACGGAATCGTGGAGATGGAAGACTTGACCCCGTGACGAATGTCGGCGAGCGCAGTTACGCGGGTGCGACCACGTCCGCGCGCGTGGCGAAGCGACGATCCCGTCTCCTGGATGTGGCCCTGAGCGCCATGGCGGAAAACCGCTGGCGGTCGACGACGGTCGCCGGCCTCTGCGCCGATGCGCAATTGAACAAGCGGTACTTCTACGAGAGCTTCGCCGACCTCGATCAGGTGGCCGATGCAACCATCGATGACGTGGCGGCCGAAGTCGGCACCGCCGCCATCAACAGCTATCTCGCGACAGTGGGATCATCGCTCGAGGACCAGGCCCGGGCCGCCGTGGAAGCCGTTGTCGACGTACTGGGAGCGGACCGGCGAAAAGCGCTGGTCCTCCTCGGCGGCGTCCCGACGACGGTGGACAAGGAGGGCAAACGTAGCGCTGCCATCGCCGGCTTGACCATGGTGCTGACCGAACACGCCCGACACGTCCACGACGTGGAACTCGAACGCGACTCCTTGGCTGCGACCGGTCCGGCATTCGTCATCGGCGGTACCGCTCAAACCATCCTGTCGTGGGTGAACGGCGATCTAGAGGTGAGCCGCGAGCAGTTGATCGACGACATCACCGGGCTGTGGTTACTACTGGGCCAAGGCGCGGCAGACCTTGCACGATCGAGAATCGACAAAGATCCGCACTGACCTGACGTGATCCGGCCAATCGGCCCCTTGCCACCACTGTCCCGCTCGGCCGCCAATCAGTGATACAGCGCGTCGATCTCGGCGGAGAACCGCTCGGAGACCACGTTTCGTTTGATCTTCAGCGTGGCGGTGAGCTCGCCATGTTCTTCGGTCAGGTCCCGGACGAGGATCGTGAACTTCTTGACGGCCTCCGAATGGGAGACGGTCGAGTTCGCGTCGTCGACCGCAAGTTGCAGTGCCGCAATCAATTCCGGGTCGTCGCGGAGTTCGGCGGCCGTGGCTCCGTCGGCCTTGCCGTTCTCGGCACCCCAGTGCCCGAGCACGTCCGCGTCCACCGTCAGCAACGCAGCGATGAACGGTCGGCCGTCGCCGACCACCACGGCCTGCGAGACCAGCGGATGCGAGCGCATCCGATCCTCGAGAGGGCCCGGAGACACGTTCTTGCCGCCGGCGGTGACCAGTAGGTCCTTCTTGCGGCCGGTGATGGTCAGGAATCCGTCGTCGTCGAGGGCACCGAGGTCACCGGTGCGGAACCAGCCGTCGTCGAAGGCGTCGGCGGTGGCTTGGTCGTTGTGCCAGTAGCCGTCGAAGATGACGCCGCCGGCCAGCTCGATCTCGCCGTCCTCGGCGATGCGCACGCTGTTGCCGCCCATCGGTTGCCCGACACTGCCGATCCGTTGTGCCCCTGGCACATTCACGCAGTGCGCAGCAGTCGACTCGGTCAGGCCGTAGCCCTCGTAGATCGGCACACCCACACCGCGGAAGAAATGACCCAGCCGCGGCATCAGCGCACCGCCACCTGAGATGGCCAACCAGCATTCACCGCCGAGTGCCGACTTCAGCTTCGAGTACACGAGTCGATCTGCCACCTTGTGCTGCAACCGCAGCGGCAGCGACGGCTTGCCCGTATCGAGCGCCTCGCTGTAGCGCACCGCGGTGTTCTCGGCAAAATCGAAGATCGCCTTCTTGGCCGCACCACCCTTGGCTGCGGATTGTGCGGCGGAGTCACGGACCTTTTCGAATACCCGCGGCACGCCGAGGATGACGTGCGGCTTGAACCGCGAGAACTGTCCGACGATGGTGCTGAAGTCCGACCAGTGCGCCTGCGTCCCGCCGGCCTCGAACATCGCCAGCGACACCGCGCGGGCCAGGACATGCGCCAGCGGCAGGAACGTCAGCATGCGATTGCCGGGGATGGCGACCGTACCGATGGTGGCAGTGAGGATGCCACGGACCTCGGACAAGAAGTTCCGGTGCGTGAGTCGACAGCCTTTCGGTCGACCGGTGGTCCCGGAGGTGTACACCAGGGACGCGAGGTCGTCGGCGCGGATCTGTGCGATGCGCTCCTGGACGCTGCTCTCACTCTGCTCGCGGCCGGCGGCGACCAGTGCGTCGACCGCACCCTCATCGATGGCCAGGGCGTCGACGCCGACGGTCGCGAACGCCGCTGTGTGTACGGCAGATTCCCCGATCGCCAGCACCGCACCGGAGTCCTCGACGATCCACCGGATCTGATCCAACGAGGAGGAGTCGTAGATCGGGACCGACACCGCCCCGGCCGCCCAGATGGCGAAGTCGAAGAGGGACCACTCGAAGCGGGTGGCCGACAGCAATGCCACCCGGTCCCCCGGCTGCACGCCGCGCGCGATGAGTCCCTTGGCGACGCCGGTCACCAGTTCGGCGAAATCGGTGGCGGTGACATCGCGCCAGGTGTCACCGTCCGGACGGGAGAACAGCACCAGGTCCGGTGTCTGTTCGGCGTGCCGGTAGACGGTTCGCACCAGGGCGTCGTTGTCGGCGATGGTGAACTTTGCTGTAGCCGTGTACTCACGCACTGTGGTCATCTCCGGGGTGTCTCGGTACCCGTGCGGACGGGCGTGGTCTTGGAACGGAAGTGGTGAAGCATGGTTGCGAACTCATCGACGTCACTTGTCGACCAGTCCCGGACGCGGTCCTGCACTTGCGTGAGTCGCTCGCGGTCGGTGACCGCGAGAACGTCGCTGCCCAGGTCGGTCAAGGTGAGCGGGTGTCCCTGCCGCACCGGACCCGGTGCCACCAGGATCCAGCCGGCGTCGACGCATTGCCGAAGTTGGCGTGACACCGTCGAGCGGTGCACCTCAAACGCGTCCGAGATCTCGGTGGCCCGGCAACCGGGGTGACGCGCGATGTACGACAGAACCGAGTGCTGAGCAAAGGTGGCCGATCCCTCGGCCGGGCGTTCGCCCGTCATCACCTCACGGACCAGGTACACGAGTTCTTCGTGTACCTGCGCGACTGCCCCACTTCTGTCGTGTTGCATGACGCAACTATAACGCTGTGGGCAGAGGGGACGGCGGTCGCCCGCCGGTCAGCGCGCCGGTTGCCGATCTGATCTCGTGAGCCGGACCCGCAGCGTTTCCACTACGGTCCGATGCGCTCGATCAGTTGATCGCGGAACCGTTCCACATGACGTCAAAGAACTGCGCTGCCATCAGTTCTTCCTTTTTGTTCCGGCTGAGTCCCAACGTCTTGCGGTACTTCAGGACATGCTGCAACGACAACGCCGAATACAACAGCGGTAGTCGATCGTGCGGCTGTTCGTAGACATCACCCGCGCCCCGGACAGCGGCGAAATCGGTACGCGCACGGGTCGGATGTTTCAGCGCATCGCGCAACGCGGCAGCTTTGATCGCCCGCTTGCGTCCGGCCGGGACCACGACCGGGGAGTCGGGCCTGGGGCCGAACAATGCCGCATCGAACTCCTCCGGCGTTGCGACTGTACAACCCGCCGTCGGGCGCGGATTGCACTCGACCATGTGGTGCACGCCGTCGTCTGTCATCAGGTAGTCGAAACTGATCTGACCGTGCCAATCCAGTTCGCGCGCAATGGTTTGCGCGGCGTTCAGCGACTCCGGAGAGTCCACCGATTCATAGACGATGCCACCGCGACCGTCGATGGTGAGTGCGTGCTCGTAGCAGGAGTGCAAGACCACTTCGCCGTGATGAACCACGCTCCAGCTGCACCGGTCGACGCCGCGTAGGAACTCCTGCACCAGCCACGGGTCCTCGGGGGTGGGCGTGATGTCCTCGAGTGATCCTTCCCCGGCCAGCTGGCCGGAGTTGGTGATGACATCAAGTCCACCTCGTCCGAAGGCCGCCCGAGCGAACCAGTGGTCCCAGTGCGTCACCGCCTCGACGAGTTCACTGTTCGACGTCGCGACAATCGACGTCGCCACCGGTAGGCCCAACGATTCACAGATCCCACTGAAGCTCACCTTGTCGTGGACCTTCGCCAACGTCTCGAACAACGGGAAGAACAGTTCGGCGCGGCCTTCAAAACGGTCACGATGCGCGGCGAGGTAGAACACTTCCTCGAACATCGGCAGAAGCCAATTGATCTCGTGCTTGTCGATCAGAGCATCGACCGCGTCGATGAACGCAGCGGTTTCCTGCACTGGCGCCGGCACCTGGACGTGCCGCGCTGCACCCCGCGAATGACTGCCGGGCGACGCCCTGAAGGTGTCGGCAGCGGTGACGTCCCTGCCCGCCGCCCCCAGCTTGCGGATTTCATCGACCGCGAACGGCATGCGCGACGTGGTCACCAGCAGCCGAGGCTCAGGGGTGCTCATATCGTCGGATACTACGCACCAGACGCCCTGGCTGCGCCCAGATAACGTCGAGGACCTCAGAAATAGTCTGGACATAGCAAAATACCCTGTATTCGAGTCCATTGCTGGAATCGGATACAGGGTATTCGCAAATTGTGTTCGGCGGTGTCCTACTCTCCCACACTGATTAGGGTGCAGTACCATCGGCGCTGGTAGGCTTAGCTTCCGGGTTCGGAATGGGACCGGGCGTTTCCCTACCGCTATAGCCGCCGTAACAATGTGAAACAACCATCGTCACAAATCAAGTCAATGATTAGTGCTGATCATTTGTTTGTTTGTGTGTTGTTTCAGATATTGCACAGTGGATGC